>JAFLTC010000041.1 GCA_022510615.1 Lachnospiraceae bacterium | reverse complement strand
ATCTTCTTGTCTTCATCAAAGGCATTTGCCGTCATAGCGATAATAGGGATATTGGCAAGGTCTTGATTTTCCAATGCCCGAATGGCCCTTGTAGCATCATATCCATTCATAATCGGCATCTGCACATCCATAAGAATCAAATCATAGTAGCCCGGTTCTGATTCTTTCACCATATCAACGGCTATCGTTCCATCCTCCGCTGTTTCAATCACAAAACCGCTTTCTACTAAAATTTCTTCCGCTATTTCACGGTTTAATTCGTTATCCTCTACCAAAAGCAGCCGCTTTCCTTTTAATTCTTCCACTGTTTCCGGTAAAACCTCTTCCGGGGAAGATTCCACTACGCCGACGGTTGAAGCAAGCGTATCCCGCAATTCCGATAAAAAGATTGGTTTATTACAAAAGGCGGTAACACCGGCATTTCTTGCCTCTTCCTCAAACAGACTCCAGTCATAGGCAGTCAGTATGAGAATCGGTATATCGTCACCGACCAAGGAGCGAATCTGTCTTACCACTTCAATTCCACCCAGATCCGGCAATGCCCAGTCAATGATATAGGCAGAAAATCTGTCCCCCATTTCAATTGCCTGCTTGGCATGAAGAACGGCCTCCTTACCCCGCAAGGTCCATTCGGCACGCATACCAACCTTCACCAGCATTTTCGTCACACTGTCACAAGTGACAAAGCTGTCATCCACCACAAGGGCCCGTAACCCCTCCAGCTCCTGAATCTTTTCAACCTGTTTGTTCTCGGACAGCAGACGGAATTTAAGGTCAATAATAAATTCGGTTCCTTTTCCCTGCTCCGTTTCTACCTGAATGGTACCACCCATCGCTTCCACAATACTTTTCGAAATCGGCATTCCCAGACCGGTACCCTGAATACCACTGACAGTGGAGTTTCGTTCACGCTCAAATGGCTCAAACAGATGCTCGACAAATTCGGGACTCATACCAATACCGGTATCCTTGACACGAATTTCATAGGCACCGTAGCCTTCCGGTGCATCATACATCTGCTTAATCGTAAGGGAAACCGACCCACCTACCGGAGTAAATTTAATGGAATTGCTTAAAAGATTTAACAGTACCTGGTTTAAATGGAGCTTGTCACAATAAATATCTTCATTCACAATATCTATCGTGTCCATAGAGAAATTTAACTGCTTTGTCTGCATTTGTGTCTGGATAATATTACGCATATCCCTAAAAATTTCTGAAATACTGCATTCTTTTTCTTCAATGTTAAGACGGCCGCTCTCAATACGGCTCATATCCAGCACATCGTTAATAAGACTGAGCAAATGATTACTGGAGGACAAAATTTTAGCAAGATATCCCTGTACCCGTTCTTTATTGTCTATATTCGTCTCCGCTAATGTTGTAAAACCGATAATGGCATTCATCGGAGTGCGGATATCATGTGACATATTGGATAAAAACATCGTTTTTGCCCGCTCTGCCGCCTCTGCCTTCTGCAGTTTTTCCTCCAGCACTGCCTGCTCTACTGCTCTCTCAGTCACTCTTTTTGTATTCTGATAGACCCAGATATAATAAAGTACCACGGCAACAGCCATAATAGGAGCTATTACCCAGAAAACATAACGAATCGCGTATAAATTGGCAAAAGCCTCGTCCTCCGGAACCGAGATGGCAACCGACCAATGGTTAATTCCTGCCGGTGCATAATAAAAATACATCCATTCATCGGAACCTTCCGGACGAATCACAACATACCCTTTTTCCTCGTGCAGTAACTCCTGTACTTTCTGGTCCCAATTCACATCGTTTCTTGTATCAGCCACACCAAAGTCTTGAATGCTTCCTAATGAATCGTGCCATGTGTCCATAAGAAACTCGCCATTTTCAGTATCTACGAGATAAACACTGGCACTGGCATTGTATATGTTATCAATATTTAAATTTTCAGGAAATTCGGATAATCTTGTTGAGCCGTATAGAATGGCAACGGTTTTTCCGTTTTTTTCAATCGGTACATAATGGCGGAAGATAGGAGTATCATCAACAACACTGCTCTGACGACTGGATACATGTTCCCCCTTCTTAGCCAGTTCCTCAAAGGAAAGCCTGCCTTTACCATCTAACACAGTGGTATCTGGTCCAACAATTGTATTGTCCGGCATCAAAACAGATATCCTAATCGTTTCCAACAAAGGAGAAACGGCACCCATCGTTCTTTTCATAGTTTCTACATCAAAATTTTCCGTATTCGCAAGAATGCTTGCGGTAGCATTTAAAATCTGACTGTCCCTGGCCAGCTTATCTGTAATTTCCTTGGTAGCCCTGTTAACACCTTCCTCCATGCGACCGAGGCTGCGATCCTCCACAATGATGCCAATTTGAAAATACGTTGTAAGAAAAAGAATAACCACAACGATAATCATAATCACCGTCGCTAAAAGCGCTCTTTCCTTTAAAATAGTTTTCGCTTTCATATGTATGTCACTACTCCTTTTTAATCAATTTACATTTGTAAGTATATGCAGAAAATATATTACAATATATTCTAACATAGAGGATGGGAAAAGTCTAGCATAACGGTGCCACTTTAAAACCTGTCTTGTCCCATATATGTAAACCATGATTTCTTTTGGCATAAACCGGAAGTCTTAGCATATACATATTAATATACACATTAATATAGATAGGAGGTTTAAACATGTGTGACTTGAAGTTTCTTCGGCAGTCAAAAAGAGTCATTGCAGTCTTTTCAGCTGCCGCTCTTGCCGTTGCATCTGTTCCCGGACAGGCAAAGGCAGGAAAAACGACCACAGCAAAAGAAATTCAATTAACTGCACCTTATACGACAAAGGCGAAAAAAGTATCCAGTACTTTAACTCTAAAAAAGGGACAATCCTTTAAGATTAAAGCAACGGTATTTCCGTCAAAGGCAAAAAAATCTACTAAGTTGACCTATAAAAGCAGTAAAAAAAAGATTGCTTCCGTCAACAAAAAAGGTAGAATTCTTGCCAGGAAGCCCGGAAAAGCTACTATCACAATCAAAGCCAAGAAAAACAACAAGATTAAGGCAACGATTCAAGTAACTGTCATTAAATCTGTGAAAAAGGTAAAGAAAATTTCTTTAAACAAAACAACACTCTCCATTAATTTAAGGAGCGGAAAAACTTCTGAACAATTAACAGCAAAAGTTATATCTCCAAAAAATGCAACTGTAAAAAAATTCAACTGGTACTCTACGGATCAATCAGTTGCTTCTGTCAATAGCAAGGGCGTGGTAACTGCAAAAAAAGTCGGCACCACTAAAATATTTGCAACTTCCGCTGACGGACGGGGCGCTAAGGCTTCCTGTCTTGTTTCCGTTTATGACAAAGCAGTGGATACCACACCGACTCCGAATTCATCTAATCGTCCGTCGGCACCCCCATCGGTAACGGCTTCAGCAGCGCCATCCAATACCCCGACGCAGCCAACACCATCTCCATCGGCAGATCCTTCCAACAGCCCTTCTTCCAATCCATCAGCTCCACTCTCTATTGTGATTCCGGGCAATAACCGTACCGGAATTAAGCAGGGAGAAAAACTTGCACTCACAACAGCGGGAACCTATGAAGGGGACATTAGCTGGTCCGTAACGGAGAGAGCCGGGGTTTCCATCAGCGCTGACGGACTGCTTTCTATCGCCTCCGATGCTACGATTGGAGCAAAAATTACTGTTACGGCAGTAGCTGCCACTGATAACTCGATCAATGACACCGCTTCCTTTACTATTGTCGAGAACCAGACGCCTGTCCTCACAGACAAACAGACGCAGCTGAATGAAAGCACGGAGACAAATCCTTTTGGTCTTACTTACCGCTCACCGGATGCCTACAGCACCGTATCGGACCCGGAGCGAGGAGATGTCATCCGTTTTGACTCCAGTCAGGGCTATACAAGCAGTTCCTACGATGTACTGGCCTGGATGGATGTGGATCCAAAATATGCCGGAAAAACCGTAAAAATCTCTGCTTATCTCAAGTATGAAAGCAATCCGGATATCAAGAAAAAATTAAATCTTGTCATTAATGAACGATGGGGCTATAGTAATCCGGCTGTTAAATGGAATGCCGAGCCAGACACCTGGTATTATATTACCGGCACCTATACCTTCCCGGCAAATACCAGCGGAAAGTATAACGGAAGCAACAACAGACTTTATATCTGCCGTGATTCTGATCTTACCGGCAACATAAATGCCGTCTACTATATTGATGATTTGATGTTCTATGTAGATAAACCAGCGGTATCCGGTGTAACGGTCAACGCCCAGGGAAACGCCAAAATAATTTACCAGAATAGCACATTACAGTTTACTTCCAAGGTAGAAGGCGCCGGAAATCCACCACAGGGCGTTACGTATTCCATTGATCCGGCTGTAGAGGGTGCATCCATCAGCGAAAGCGGCCTATTAAGTGTGGGAGATGTAGACGCTGATACAACTATTACCGTAAAAGCCACCTCCGTAGAAAACCCTGACGTATCCGGTACTGCCACCGTTACAGTAGCCGCACGGACCATTGACTCCATATCGATTTCTGCCGCGGGCAATGTTACCGATATTTACCAGAATTCTACGTTGCAGCTGAGAGCCAATGTATCTAGCACCGGAAATCCGAACACATCTGTGACCTGGAGTATTGAACCTACCGTAGAGGGAGCCTCTATTAATTCCACGGGACTTCTGACAGTAGGCAATGTTACAGCTGATACGCAAATCCATGTCAAGGCAACCTCAGTATATGACCAGAGTAAATCGGCCGAATATACTCTTACCGTACAAGCCAGCACCGTCGATAACGTAACAATAACAAGTGCCGGCAATAAGACAACCGTCTCCTCCGGTCTGCCTTTACAGCTTTCCGCCAAAGTCGAGGTCACCGGAACTCCGTCAAAGGATGTTACCTGGTCGATACCAAGCCCGGTAGAAGGAGCATCCCTTGCCTCCGAAACAGGCGATACAAATACTCTTACCGTCACCGACAGTGTGGCTGCGGAAACAACAATTACGGTACGCGCCACTTCGGATTATGATTCCGGCAAATATGGAGAAATTACCGTTACCGTAACAAAAGACACAGAGGAG
This sequence comes from Lachnospiraceae bacterium, assembly GCA_022510615.1. GTDB lineage: Bacteria > Bacillota > Clostridia > Lachnospirales > Lachnospiraceae > Eubacterium_F. The sequence goes on along the minus strand of JAFLTC010000041.1, from coordinate 497 downwards.
GAGTTTAATATTAATAAACTGGATGTGGAATATTTTGAAGATTTTGACGGGGCAGGCACAACTCTTGACTCAATAAAGGAAGGTGATGTATTTTCCTGGAAAGCCACAGACACGTCGGGACTTATGAGTGGCAACTTGACAAAACTTGATAAAGGTTATGGACTTCTCGATGCCGAAGGAGGATCACCCACTTACGCCTTTAGCAGTATCTTTGGCAGTGAGGAAGACTATGTACAATTTAAAATAAACAACACAGACACCAGCGAAAAAACCTATACTCTTTCCTTTATGTTCCGTTTCCATGATATTGATGCGGACACCAAATATATATCAACACAGATGAAGACTAATCCTTCCTTTATTTCCTACAAACTCCCATTAAAATTAGTGAGTGTTGATGATGCCGAAAACCCGACTACTATAAAAGAGAACATTGAAATTCCATTCCGTTGTTCCCGGTATTCCGATGGTAACATGGAATACTATGATATTTCATG
>JAFLTC010000040.1 GCA_022510615.1 Lachnospiraceae bacterium | reverse complement strand
AAGTTGATGGTTTCAAATCCATCCATATCACAATGAAATATGGCAAGGACAAGAACGAGAAGATTATTTCCGGCTTGAAACGAATTTCCAAACCGGGTCTTCGTGTGTATGCAAACACAGAGGAGCTGCCAAAGGTTCTTGGCGGACTGGGAATTGCTATTATTTCCACAAACAAAGGTGTGCTGACCGATAAAGAGGCGCGCAAGCAGAACGTTGGCGGCGAAGTGCTGGCGTTTGTGTGGTAATCGCGCAGAGCACATAGAAACAAGAAAACTCTAATAAAAAATAGGAGGTACCGGCATGTCACGAATTGGAAGAATGCCTATCGCGATACCTGCAGGCGTAACTGTAGATATTGCAGAAAATAATCAGGTGACGGTAAAAGGTCCTAAGGGTACACTGAACAGAGTGTTACCTGCAGAGATGACCATTACAAAAGAAGGCGAAGAAGTGAAAGTTTCCCGCCCGAATGATTTAAAGAAAATGAAATCCCTTCACGGTTTAACAAGAACGCTGATTAACAACATGATTATCGGTGTTACGGAAGGTTATGAAAAGAGACTGGAAGTAAATGGTGTTGGTTACCGTGCTGCAAAGCAGGGTAAAAAATTAGTACTTTCTCTTGGATACTCCCATCCGGTTGAGATGGAGGATCCAGAGGGTATTGAAGTTACGGTAGATGGACAGAACCTCATTATCGTAAAGGGAATTGACAAAGAAAAAGTTGGCCAGTACGCTGCTGAAATCCGCGAGAAGAGAGCACCGGAGCCATATAAGGGCAAAGGTATCAAGTACGAGGATGAAGTGATCAGGCGTAAAGTTGGTAAGACTGGTAAGAAATAAGAAAGGAGTAGATAAGAATGGTTAGTAAAATAAATAGAAGCGAAGTTCGCAGAAACAAACACAGAAGAATACGTAGCCGTTTGTCCGGTACTCCTGAGAAACCACGTTTGGCCGTGTTCCGCAGTAACAATCATATGTATGCGCAGATTATTGATGATGTAGCTGGTAATACAATCGTTTCTGCCTCCACACTCCAGAGCGATGTGAAGGAAGGCTTGGAAAAGACGAACAATGTAGAAGCTGCCACAAAGCTTGGCGAGGTAATTGCCAAAAAGGCATTGGACAACGGTATTAAAGCTGTTGTGTTTGACCGCGGCGGTTATATTTATCAGGGAAAAGTAAAAGCATTAGCAGACGCAGCTAGAGAAGCTGGTCTGGAATTCTAAGCAAGGAGGAAAACTCATGAAACGTGAAATTATTGATGCTAGTCAGTTTGAATTAGAAGATAAAGTAGTGTCAATTAAACGTGTTACCAAGGTTGTAAAGGGTGGCCGTAATTTCAGATTCACCGCTTTAGTTGTAGTTGGTGACGGTAACGGTCATGTTGGTGCAGGTTTAGGGAAGGCAATGGAAATTCCGGAAGCAATCCGTAAGGGAAAAGAGGATGCTATGAAGAAGCTCATCGAAGTACCTCTGGATGAAAATAAGAGTATTCCACATGATTACATTGGTAAATTCGGAAGTGCCTCCGTATTGATGAAAAGGTCTCCGGAAGGTACCGGTATCATCGCAGGCGGTCCTGCCCGTGCGGTGTTAGAGCTGGCTGGATTTAAAAACATCCGTACAAAATCATTAGGTTCCCGTAACAAGCAGAATGTTGTGCTGGCAACGATCGAGGGCTTGAAGGAACTTAAAACTCCGGAAGAAGTAGCAAAGCTTCGCGGTATTTCCGTAGAAGAAGTATTGGGCTAGGAGGTGCAAGGAAATGGCAGATAAGTTAAAAATTACATTAGTAAAATCTACAATTGGAGCAATTCCAAAGCATAGAAAAACAGTAGAAGCTCTTGGCCTTAGAAAGTTAAACAAAACAGTAGAAATGCCGGACAATGCTGCAACAAGAGGAATGGTGCAGCAGGTAAGACATTTGGTTAAGGTTGAGGAAATCTAAGCAAGGAGGTGCAGAGAATGAATTTATCAGAGTTGAAACCGGCCGACGGCTCCAAACACAGCAATGAGTTTAGAAGAGGTCGTGGTCACGGTTCAGGCAATGGTAAAACTGCCGGTAAAGGTCACAAAGGACAGAAGGCCCGTTCTGGGGCTCCAAGACCTGGTTTTGAAGGCGGCCAGCTGCCATTGTATAGAAGATTACCAAAGAGGGGATTTACAAACATCAATAGCAAGAACATTGTGGGAATCGGTGTTGACCGTCTGAATGTTTTTGAAGATGGTGCTGAGGTTACTGTAGCAGCTCTTATAGAAAAGGGAATTGTCAGCAATCCAAAGGATGGAGTAAAGATTCTTGGAAATGGGGAATTAAGTAAAAAACTTGTGGTTAAGGTAAATGCTTACAGTGCAAGTGCCGCAGAAAAGATTGAGGCTGCGGGTGGAAAAGCAGAGGTGATTTAATGTTAACAACCCTTCAGAATGCGTTAAAAACAAAAGAAATCCGCATGAAGCTCCTTTTCGTATTAGTGGGCGTGATTATTGTCCGAATCGGATGTAACATTCCGATTCCCGGAGTAAACAGCGGAGTAATACAGGAATTATTTAACCAGAACCAGTCTTTAGGTTTTCTGGATGTTATGACAGGTGGTTCTTTCTCAAGAATGTCCATCTTTGCCCTGAACATTACACCGTATATTACGGCGTCCATTATTTTACAGCTTTTAACCATTGCGATTCCTCGTCTGGAGGAAATGCAGAAGGACGGCGAGGACGGACGTAAGAAGATTAATGAGTATACAAGGTATCTTTCTATTGCGCTGGCAATTATCGAGGGTGCGGCAATGATTATTGGTTTCCGCAATCAAAATCTCTTTAAAAATGATGGCTATACGTCCATGATTGTTGCCGTGGCAGCGTTGACAGCCGGTGCTGCATTTATGATGTGGCTGGGCGAGCAGATTACGGAAAAGGGTGTAGGAAATGGTATTTCCATTATCCTGTTAGTTAACATTGTAGCCCGGATACCAAGTGACTTGACAGCTTTGTATAATACTTATATTAAAGGTGCCGGCAATATTACGAATGCAATTGTGGCGGCTGTTATTATCATCGGTATTATTGTTGCCATGTTTGCCTTTATCGTATTCTTACAGGACGGCGAACGGAGAATTCCGGTGCAGTATGCAAAAAAAATTCAGGGAAGAAAAGTGGCGGGCGGACAGTCCACCCACATTCCTTTGAAGGTAAATACCGCCGGTGTTATTCCGGTTATCTTTGCCAGTTCCATGATGTCTCTGCCTGTTGTTATTGCCAGCTTTGCCGGTATTACACCACAGTCCGGAGATGGTGCAAGTCTGCTTCAGAAATTTTTGAAGGTCTGCAACCAGAGTGACTGGTGTGACATCAGTAGTTGGGGCGAGTTTAAATATACACTGGGCTTATTGGTATATATTGCATTAGTAATCTTCTTTGCATATTTTTATACCTCAGTAACATTTAATCCGCTTGAAATTTCAAATAATATGAAGAAGCAGGGTGGCTTTATTCCAGGCATTCGTCCGGGTAAACCGACCACCGATTACCTTACCACCGTACTGAACAGTATCATTTTCATCGGAGCGATTGGAATGGTTATTGTATGTGCCTTCCCAATTTTCTTCTCCGGTGCCTTTGGTGCCAATGTTTCCTTTAGTGGAACATCGCTTATTATCGTGGTAGGTGTTATAATCGAAACGTTAAAACAAATTGAATCCTTAGTACTAGTCCGTCATTATAAGGGCTTTTTAGGGAACTAATTCGTAAAGAAATGACGACCCCCTGCCGGAGGGTGACTCTTTTGGCAGGAGGTCTATTACTGTTTTTGTATCTGTTTCTTATGTCAGATAGGAAAGGAATGGAGGAATGATTATGAAAATTGTTATGTTAGGTGCGCCGGGAGCCGGCAAAGGGACACAGGCAAAAATGATTTCTGAAAAGTATGGTATTCCGCATATTTCCACCGGAGATATTTTCCGTGCCAATATTAAGGAAAATACGGAACTGGGACAAAAGGCAAAGGAATACATGGATAAGGGACTCTTAGTTCCGGATGAACTGGTAGTGGATCTGGTAGTGGACCGGCTGGCACAGGACGATGCGAAAAAAGGATATGTTCTGGATGGATTCCCAAGAACAATTCCACAGGCAGAGGCTTTAACAGAGGCGCTGAATAAAATTGGCGAGAAGTTAGATTATGCCATCGATGTAGACGTTCCGGATGAAAATATTATTAACAGAATGTCGGGAAGACGTGCATGTGTCGCATGTGGTGGAACATATCATATTAAATATAATCCAACAAAGGTTGAGGGTGTTTGCGATGCCTGTGGCGGCGAACTGATTCTCCGGGATGATGATAAGCCGGAAACAGTAAAGCAGCGTTTGAGTGTGTATCATGAGCAGACACAGCCGCTCATTGACTACTATACAAAGGAAGGTATCTTGAAAGAGGTAGATGGTACCGTGGATTTGGATGCTGTCTTTGAGGCAATTGTGAATATTCTGGAAAAATAATAATTCATTGAACCGATGTATGGAGGCATGAAAATGGCAGTAACGATAAAGTCTGAGCGTGAAATTGAATTGATGCGTGAGGCAGGAAAGATTCTGGCAGACGTACACAATCAGTTGGGGGAGCTTATTGCACCGGGAATTACCACGCTGGAAATTGACAGAAAAGGTGAAGAGCTGATTCGGAAAGCCGGCTGTATTCCTTCCTTCAAAGGCTATGAGGGGTATCCGGCATCCATTTGTGTCTCCGTCAATGATGAAGTGGTGCATGGAATACCAAGCAAGAAACATCGTCTTTTCGAGGGTGACATTGTAAGTCTGGACGCCGGTGTAATCTATAAGGATTATCAGTCCGATGCGGCTAGGACCTACGGGGTAGGAAAAATTTCTCCGGAGTCACAGAAACTGATTGATGTGACAAAGGAAAGTTTTTTCCGCGGCATTGAATTTGCCAGAGCGGGAAACCATCTTCATGATATTTCTGTTGCAATCCAGAAACATGTGGAGTCAAACGGTTTTTCAGTCGTACGGGACTTAGTGGGACATGGAATTGGAAAAGACATGCACGAGGAGCCGCAGATTCCAAATTATAAACCAATCGGACGGGGTATCCGGCTCTGTGCCGGAATGACACTTGCCATTGAGCCAATGGTAAATGCCGGCGGTTATGAAATTTGGATTCTGGAGGATGACTGGACGGTAGTTACCAGAGACGGTTCAAATTCAGCGCATTATGAAAACACGATTTTGGTCACGGACGGTGACCCTGAGATTTTATCATTGATATAGTTTGGAGGTAAATATGTCAAAATCAGATGTTATTGAAATAGAAGGAACAGTTGTTGAAAAATTACCGAATGCGATGTTTCAGGTAGAATTGGAAAATGGTCACAAGGTACTGGCTCATATCAGCGGAAAGCTCCGCATGAATTTTATTCGTATTTTGCCGGGAGACAAAGTAACACTGGAATTATCCCCATACGATTTGACCAAAGGAAGAATTGTTTGGAGAGATAAATAAAATGCTTGCAATTTGCAAGTGGCTATGTTATACTTGTAAGCGGACTTTTTTGAAAGGAGGGTATTACTGTGAAAGTAAGATCATCAGTAAAACCAATTTGCGAAAAATGCAAGGTCATTAAAAGAAAGGGTAGAGTAAGAGTAATCTGCGAAAACCCGAAACACAAACAAAGACAAGGCTAATGAATATTTCGAAAACCTAAAGAGTGGTTCTTTAGGTTGTTTTCGTGTTTATAAATTCAAGTTCTTGCTTTCTGTGTTACAACACCGCCAACCGTCAAATCATTGCCGATAACCGGCAATCTACAGGTGTTGTGATATCGCAACGGTAAGCCATGCGAAATTCTCCTGAGGAGTTTCTTCTATATATAATGTATTTTGTATACATCAGGAAATTTTCAGGTTCTTGTTTCGTCAGGTTGTTGTGATTTAAAGCGGCTGCAGCGTGCTTATGAAAAAGTGCGCCGAAGGACAGCAGAGCTGTTCTTCACCAAGGGGAATTTTTCCCGAAGTAAAAACAAACTAAAAAATAATGGAGGTGTAAAGCACACATGGCTCGTATTAGCGGTGTAGATTTACCAAGAGAAAAACGTGTTGAAATAGGTCTTACCTATATTTACGGAATTGGTGTTGCAAGTTCCAGAAGAATTCTGGCTGAGGCAAACATTAGTCCGGATGTCCGTTGTAAGGACTTAACAGATGAAGATGTTTCTAAACTTCGTGACATCATTGACCGTACACAGGTGGTAGAGGGTGATTTGAGAAGAGAGGTTG
>JAFLTC010000004.1 GCA_022510615.1 Lachnospiraceae bacterium | reverse complement strand
ATGAACGGGCTGGATGCTTCCATCCAGATTCTGAAAGATTTTCCGAAAGCGAATATTCTTCTGCTCACCACTTTTTCCGATGATGAGTATATTGTAAGGGCACTCCATATGGGGGCAAAGGGTTATATCCTGAAACAGAATTTTGAGAGTATTGCTCCTGCCCTTATGGCGGTTCAAAACAACCAGACTGTTTTCGGCGATGAAATTACGGACAAGCTGCCGGATCTGATGAGAGCTGCCCCGGAACGACAGGATTTCAGGGAGTATGATATTACGGATAGGGAAATGGAAATTATCCGTCAGGTGGCGGAGGGATTGAACAATAAAGAAATTGCCGAGAAGCTTTTTCTCAGCGAGGGTACGGTTCGAAATTACCTGAGTATTATACTGGATAAGCTGGGACTGAGAGACCGGACACAGCTGGCGATATTTTATTATCGTCAGCTGTAGAGGGGTAATCACATTACCGATAGCTCTCCGCCAGTGCTTGAAACGCCGGCAGGGCCCGCTCAATCTGCTCTGTGGATACGCAATAGGAAATCCGCACAAAACCCGGTGTACCGAAACTGTCTGCCGGAACAATCAGCAGTTCAAACTCCTTTGCCTTCTCCGCAAACGCATTGGCATCCTTTTCCAATGCCTCCACAAAAAGGTAAAAGGCACCGTCCGGTTTAATACAGCGGTATCCATACTCCGTCAGGGCATTGTAAAGAAGGTCACGGTTTTTCTTATACACCGATACATCCGATGTTTGACCCATGCATCGTGCTACCACCTGCTGGAACATACTCGGAGCACAGACATATCCCAGCGCCCGTCCGGCACCGCATATGGCAGCATAAATCATCTTCCAGTCCTCTGCCTTATCGGAAACGGCAATATAACCAATCCGCTCTCCCGGCAGGGATAAGGATTTACTGTAGGAATAGCAGACAATCGTATTGTCATAATAATTCATCAGATACGGAACCTTTACCTCTCCGTAAACCAGCTCACGGTATGGCTCGTCTGCAATAAGGAAAATGGCATGACCGTATTCCCTCTGCTTTTTCTCCAAAATTTCACAGACCCTTTTAATACACTCCTCACGAATCACAACACCGGAAGGATTGTTTGGGGAATTTAATATAATTCCCTTCGTGTGCGGAGTAATCGCCTGTTCAAAGGCAGCAGAGTCAATCTGGAAATCCTTAGGGTCACTGTCTACTACTACTAACTTGGAACCTGTGTTTTCCACAAATACACGATATTCCGGAAAAAACGGAGCAAAGGTGATAAACTCATCCCCCTCTTCTGCCAGCGCTTTCAGGGAAATTGTCAGGGAGGCGGCGGCCCCCACGGTAATATAAAGGCTGTCCGCCGTCAGATTCGTACCATGTTGTGCGTTGATGTAATCAGCAATCGTTTTTCGCACACCGGCATCTCCCTGTGCCGAAGTGTAGCTGTGCAGTAACAGCTCATCCCCGTTCTGCAGCAGATCCAGTGCCGCTTCCTTTACGCAGGACGGTGCCGGTACACTTGGATTTCCCAGACTGAAGTCAAACACCTTGTCCGCACCGATTTCTTCTTTTCTTTTATTTCCATACTCAAATAAATCACGAATCACGGAACGATTCGTTCCCAGTTTTACCATTTCCTGTGATAACATATCTATGTACTCCTTTCTATATGCCACATGACATTTTTCCGTATTTATTATATACGGACTATATGAATTTTGCAACAACAAGAACGCTGACATAACCGCCTGCCCTCAAAGGGAAAAAGGATTATATCAGCGTTTTATTTGTGATAATTTTTTAGTATAGCGGCTTTTTTACATGAACCAAAAGCCTCTCTGCCTGTTACCACCGCATTGCATTCTCTGTAAAAGTTCCTGCATCTGCCGGATTCCTCTTCTTTGGGAAACAATGATGGAATTCAGAATCGGCTCCAGTTCCGGACAAATCGGATAAGCCTGCGTGGTCTCACACATATCTACCGCACCTTTATGGTGAGGAATCATTTCCCACATAAAATTGCAGTTAATTTCATTGGAGGCACGGGCATTTTCCATGGCAGAAAACATATGCTGCATAATATTATTAATGCCACTTTGGTAACGCTCCAAATCTTTCGGAGAATTTTCATCTTCCGAACAGCAGCAGAGAATTTCCTCCATATCCTGAATACTTTTTGACTGTTCCTCGATAATACCGGTGGCAATATCCTGAATCGCAAGATTCGTTGTAAATCTCAATATGTTTTTACACATTTTTATCGCTGCCTTGTGATGAGGAATCATCTGTACAATAAAGTTATGGGAAATACTGTCCGTCAGTTCGGCGGAGGTCATCCCTTCTATCATTTCCTCCAGGATACAGTGAAATTCCTGTAAATAGTCCTTTGTGACATTACTGATTCTGCTTGGTCTGTTCATAGAAAATAAAATCCTTATTCATTTTTTCATTCATTTCTATCCTATGCAGCAATGTCTTTCATTTTACAGGATTTTTCCGCTGAGAATCCCTTCCGGCTCTATGGAAAATCTGGCTTCTTTTCCAAAAAGGCGCAGGACGCAGTTCTTTTTTTCCCCACTCCGGTTTAAAAGGACAAAGACAAGATCTCCTTCCGGGTTTTCCCACGCCGTCATGTCCAGATCGGCTGTGTAACAGGTGTGACCAATCCGTCTGGCTCCCGGTTTAATATAATGAGCAAAATGCCAGTAATACTGCGCTGTTTTTCTCATAATCAGCTTTCTCCTTTTTTCGTCATAAATTATGGGCGCATCGCAGAAATTTCCAGCGTGACTTGGTCCGCCCTGCTGATTGAGAAGAATATTCCAGTCGTAAAAAGCACAGATTCCATGATTGAGATTTCCAATCATGTCATGGGCCAGACTCATGGCATTTCTATTTTCCTGCTCCTTATCGATTTTACTGTATTTCAGCCGGCTCTCTGATAAAATAAGCTTCATATCCGGATATTGTTCCCGTACTAAATCCAATGCCTCAAAATGGTCGCCACTGTACCAGTGGAACGCTGCCCCGGCTGCCATTTTTTCGGTCTGCTCGTCCACTATGGCAAAGACCCTCTCAAATAACCGCTCCTTGTTGTGGTCCCAAATAAAAATTTCTACATCCGACAGTCCTTCCTCTTCCATCTGGGGATGAAGAAAATCCCGGAGAAAAACTCTCTCCTCCTCCGGGCTGAAGATGCAGGAGTCCCATGGTTGTATCGCCTTTGGTTCATTTTGTATGGAAATCCGCTCCACTTCAAAACCCCGATTCTGAAACTCTTTAATATAACGGCAGATATACTTTGCCCAGAGGGGGTAATACTCCTTTTTCAGGCTGCCGCCACCTTTTCTACTCTTGTTTGTTTTCATCCATGCCGGCGGCGACCAGGGAGAAAGCATCAGCTTTAGCCCACCCTTCGCATGACCCTTTGCCGCTTCCAACAATGGCAGAATATTTTTTTTCGTGTGCTTCATGGAAAAACTGGTAAGGGATTCATCCATAGGCTTTACAGAATCATACATCCGGGTGGCAAAATCACAGCTATCCATCGGAACCCGGACCCGGTTATAGTTCATTTGCCCCGGTTCAAAATAAAAGGACAAGAGCCTGTGCTTCTGGGTTGTAAACATTTTTCCATACACAGCTCCGGCGGCATCTGTAATGGCTCCGCCAAAACCCTCAAACTGCTGCCACTTTACATGAGGATAAAGATTTAATACCTGATTTTCCTCTCTGGTATCCTGCTGAAATAAAACCTTTTTTTCTTCTTTTTCCCATTCGCAGCCACCATATGTCTGTGCCAGTATCAGTTCCACCAGATTTCTCCTTTCTCCTCAATTTATCATTTTATTCTATCTCTTAGCATTGGCATACTTTTACAAAAAAATACACACCGAAGTGCAAAGAATTGACTCGGCGTGTATTTGAAAAATTTAATATAGCTTTTCTATGTAACAACTCAACTATTTGGTGAATTCCAGCCGTAGCTGCCCACTGCAAAAGGACAACTGCTTTGCCTCCCGTATCTCATCATCCGCAGACACATTTCCAATCAAAAGCGGTGACTTTGGGTCATGCTGCCGCATATTCTGTTCCACTGTCTTTCCATCATAGTTGGCATAGCAGTACAGGCAGCCATGCCCGCAGGTGTTATACATTCCAATATCATTTCCAAGCAGACAATCACATTCTTCCCGTGCCGGTTTCTGAGGTTTTGCCATATCAATGGAAGCACCCATCGCGCGCTCGATGACCGGCTTTGTCATACAACCGGACACGTTTACTCCGTACTGGGCTAACTCTGTTCCCTCGCAGCAGGAACGGATTACTATTCCATATTGTTTGCCAATCTTCACAAATTCTTTTGCCAGTGCAATCCGGTCACTTTCTGAAACCTCCCGTACTCCTGGAAAATTCCGCTTGGTCTTAGCATATAGGTCAATAAAGCTGATTACACAGTTATCGGTATACCCGGACAGATTTTCTGCCATTTGCTCAAAGGTTTTGATATGGAAATCCAATGAATAAGTGTCCATAATAAAAATCGGGTCATACCGCCAGCTGATACTGCGTAACCCAACTATCCCGGATAATCTTTTAAAGGATTCCATCACTATTTCTTTATCCGGCACTGCCGGTTCAATATCCTTTCCATAGGGCGTAATCGTCACATGCCACATCTGTTTAAAATCCTTTATGTCTCCCATCCTGTCAAGCATCGGCTCCGGATTTTTCGTACAAAAAGAAATGCAGTCCACCACGTCTGGGTGCAGACGGTACCGCATAACTTGATTTGAACTATATGGATTTCTTGTTAGAACATAACCCTCCCGCATCCGATTGCAAAACCACTCACTGTAATAAGCAGGAATGTCCGTTCTATTACCTGTGTTTAAAATCATGTGTTTCACTCCTTATTTTAAATCACTTTAAAATTAGGATAACGGCACTATTGGCTAGTCTTCCAATCCAAGCAAAAATGCATGATTCAACGGTCCACTTCCCTTTCCCAGATTCAGGTCCGCCTCCAGCGCACCGGAAATATATTCTTTCGCCTTTTTTACTGCCTCATCTAATGCCAGTCCCTTTGCCAGGTTGGCGGCAATGGCACTGGACAGAGTACAGCCCGTTCCGTGGGTATTGGGATTATCAATTCTTCTTCCCCTTAGCCACAGGGCCTTATCTCCGGTATATAAAAAATCGTTGGCGTCGTTTAAACTGTGTCCCCCTTTACAGAGAACACTGCAGTGATATACCCGGTAAATACTCTCTGCCGCCCTTTCCATATCTTCATCCGACTGAATTTTTATGCCAGATAACACCTCCGTCTCAGGAATATTGGGCGTAATCACCTCTGCCATAGAAAGCAGTCTGCTCTTTAGAAGCTCCACCGCCTCCTCGCTGATTAATCTGGCACCGCTGGTAGCCACCATAACCGGGTCCACCACAATGTGGCAGGCATTATATTCCTCAAGCTTTTCCGCTATTTTGACAATCAGATTTCCCGAGGATACCATACCAATCTTTATCGCATCCGGTTTTATATCCGAAAAAACAGCATCTAACTGCATACCGAGAAATTCCGGTGTTACTTCCATAATACCGGACACTCCTGTGGTGTTCTGGGCAGTCAGTGCCGTAATGGCACTCATCCCATAGACGCCATTCACTGTCATTGTCTTTATATCCGCCTGAATACCGGCGCCTCCACTGGAATCACTACCGGCTATCGTCAACGCTGTTTTCATTTTTATATCCTTTCGTTTTATATGTTAAAAAGCTATAATCCCTAAATGCTCCAGAAGAATCTTTACTCCCAGCAAAATCAATACAACACCACCAAAAATCTCTGCCTTTTTCTGATATTTAGCTCCAAAAATATTTCCAATTTTAATACCGGCTGCCGAGAGAAGAAAGGTTGTTATACCGATAACCGAAATAGCCGGAAAAATGCTGACCTCTAAAAAGGCAAAGGTGACCCCTACCGCTAAGGCATCGATACTGGTGGCAACCGCCAGAGGAAGCATAGTGCGAAAGGCAAAAGAAGCATTTCCCTCTTCCTCCTCTTCGCTGAGAGCCTCCCGAATCATATTAGCACCAATCAAAAGCAATAAACCAAAAGCAATCCAGTGATCCACCGATACAATCAACGCCTGAAACTGTTTGCCCAATAAGTATCCGATCAGAGGCATAGCTGCCTGAAAGCCGCCAAAATAAACGCCCACAATGAAAGCATGGCGGATTTTCAGCTTTGAAACGGATAAACCCTTACATATCGACACGGCAAAGGCATCCATCGAAAGCCCCACCGCTAACAGCAGTAATTCCCAAATTTCCATAGTATACTCCAATCCGAAGTGCTTTGTGCTAATTTTTCTAAAGGTATCATATTTTCAAGTCAATGTCAATTTATTGACCGGAACAGCCGGATTACATTTTCATACTCCGATAGTCTTTTCGTCTTTTTTATTTTTTTCCATATTTTATCCGGCTGGCTATGCTGCCGGCTCATGTAAAACCAGATTTCTTTCATTTTAAATAAAACCGGATTGTCCGGCATAATGTTACGATATTCCCGGTACAGCCTGTCCGCAAAATCCATAATCTCCGGCCATGTTATTTTTTGTCCGGTCTGTATCTCCCGAACCAGTCCTGGATTTGCTATCAACCCCCGCCCAATCATCAGGCGGTCAACCTCCGGAAAACATTCGGCAAAGCGCTGGTAATCCTCTAACGTATTGATATCCCCGTTATAACAGACCGGATTCTTACTGTTTTCCAATGCATAGGCAAATGTGTCCCAATCCGGTGTATTTTTGTACATATCTGTTTGCAGCCTCGGATGAATCGTCAGCTCACAGATTGGATAACGGTTATAAATCCGCAACAGTTCAGTAAACTCCGAGGCCTCATCCTTTCCGATTCTCGTTTTCACAGATATGGGAGCGTCAATTCCGGAAAATATTTCATCCAAAAACCGGTCCAACTCCTCCGGCTTTGCCAGAAAACCGGCACCCCTTCCTTTTGAAACTACCGTGCCGGAGGGACAGCCCAGATTCAAATTAATCTCTGCATACCCATATTCTAAAAGTCTTTCTGCCGTATAGATAAATTCATCCCCATGATTGGTAAGTATCTGGGGAATCACCGGTGTTCCTTTATTGCTCCCCGGTAAAACATCCTTTTTTTCCCGACTCTTAAAATTGTGATTTGAGCTAGGGGAAACAAAGGGAGTATAATATTGATCCATGCCGCCAAATACTTCATGATGGGTATTGCGGTAGATATATCCGGTAATGCCTTCCAGTGGGGCAAAATAAAATTTCATCCGTTTTGAAACTCCTTCATGTATTTTCGGAACCTGAAAGGCAGCATCTGTCGCTGCAAATCGGTATTTGTCCTCTCCCTGATTGCTATCGTGTCCACAAACAATTTCCATAGTCTCTGCATATCTTTTTCTTCCGCCGAATACTGTAACGTCAGCTCCTCTAAATTTGCCTCTTCTAAAACAGCATACATACAGCCCTGATTTTTCTTATGAATGACAACGCTGTCATGAACCGTATCAGCAATAATCCAGTTTTCGCCGGAAAAGCGGTCGGCAAAATGCTCTGCCACATAGGGAAGCACTTCGCTCTTTGGATTTATTCTACCAAATAATGCGCCATTTTCCAATTCCTCAAAGCGAAGAAATTCAATAAAATAATGAATTTCATTCCCGGTATTTCGGTCCAGTTCAAAAAGAGTCTGCATAAAGGGTGCAGTCAAATGGTTCATAACCCGTTTTCCCACCTTTAACCCCTCTATAATAAAGCGGTATATGGCATCAGCTTTCTCCAAATGATAGGAAGCCGCCGCCCTCTGTATAAACTCATAGGCTTCATAAGAAATATCCCGTCGAATGGTGCGTGCTACCTTTACCGCCCTCTCATAATCGGTTTTTACCATCCGGTATTCACAAAATAACTCCTGATTATAGCCGGGCTCATGAATTTGAATCCGGTTATCTGTATGACTGTGCTTATCCTCATAAGCTTTATACACCGCAGAAAAAATCCCCTCCAGCGAATTTTCGCATAAATACACATACCGCATCATCCTATATCGCCTCCCATCTGTTTCATTCCTATGCCCGCAGTCTCTGCCTCTCCTAAATCAAACAGGGACATCTGGCGGTAGGCACTTCCTGTAGTATGAGCGGGCAGCTTTTCTCCCAATCCAAGTAAATTCGTCAAAATAAATTCTTTATTCAGGCGTATTGGCATCATCATTTTTCCGTTACAGGTAATGAAATACATGGCGCGTTTTAACACTACACCAAACTTTTTTAGGGAAGCATAATCCAGACTACTCATTCTTCTGGCTGCCATTATCCGTCTGGCGGATTTTACCCCGACTCCCGGAATGCGCAGTAACGTATGATAATCAGCGGTCTGAACTTCCACCGGAAACTGCTCCAGATGATTCAGCGCCCAGTTACATTTCGGATCGATCTGCACATTCAGGTTAGGATTCTCCTCGGTAATGATTTCTTCTGCCCTGAACTGATAATACCTCATAAGAAAGTCTGCCTGATACAGTCGGTGCTCCCGTAACAGCTGCGGCCCCTTTTCGCTCGTATCCGGCAACCGGGTATCCTGTGTCGTATTAATAAAAGCGGAATAAAATACCCTCTTTAAATCAAACTGACGGTACAGTGCCTCTGCCACATGAACGATTTCATAATCGCTTTCCCCCGAAGCGCCTACTATCATCTGAGTGCTCTGACCTGCCGGCACAAAACTGGAACCGGGATGGAATTCCTGTAACGAATAATTTCCGTCCTCCCTCATCTGAGGCAGCCGGGTACCTGATTGTGCCACCAGACCGGATTCTTTCGACCATGCTGACTTTTCCATGAGTGCCGTACCGGCATAGGTGTCCCGGGACATTTCGTGCCCTGTCAGCAGAAGGCTTTCCTTTCTTCCCATCTGTATCTGCTTCATGGGAGTCAAAATTTTACGGCGGTTTTTCTGTGGTGCCAGATTTTTTAACCCATCTGCTGTCGGCAGCTCCAGATTCACACTCATCCGGTCCACAATCCATCCGGTTTTCTCAATCAGTACCGGATCTGCCCCCGGTATCGCTTTCACATGGATATAGCCGTTAAATTTATATTTTGTCCGAAGCAGGTATACCGCCTGATAAATCTGCTCCATGGTATAATCCGGATTCTTTTTAATACCGGAACTTAAAAACAACCCTTCAATATAATTTCTGCGGTAAAAGGATATCGTGAGCTCCGCAACCTCCTCCGGGGTAAAGGTTGCCCTTTCCGTATCCTGAGACAGGCGGTTACAACAGTATTTACAATCAAAGACACATTCATTGGTCAATAATATTTTTAACAGGGAAATGCATCGCCCATCTGCCGAAAAGCAATGACAGATACCCCCCGCCACCGTATTTCCCATAGTTCCCTTGACCCCCCGGCGACTGCTGCCACTGGAGGTACAGGCCACGTCATATTTGGCGGCATCCGTCAAAATTTTCAGCTTTTCAAATATTTCCTGTGATAATGCCATACCCGTTACCTCCTTTTTAGCAGTTTGAATAACGCAATAAAACCAGAACGAATGTTCTGGTTTTATTCTAGCATACATATGTTCGAAATGCAATATATTTTTTACTGCTTTGCCACAACGGCAAAAAATACCAAATCCGAATCGGAGTCATTCATCAGACTGTGGGTATGGCCTTTTGGACAATAATGACACATACCTGCCTCTACCCTTTCCTCTCCATCATCGTAGAGTACCTTGCCCTTTCCCTCTGACACAAATATAATTTCACTATCTGTTTCATGGGAATGGAGTCCGATGGAAGCACCCGGTATCAGGCGTCCCCGCATAATTCGGTTCAGTTCGTCCTCCTTCATTTTTACGGCATATTCCTTCTCGCCGCCTTTGAAATTCGGGAGAACCGATTCTTTCATATTGTTAAAGTCAATTATCATTCTTTGCTCCTTATTATAAATACCTGAAAAAGATAATACCTGTAGACACAAGTAATACAAGTACGGTAACCGGTATTACCGCCTTACAATATTTACCCCAGCCCACATGATAGCCTTCCTTTTCCGCAACAGCAATGCCCACTACATTTGCCGAAGCGCCAATCGGGGTAGCACTTCCACCGATATCGGTTCCCATGGAAAGAGCCCATGCCAGAACTGACAAGTCCATCCCCTGTGCTTTTGCTATTGCTCGGATAACCGGAATCATCGTTGCGGCAAACGGAATGTTGTCCACGACCGCACTGGCTATCGCTGATATCCAGATAATAATTGCAATCATTAGATACATATTACCACCACTGATACGCTGGATAAATGCTGCAATCACTTCCAGAATTTTGGTTTCTTCAAGTCCGCCTACCACAATAAACAGACCAACGAAAAAGAGCAATGTCTTATAATCTACTTTTTTCGCTATCGCTAATGCCGCTTTGCCGGAAGTAATAAAGGTCACAATGGCAATAAACAGACCGATAAATGCTACGGTCAGCCCTGTTTGTGCATGAGTTATTAAAAGCACAACAGCACAGAGGAAAATGATAATACTGATGACAAATCCCTTTTTATCCGTAATTGCCTTTTTCGGGTCCAGATTTGCCAGATTCTCTGTCACTTCTCCGCCTGATTGACTGAGCTCCTTTCGGAAAACTATGTAAAAATATACGACAACTAAAATCAGTGAAACACCAGCCATCACACCGGTATTTGTTATAAAATCTGCAAAGGTATAGTGCAGTGAGGTTCCGATAATAATATTTGGCGGGTCACCGCACATGGTTGCCGAACCTCCCAGATTGGCACAAAAAATCTCTGCCATAATCATTGGTATCGGACTAAACTTAAGCAGTACTGCCAACTCCACCGTTACCGCAGCCAAAAATAGAATTACCGTAATACTGTCAATAAACATTGCCAGTACCGCTGACATAATCATGAAGGTGATAAAAATCGGCACTGTTTTATAATGAACCAGCTGGGCTATCCGCATACAAAGCCAGCGGAAAAAGCCAACCCGCGCCATTCCCTCTACCATAACCATCATGCCGGCTATGAAAATAATCGTCGCCCAGTTAATTCCTGAAGAGGATTCTGCCCCTTCGCCTGCCTGATACCAGAAATCCAAAGTAAAAATATTTTGGACATTCAAGGTTTCCCATACGGCAGTCATACTGTGCATACATAAACCAAACACCAATACAAGAGTCAGAAGCCCGCACCCCAATGTCACAAAATGCCTTTCAATCTTGTCCACTACAATCATAGCAAACATGAAAATAAAAATTGTTACTGTTAATATTTGTGCAATTATTTGTGCATCCATCTTTCGCAGCCTCCTAAAAGTACTTTTTTACCACGTACATTTTAAGACTTTCTTATATTAATGTCAAATAATTTTTTCAACTGCGTTTTTTGTGTTGCAAAAGACCTATTCCTCGCTGACAGAAACCTCTTCCGCGGCTGCTGCCTCGCCACCGGAATTTCCTCCACTCTGAGAAGCTGCTTCCCTCTTCAAGTCTCTGAGTTTTTGATCCTGATCTGTCTTTTCATCCTCAAAGAGCGCATCATGCTTCTTGTGTTTCTCATTGGCGTGAAGCATCGCTGCAGCCTTTGCCGTCTGATATAAATCCGAGTCAAATTCCATCAGTTTTTTCTCATCCGAAGCAGGCACATTATCTCCTCTGGAAATCCTTCTGGCAATCTCTAATATTTTCGCCATGTCCTGCATGCCTTCACCGGCTGCTTTGGCAGCTTCCTTTGCCGCCTCCAGCTGCTCCTGATACATCTTCTTCAGATTCTCTGAGAGTTCAAGAGTAACCCCCTGGTCTTTTTCTTCCGATTTCTCTGTCTTCGCATTTTTTTCATTTACTGCTGCCGCCTCCTGCGGCATCACTTTCGGTTTATTGACATAAAACATATCCTGTGTAGCCGTTATGTCAGCTGCATTTACTGTCTTCATAAACCTCGCCTCCTTGCTTGTTTTTTCTTTTTACGCTTCCCTGCTAATGCTATGCTGGCACGATGGTATCATCGTGCTAAATATTATTCCTGTCCCGGCACCTTTGGAAGTTTTGCAATACTCCCTGCAATTTCCTCGTCCGACGGTATATAATCTTCCATCGTGCCATCGTTGAATTTTTCATAGGCATACATATCAAAATATCCGGTTCCGGTAAGACCAAATAAAATCGTCTTTTCCTCTCCGGTTTCCCGGCACTTAATCGCCTCGTCCATGGCCACACGAATGGCATGGCTGCTCTCCGGTGCCGGCAGAATTCCCTCGACTTTGGCAAACTGCTCTGCTGCCTCAAACACTTCCGTCTGCGTTGTGCTGACAGCCTCCATCAGCTTGTCATCATACAGCTGGGACAGTACCGAACTCATTCCGTGATAGCGAAGACCTCCGGCATGATTTGGTGCCGGCATAAAGCTGCTTCCTAACGTATACATTTTTGCCAGCGGACAAATGGCACCGGTATCACAAAAATCATAGGCGTAGGTTCCTCTTGTAAAGCTTGGGCAGGAAGCCGGCTCTACCGCAATAATTCTGTAGTCTGCCTCCCCTCTCAGCTTTTCGCCCATAAACGGTGCAATGAGACCTCCCAGATTGGAGCCGCCTCCGGCACAGCCGATAATAATATCCGGTTTTTCACCATACTTATCCAATGCAATTTTACTTTCCAGTCCAATGACAGACTGATGTAACACAACCTGTGCCAGAACAGAACCGAGCACATACCGGTATCCCTCCTGAGTCACGGCAGCCTCCACAGCTTCCGAAATCGCACAGCCAAGGCTTCCGTTTGTGTTTGGAAATTCCGCACGGATTTTTCTTCCCACTTCTGTTTTCTCCGATGGGGAAGGGGTCACCTGCGCTCCATAGGTACGCATTACTTCTCGGCGAAACGGCTTCTGCTCATAGGAAACCTTTACCATGTAAACCTGACAATCCAGTCCCAGGAAAGCACATGCCATGGAAAGGGCGGTTCCCCACTGTCCTGCTCCCGTCTCAGTCGTAACTCCCTTTAAGCCCTGCTTCTTCGCATAATAGGCCTGAGCAATGGCAGAATTCAGTTTATGGCTTCCCGATGTATTATTTCCCTCAAATTTATAATAAATCTTCGCCGGTGTTTTCAGATATCTCTCCAGATGATAGGCACGGACTAACGGTGCCGGACGATACATTTTATAAAACTGTAAAATCTCCTCCGGAATATCAATATAAGGAGTGTCCACATCCAGTTCCTGCTTGGCCAGCTCTTCACAGAAAATACCGCTCATTTCTTCCAGAGTAACCGGTTTCCCCGTCCCCGGATTTAACAGTGGTGCCGGCTTATTTTTCATGTCAGCCCGGAGATTATACCACTGCTTCGGCATTTCGTGTTCCTCCAAATAAATTTTATATGGAATTTCCTTTTTTTCGCTCATAATTTACTTCCTTTCTTACTATCATTTTACCTGTACCCGGTCTGCCAGATTCAGAAGTTTCCCGGTTAAGGCAATACTCTGTATGGTATATCGGCTATATCTGTTGGTTTCGCAATAGTGTCAGCTTTATCTTACAGAGAATTGATGGACTGTTTTACATGGTATATCATTTTCTCAACTTCCGTTGACATATTCACCGGTATTAGCTCAATACCCGGGTGGTCATTTTGAAATACACAGAAAATTTGGTGGGCAAAGCCTTGCCCGATTTCCTCAATCTCGGCAAAATCCAACTCCACTTCCATAAAGTTTTCCAGACGATTACAAAGCCGCTTTGCCTGAGAGCGGGATACAGGGTAGGTCTCATATATATTTTTCAGCGGAATCCGCGTTTTTGTAAAACCGCCATCTACATCCGAGAACATATCAAATACCTCCTTTGTTAATCGTTTACTATTGTTAGATCATCTCATAAATATAATAGTTCCCCTATTGTCCTTCCACTGGCGTAAAACATTGATGTCCCCAAGATTATTTATCATTTCTGAATATTTATCATGCGTAAAAATTTTACCATCAGATATTGCCGCAAAGGAATCTAACATCCGGGAAGTAAAAAAAATCCCCTCTCCTGAATGATTTTTCCTGTCCGTTGTCAGTTTTCCCTTAAAAAGCTCATTAACTGCATCATCCAGTGAATTGTAATGATAATATTCTTTGATTTTCCGAAAGATACCTATCCCATCATCAATAAGTAAGATCACAGTATCAACATAGGTCTGACAGATAAATAATCGCACCTTTTCCGCCTGAGAATGGTCAATGGCGTTATTCATCATTTCCATAAAAGAGTATTCCCAAATCCTTTGAACATTATCTGGTAGCCTAGCTATATATTTCAGGATATATTTTTCGTAAATAATATCCTCCTCCAGCAATTCTTCCTTTGACCGTTCCAAAAATATTGTGTCAGTTATTTCATTTAATGAATAATCTTTATTTCCATGCTTTCACATATCGAATACAGAAAAGAAAGCCCCTGGCAGACATATATTCACATCTTTGCCAACAAGACTTTCCTTCATTTTTTCCTACTCAAAATCCTCTTTATATTTTTCCAGTACCCGGTTATAAAAGGTCCTCACCGCCGGAGCCATATTTTCCGGATTCAGGGTGGCGATTCCGATAATCCGATAAGCGTCCGGCTTTACCGGATAACAGTCCACCTCATAGGGAATATCATTCATCACCATTTCCGGCATCAGACAAATCCCAAAGCCGTTTGCCACCATAGCAATCGTAGAGAGGTCGTCCACCACATGATAACTGGACTGCACATTCAAATCATTTTTCTTTAAGAAATTTTGAATGTCGGCATCGGTACTCTCCCTCTGGGTCACAAACTGACAATTCCTCATCTCCTCAATGCCCATAGGTTCATCATTTTTTTCCTTTCTCATTCCCTTTGGAACAACACAAAGGAGCGGGTCCTTATACAGAGGCTCAATGGGAATATCCTCCGCACTGGATACAGACAAAAATCCCAAATCCACCACACCGTTTTTTATCCAATATACCACATCATCATAGGTCCCCTGAAAAATCTCGATACTGATACCCGGGTATTCCTCCTGAAAGGAGTGCATAATATCCGGCAGCCAGTTCGTACACACACTGGAAAAGCAGCCCACCTTTACCTGCCCCTGTTTCAAACCATTAAACTCCGCAATCGCCTGCTGTAAACTTTCATCACTATTGAGAACAGCATTTACATAGGGAAGAAGCTGCTCTCCGTAGTTTGTCAGCGTCACACCGTTTTTACTTCGGTTTAACACAGAAAATCCAAGTTCAGCCTCCAGAGAGGATATGGCATGACTAATCGCCGAAGGCGTCAGACCCAAAAGATCTGCCGCCTTGCGAAAACTTCCCAACTCTGCTACCGTTTTTAATGTCTGATAGGTTAGTAAGGTCACTCAAACCTCTCCTTTCATTTCTGTTCATCTAGCACGATGGTGCAACTTGACGCCATTATGCTGTCTACAGGTCAGAGGCTGCGTCACTTAAATTCCGAATATCTACACCCTCCAAAGACAATAATTTTTCTTTGGTTTCCAGTCCTCCTGCATAACCTGTCAGGCCTCCGTCTGCCCCAATTACCCTGTGGCACGGAATAATAATAGAAATAGGATTGTGCCCTACCGCTCCGCCCACTGCCTGGGCAGACATTGATTTTATTCCTCTTTCAGCTGCTATCTTTTTTGCAATCCTCCCATAGGTCGTGACCTCTCCGTAGGGAATCTCACAAAGTATTTTCCATACATCCTGTCGGAATTTTCCTCCCATCGGAGAAAGAGGCAATTCCTCCGGTGCCGGTCTGTCTCCGGCAAAGTACCTGTCCAACCACCCCTCTGCCTGTCTGAGCGCAGAATTTCCTTTCACCGAAACCAATTCTTCCTGCAGTGTATTCAGAAAATATTTCTGCCCCTCTATCCACAATCCGACAACACTGTCATCCGTGGCAGCTATCGTAAGTTTTCCAATGGGCGCTTTGTATTCCATCGAAAAAAACATATCTTGTACACCTTATTTATGATCATATGGATGTATTGTCTGAATCGTACCGTCCTCATTATAATGAAGTTCTGTATACTTAACGGTACGTCTGTGGTTAATCCCCTCTGAGAGCTCACAGTCATGGTAGAACAAATACCATTTACCGTTATACTCTACGATAGAATGGTGCGTTGTCCAGCCGATGACCGGTTCCAGAATACGTCCGCGGTAAGTAAACGGCCCTTTCGGATTCTCACTGGTCGCATACACAACATAATGTGTCGTTCCTGTAGAATAGGATAAATAATACAGTCCGTTATATTTGTGCATCCAGGCTCCCTCGAAAAATCTACAATCCTCATTACCGGCAGTAATCGGATTTCCATCCGCATCCAAAATAGTGAGATGCATCGGCTCACCCTTAATGGATTTCATATCTTCATTCAGCTCTGCACACATCGGTCCAATGGCAGGCTCATCATCCTTTGGCTTTGGTGCGTCTTCATCAAAGGAACCGCTCTGCCATTTTTCAAGCTGACCGCCCCAAAGTCCGCCATAGTACATGTACGCTCTTCCGTCATCATCCACTAATACAGCAGGGTCAATGCTGTAGCTTCCCTGAATATAATCCGGCTCCGGTGTAAAAGATCCCACCGGGCTCGTACTGGTAGCAACACCGATACGGAAAATTCCATCTTTATCTCTTGCCGGGAAATATAAATAATAAGTACCATTTTTATAAGCGGCATCCGGTGCCCACATCTGTTTGCTTACCCATGGCACATCCTTCATATGAAGTGCCTCGCCATTATCTACACAAGGAGCCTCTAAGTTATCCATAGACAGGATATGGTAGTCCTCCATACGGTACTCATCACCTTCATCATTGTCCTCACCATCGTGTGGAATATCATGGGAAGGATATATGTATAACTTACCGTCAAATACATGTGCCGACGGGTCTGCTGTAAAAATATTCGTTACCAATGGTTCTCTTTCTTTGCTCATTTTTATGCTCCTTTCAAAAGATGTCTTTAGTAATTCTCTGCACTCACTTCAAAATAGCTCTGTGGGTGGTTACATGTCGGACACTCCTCCGGAGCTTCGGTTCCCACAACAATATGGCCGCAGTTACGGCATTCCCAAACCTTCACTTCACTCTTTTTAAATACCTGGGCCGTCTCAACGTTGTTAAGCAGAGCACGGTAACGTTCCTCATGGTGCTTTTCAATAGCAGCTACCAGTCTGAATTTCTCAGCCAGCTCTGTAAATCCCTCTTCCTCAGCCGTTTTGGCAAAGCCCTCATACATATCTGTCCACTCAAAGTTTTCACCCTCAGCAGCAGCTTTCAGGTTCTCAGGAGTGCTGCCGATACCGTTCAACTCCTTAAACCACATCTTGGCATGCTCTTTTTCATTGTCCGCTGTTTTTAAAAACAGGGCTGATATCTGCTCATAACCCTCTTTCTTTGCCACAGATGCAAAATAAGTGTACTTATTTCTGGCCTGGGACTCTCCGGCAAATGCTGCCTCTAAATTTTTCTCTGTCTGTGTTCCTGCATACTTTGATTCTTTCATAACGAAATTCTCCTTTACTATATAATCGATGTAAAAACTTAATCCTATTATGGTGCGAAACGCCCTATTTGTCAAGACAATGCTTTCTTTAAATCAGCAACATACAATGCCTGTTGTTTCTTTAAATATGCCTTAACAAAAGGTCTCATAAAAATTTTTTTCGCCGTGACATCTTCTGTAAAATCAACTTCCGTCAATCCGTTCTTTGAGGTGAAGATACCAATCCAATGACCTTTCATATTGTCATTTTCCATATCAAATTCCCATCTTCTGCACTCTTCTGACGCTGTAACAGTAAACGTAGTGGAATATCCTTCCTTTGTATATTCAATAAATTGCTTCTCACTGATTACTTCAATCCTGTCCAAGTCACTCCGCCATGAATAATTTTCAAGAGAAGTGACAATCTCCCAGGCCTCCCGGACATCACAGGGAAAACTAACTTTCATATTGGAAACTGCCATTTTAACCTCCATTTAAATCCATCTTAAAAATTGCTCTCAGATAATTATACAAATGCGACTGGACACTAGTATCATCATGTCCACCCGTCGACACGGTATGCCATACATGATTCACTCCGTTATGATTCAAAATATCGTGATATTTTGATGGATGATCCCACACAACATCATCCTGACTGCCGGCTGTCAGCAGTAGGAAATATGGCGTAGTCTCATCTATCGTAAGTTCCCTTTCTTTCAGCTGTCCCGGATGTGTCATGTTGGAATCAATTCCGGGTGTAAGACCGGGTGCCGGACAGGTGGCACCGATATAACGAAACAAATTAATCCGTGTAACTCCGATAAACAGCGCCTCACGTCCACCCATGGAAAAACCGGTAATTGCTGTATTCTCCCGTCCTGTTTTAACGGAAAATGTCTGTTCCATATACGGCATCAAATCCGTCGTCAGGTCGTTGACAAAATTATCATAATTCCGGCAATTAGCAGAGTCAAGACCGCTGCAGGTTTCCTGAGTTTTGCTCGTATAAATATAAGGAAATACCACTATCATTTTTTCCGCTTCACCGGCTGCAATGAGATTTCCAAGCATTTGTTGTACTCTCCCCATATTTACAATAGTATCTTCGTCTCCCCAATAGCCATGCAGGGCATATAATACGGGATATTTTTCATTTTCCGAATATCCGGGTGGAAGCAGGACATTTACCTTCGTCTCCCGCTCTCTTGTCGTGGAGTAATAGGTGTGTTTTTTCAGTATTCCATAATCAACTCCTGCCACCTCTTCTATGATGCCCGGTGCTGCGTATTCCTGAAAGAATGCTCCGTTGATGTTCATATTGATGCCTCCTTAAAACTAATGTAAAGTGTAGCATAAAGTGAGTGATTTTTCAATTTTTCTATTGGCAGATGAGCCAGTGCCCTCCGCCTGCGCCAGGGCACCCTGCCTGAACCGTGCCCCACCCACATGAGCCGCTGCACCCCCGGATTACTTGTCAACGAGTTTGGTTCGTTACCAAGTAATCCGGGGGTCGCGGGCTTCGCCCTATACTACCCAAAAAGGAACCCCTTCCCTCTGTGCAAGCACAGGGAAGGGGTTCCTTTTTGGGTAGTGCACGGCTCAGGTCTAGCGCGCACAGTTATAAAGTAAGTCCTCCCAACGTCTATCGACTTCTTCCTGGAACTGGACGATTAAGTCCTCATTGCCTTTCTTGAACAGGTGCTTAAAGCGTCCCTGCTCCCGTAAGAAGTCTTCGATTGGAAGTTTTTTCTTCGGTTCGTAGGAAAGGGTCCATTTACCGTTTTCTACCTCAAATAATGGCCAGTAGCAGGTTTCCACTGCCAGCTTACAGATTTTCATAATTTCCGGCGTATCATACCGCCAGCCTCTCGGGCATGGAGTCATGATATTAAGAAAGCAGGCTCCCTCGGTATAGATCGCCTTTTCTGCCTTGCGGTGCAAATCTTTAAAATCAGTGGTAAAGGTGGTCTGCGCCACATATGGAACATCATGGTCCGCAATAATACTTGCCAGATCCTTTCTATTCTGCATCTTTCCGTTGGATTGTTTTCCCACCGGTGTGGTAGTAGTATCCGCATACATCGGAGTAGCGGAGGAACGCTGGATACCGGTATTCATATAAGCACCGTTATCATAGCAGACATATACCATATCATGCCCACGCTCCATAGCACCGGACAGAGACTGGAAACCAATATCGTAGGTTCCACCATCACCGCCGAAGGTAATAAATTTAAAATTTTCATTTTCCGGCAGTTTGCCGCGTTTTTTCAACACCCGGTAGGCAGTTTCCACACCACTCAAAGTAGCTCCGGCATTCTCAAAGGCGTTATGTATATAGCTATCCTCCCATGCCGTATACGGATACATATAGGAGGAAACCTCCAGACATCCGGTAGCATTGCCGACAACAGCCCGGTCCTCCTCATGAAGGGCGCGAAGCACGGCACGGACTGCTATTGTCGCGCCACATCCGGCACACATACGGTGTCCGGGTGCCAGCCGATCCGGCTTTTCCATCATTGTTTTCAAATTATAATCACTCATAATTCAAGTTATCTCCTCTATTTGCGTAATCTCACATACCGATATTCTTCAATTTCCGTTCCATTCTCTACCTTGCCTGCCAGCTCAGCAAAAATTTCCTCTACATCGCTGATGGTAAAATCGCGTCCGGCAAGACCATAAATATAATTCACTGCTTCTATCATTACTTTGTTATCAAACAACGCAGCTTTTACTTCACTTCCCAGAGGACCGCCATTTGAGTTATAGCTTTCACAGCGGTCGAGAATTGCCACTGCTTTACAATTCTTTAACGCCTCGGCAATCTCCTTTGCCGGAAACGGACGGAATACACGGAGTTTCAAAACGCCTACCTTTTTCCCCTGCTCCCGCAAATCGTCCACCGCCTGCTTTGCCGTACCGGCAGCAGAGCCCATAATCAGCATTATGTAGTCGGCATCCTCTGTCCGGTATTCTTCAAAAAGTCCATACTCCCTGCCTGCCATCTTGGCAAACTTCTCTGCCACCTCAAGAATGACCTCTTTCGAAGCTTCCATGGCAATTTCCTGATTTTTCTTTGCCTCCATAGCATAATTGGAAACAGAATAAGGACCTACCGCAATCGGCTTCCCCGGATTTAAAAGATATTCCTCCGGCTCATATTCGCCCACAAAATCCTTTACCAGGTTATCCTCCAGAAGTTCAATATTTTCTACCGCATGGCTCGTAATAAATCCATCCTGGCAAATCATAACCGGCAGATGCACCCTCTCATCCTCAGCAATCGGATATGCCTGAAGAAAATTATCATATGCCTCCTGATTATTTTCCGCATAAATCTGAATCCATCCGGTATCTCTTGCTCCCATACCGTCGGAATGGTCACAGTTAATATTAATTGGTCCCGACAGAGTACGGTTGACTAATGCCATAACCAAAGGCAGCCGGTTCGATGCCGCCAACAAAAGCTCTTCCCACATCAGGGCAAGCCCTGCCGATGATGTAGCAGTGAGACTTCTGGCTCCTGCTGCCTCAGCCCCGATCGTAGCACTCATGGCAGAATGCTCACTCTCTACCGGAATAAATTCCGTATCCATTTCCCCATTTGCAATATAAGTGGATACCTGCTGGGGAATCTCCGTGGAAGGAGTAATCGGAAATGCCGGCATAACATCCGGATTTATCTGCCGGATTGCATAGGATACTGCCTCATTTCCCGACATACGTTCCTTAATTGCCATTATTCATTCCCCTCCTTCATCTCAATCGCCCCAAAAGGACATACATTAGCACAAATACCGCAGCCCTTACAGTGGTCAAAGTCAAAATCCAGACGCTCTCCGTTTTTCACCGGAATACTGCTGTCCGGGCAGACCGGCGCACACAATAAACACTGCTTACATTTATCTGCTAAAAATACCGGTGTATTTGTTCTCCACTCGCCAGTACTAAAATGGCGGGAAGTACCACCGGCAAACATCATCAGCCCTTCCGTCAGCTGGTGATGAGGGGTCTTCTCATTTATTTTCGTAACATCTGTTCTCATATTCCCTGTTCTCCTGTTTTTCTAAGCGGAAAGCTTTCGCGCCGCTTTATCTGCCTTCAACGCTTCTTCCAGCACATCGAAGGTCATTTCCAATGCTTTCATATTGCCGTCAATCACCTCCGGCTTCTTCGCGAACTTGTGCTCATAAGAAGCCCGCATCTCATGAATGAATTTTTCTCTTGGCATAATACCACTGACAGCAACCGCAGCTGCTAACATTGGTGAGTTCGGGAAATTTTTTCCCAGCGTTTCCACAGAAATTTTTCTGGCGTCTACCGTATACACACGCCCTTCATAGCCTGCCAGATGTTTTTTAATCTCTTCTTTGCTTTTTGGTGTATTTATAATAATGGCACCGGTTTTTTTCAGTCCGGCGGTTACATCCACAGAGCCTAACAGAGTTTCATCCACTACTACCACATAATCCGGATGATATATATTGGAATGAACCCGGATTTTATCAGCACTAATGCGATTGTACGCCGTAATCGGTGCCCCCATGCGCTCCGGACCATATTCCGGAAAGCCTTGTACATTCTGCCCCGTCTTAAACGCAACATCCGCTAATAATAAAGCTGCGGTTTTCGCTCCCTGACCACCCCGGCCATGCCATCTGATTTCAATTCCGTTTTTCATTGTTTTCCTCCATTCCGCCTGGCAGTTATTATTATACCAGCATATTTTATTATAGCGGAGAGAATAAAAAAGTAAAGCGAAAATGTATAATTCGTTTCATTTTAAAGATGAATTTTTTTCATCTATTATATCTTTCCCTTATTGCTTTGTTTTCCAAGCCGTTGTATAATATTACTATTAAACTTCTTTTTTTATTGGATACTGTCGAAATATACTTATGAGCAGAATAGGCTGTGTAATACAGCGGAATGGAGAATTTATTGATAAAGCGCTATTATGTTCGCACAAGCTCCCTGAAGGAAGGCATGCGAATTGACCAGGCAATTAAAGATCGTCTCGACCGTACATTGATTGCCCGGGGTACTCTTTTGGATGAATACTTAATTGACGGCTTGAAAAAGAGGGGAGTTCCCGGGGTCTATGTCAGCGAGGGAGAGGAAGATATAAAGCAGGAAAAGCCGGAAGATGATATCGCTACCCTGCCTCCTGTCGTGCGCCATAATGTCGAAAAACTGCGGACACAGGACCCTGCCAAGGTAACTCTTTCCGAAAGTGTAAAAAAGAGAGTTTCCGAGGGAATCCAGTATTTGTACAGTAATTCCAGCACAAAACAGTTTGCTGAAACTTCCAGTAAAATTACCAATGACTTAATGAAGGCAATTAATGATAATGAGGCTCTCGCCGTTGATATCAGCACACTGAAAACCAGCGACGAGTACACCTTTAAACACAGCGTGGATGTTGCCACCATGTCTATGATTATTGCTAAAAATCAGGGATATTCCGACAAAGATGTATACAACATCGGTATTGCCGGACTTCTGCATGATATGGGAAAATCCAAAATTCCTTTGGAGATTTTAAATAAACCGGGTAGACTAAATGAAGATGAGTTTGCCATTATGAAGCAGCACTCCACTCTCGGTTATGAAATTTTAAAAGAAAAAAAGGAATTTTCCGACGCCATTTCTCTCGCTGTTTTACAGCACCACGAGAAAATGAATGGGGCCGGATATCCCCTTGGTTGTAATGCTGATAAAATTATTCATTATGCCAAAATTCTTTCTGTTGCGGATGTCTATGATGCTCTTGTTACAGAGCGCCCTTATAAGAAATCATTCTCACAGCGTACGGCAGTGGAAATGATTATGTCGATGACGGAAGAGCTGGATATCACCGCCATGAGAAGCTTTCTTGGCAGTGTCATTCTCTATCCGGTAG
The DNA here is from genome assembly GCA_022510615.1 of Lachnospiraceae bacterium. Lineage (GTDB taxonomy): Bacteria > Bacillota > Clostridia > Lachnospirales > Lachnospiraceae > Eubacterium_F. The sequence continues at coordinate 114,970 of JAFLTC010000004.1, read as the reverse complement.
ATTCTACGGTGGAACTTAGTAACGGCGAAAAAGCACGGGTGGTGGAAAATAAATCAAATGCTGTTTTACGCCCTACCGTCGTTGGTTTAACCTCCGGAAACGTCTATAATTTAGCAGATGATTTATCCTGTGCTAACATTTTGATTCTATAGCTGTTCATGAAATCCAGCTTAACCAAAAACAATTTCTTTTACATCATCCTCAATCAGATAGGGCATTTCCTCATGTATTTCAATGCCCTCCGCAATCTGCCCGGTATCCATTTTTATGTATTTAATCTCTCCGTTCGCCAGCACATTACCATAAACATCCATGATGCAGGCATCCGTTACGATAAATTTTGAATTTTCTCTTGTCACAATTCCCCTGCCTATTAATTCCGTTTCATAAGGTACAGGCTTGCGATATTTTGTGTCCAGCGACAAGGTCACTCCAAATTTTTCCTCTGACAGCTCTTTTGCCCATAAGGAGCGAAGCCCCATCTCATCCAGCATGGCAGTAATAAGTCCACCATGCACTCTTCCCGGATAACTCTGGTGCTGCCTTTTGTAATGAAACAGAGTCATTACACTGCCATCCTCCATATTATAAAAAGGAGCATTCACACCATACTCATTGTCCAGTCCACATATCATACACATTTTGCTGTTTCTTTGTTTGCTGACTACTTTCATTTTTTATCCCTTCGCTTCAAATAGATTTAAATCTTTTTTTCTAAACCCTCTACTAAGGAAAGACCCTCCGCACGCACGGAAGGTCTCTTTTCGCTTTGTCACTATTTCTGCTACTCCTGTTCAATCGAGGCAGCATAATCGTTGATTACATAATCCATAATGGATGCCGCACCTACAATTTCGCAACCGTATATATAGTGGTTGTCCACTTTCTGCTGACGAATAATTCGAACAACACAAGTCAAAACATCTTGCTCCCCCAAAACCAGTCTTGCATTGAAATAATAGCCGATTGGCAATACGCTCTCACTCTTAAAACCAATTCCGGCCTTTGATACATCAACGACCTCTATCGGTGCGTTGAGGTTCTCCACTTTTACGTTGTCCTGCTTAAACAAAGAAGAAATTTCCAGCTCCAGCTTAGCCGGCCAACGTTTTTCCCTTCTCATTTCAATCATACTTCTCTTCTCCTTTTTAGTAGCTGCCCCCATTTTTATCAAAATCTGATTTCTTATTGTAACAGCTCTTGTAATATTTTGTTTACCATTCCCGGGTCTGCTTTCCCCTGCATAGCTTTCATAGTCTGCCCCACCAAAAAGCCAATAGCCTTTTTCTTTCCCGCCTGATAATCCGCTACCGATTGAGGATTATCAGCAACTATTTTTTCAATCGCCTCACGCAGGGTACCCTCATCATTTACTGTTCCAAGTCTATTATCCTCTACAAACCGCTCCACGTCAATATTTTCTTTAAATATTTTTTCAAAAACTTCCTTTGCCACCGTGGAGTTAATCTTTCCTGACTCTGTCATTTCAATGAGTTTCGCAAGATTTTCAGGAGTAAAGGTAATATCTTCCGGCTCCATTTCCTGCTCCTTTAACAGGCGCATGGTCTCACCCATAAGCCAGTTGGAAACCTTTTTCGGATTGTGGCAGATGGCAACCGTTTTCTCAAAGACATCCGCCATTTTTTTGCTGGCAGTAATAATGGAAATATCATATTCCGGAATATCGTACTCCTTTTTATACCTCTCCGCCTTTTCCGCCTGAAATTCCGGCTGACAGTCTTTAATCCGCTGAATCCACTCATCACTAATGGAAATCGGCGTCAAATCCGGATCCGGAAAATACCGGTAATCCTGTGCATCCTCTTTGGAACGCATGGCATAGGAATACTCCTTATTATCGTCCCACCGGCGGGTTTCCTGTATGACCTCCCCGCCATCCTCCAAAATCTCTATCTGGCGTTCTCTCTCTCCCTCTATGGCTCTGGCGATTGCCTTAAAGGAGTTTAAGTTTTTCATCTCAGTACGGGTTCCAAACTCGGATGCCCCTACCTCTCTCACCGACAGGTTCACATCGGCACGCATGGAGCCTTCATTTAATTTACAATCCGACGCCTCCAGATACTGAATCGTTGTACGCAGCTTTTCCAGATAGGCAATAACCTCATCGGCACTTCTCATATCCGGCTCCGAGACAATCTCAATCAGCGGTACACCGGAACGGTTATAATCTACCAAAGAGCAGTCTGCCCATTCATCATGTACCAACTTTCCGGCATCCTCCTCCATATGAATTTCATGGATGCCCACCTTCTTTTTGCCACCGGCTGTTTCGATTTCCACACTTCCGTTGATGCAGATTGGCAGATACAGCTGGGATATCTGATAGTTCTGCGGATTATCCGGATAAAAATAGTTTTTCCGGTCAAATTTACAGTACTGGTTAATATCACAGTTCAAAGCAAGCCCCACCGCCATAGCATACTCCACTACCTGTTTATTCAAAACCGGAAGAGAACCCGGCATTCCGGTACAAACCGGGCAGGTATGGGTATTCGGTGCCCCGCCAAATGCCGTGGAACATCCACAGAAAATCTTTGTCTTTGTTGCCAGTTCCACATGAACCTCAAGTCCGATTACTGTTTCGTATTGTTTTGCCATGTTATTCCCCTCCCTTCTCTCTGTTTTGCTCATAAGTATAGGCTGCCCGGATAATTTCTTTTTCCTTAAAGCAGTCTCCGATAAGCTGTAAGCCGATTGGCAATCCTTTATTATCTACACCGCAGGGAACAGTAATTCCCGGAAGCCCTGCCAGATTGACAGAGATGGTGTAAATATCCCCGAGATACATCTTGATCGGGTCACTGAGACTCTCTCCGATTTTCGGAGCGGTGGTCGGTGCCGCCGGAGATAAAATCACATCATATCGGGAAAAGGCTTTGTCAAAAGCCTGCTTAATTAGCGCCTTCGTCCGCAGGGCTTTCAGATAGTAGGCATCATAATAGCCGCTGCTGAGGACAAAAGAACCTAACATAATCCTTCGTTTTACCTCTGCCCCAAAACCTTCGGATCGGCTTTTCTTATACATATTGTGAAGTCCCTCATATTCCTCTGTGCGATAGCCATATTTTACACCGTCAAAACGGGACAGATTCGAGCTTGCCTCGGCAGAAGCAATGACATAATATGCCGGAATGGCGTAGTCCACCAGACTCAAATCAAATTCCTCCAAAACAGCACCTTTATCCTCTAACACCTTTGCCGCTTTCATTATCGCTTCCCGAACCTCCGGGTCCAGTCCTTCTCCGAAATAGTCCTTTGGAATCCCGATTTTCATTCCCTTAACATCCTCTTTCAGTGCCGAGGTGAAATCCGTATCCTCTCTCGCCACTGATGTACTATCCTTTAAATCATGGGAGGAAATAATCTCTAAAATGGTCGCACAGTCTGTCACATCCTTCGCCACCGGTCCTATCTGGTCCAGAGAGGAGCCATAGGCAATCAACCCATACCGGGATACGGTTCCATAAGTCGGCTTGATTCCGGTTACGCCACAAAAAGAACTTGGCTGGCGGATAGAACCACCGGTATCAGAACCAAGGGCAAAGGAACATTCTCCGGCTGCCACTGCCGCACAGGAACCACCGGAGGAACCACCCGGTACATGCTCCGTGTTGTGTGGATTTCTCGTTACGCCGTAAGCAGAGGTTTCCGTCGTACTTCCCATGGCAAATTCATCCATATTTGTCTTTCCTATTATTACGGCTCCTGCCTTTTCCAGATTCAATACCGCCTCCGCTGAAAAAGTAGGTTTGAAATTCGAAAGAATCTTGGAACTGCATGTAGTCAAAATCCCCTCGGTACACATATTATCCTTTATCGCCACCGGCACTCCGGCAAGCGGGCCTGTCAGCACACCATCCTCAATCTGCTTTTGTACCTCTTTTGCCCGTGCCAGTATAGTCACCTCATCCAAAACAGTCACATAGCTGTTTATCTTTTCATCTACTTCCTTTATTTTATCCAGTGCCGCCTTTGCTGCCTCCATTGCCGTCACTTCTCCGGCTTTGATTTTTTTGCCAAGCTCCACGGCAGTCAAACTCATAAGTTCCATTTTCACCAGGCTCCCTTCTAATCAAATGTCTTTGGCACCATATAAGTACCTTCTTTTTTCTCCGGCGCATTGGCAAGCATATTCTCCCTGTCATCCCCGTTGGTTACCACATCCTCCCGAAACACATTTTGTACCGGAAATACATGGGACATGGGCTGGGCGCCTTCCGTGTCCAGTTCATTCAATTTATCAATGTAATCCAGCATGCTTCCCATATCTTTTTTCGCCTGCTCCTTTTCCTCCTCGGAAAGTTCCAGCTTTGCCAGAATACCCACATATTCAATGGTTTCATCTGAAATAATATTTGCCATGTTCTCATTCCTCCTATTTTCTCCATCTTTCCCTGAACAAATCTATGGCTCCAAACGGCTCAAATCTCTTGGGAACAGGGTAGTTTCTCTGACATTTTCCTCTCCCAAAAGTTTCATCGTCAGACGCTCCAATCCAATTCCCAGTCCACCGTGAGGCGGCATACCATGCTTGAAAATTAGCATATACTGCTCCATTCCCTCATCGGTCATTCCCCGGTCTTCTAATTTATCTACCAGTGTCCGGTAATCATGGATACGCTGCCCTCCTGTCGTAATCTCCAGTCCGTGGAACAGTAAGTCAAAGCTGAGGGTAAAGGTTGTATCCTCCGGGTCATCCATCGCATAGAATGGTCTCTTTTTCGATGGATAATGGGTAATGAATACAAAATCCGCATCCATCTCCTCTTTAAAATACTGTCCAATGAGATTTTCCTCTTCCGGTTCCAAATCATATGGGTTACGGATTTTTCGATTGTACTTCTCTGCCACCAGTTCCTTCGCCTTGTCAAAACGAACCTGCGGAATTTTTTCCGTCTTTGGCAGGGTGACATCAAGAATTTTTAATTCCTTGTCATATTCCTTTTCCAGAAGTCCCATCGTGTACTGTAAAAAGCCCGTTTCCATTTCCATAATATCCTGGAAACTGTCGATATAGCCCATCTCAAAATCCAAGGATGTATACTCATTCAAGTGACGTTTCGTATTGTGTTTCTCCGCACGGAATACCGGTGCCGCCTCAAATACACGGTCAAACACTCCCACCATCATCTGCTTATAAAATTGTGGACTCTGGGCGAGCACCGCATGTTTGTGAAAATATTCCAGCCGGAAAAGATTTGCGCCACCCTCTGCCCCTCTGGCTCCAATCTTAGGGGAATGAATTTCCGTAAAGCCATTGGCATGCAGAAAGTCACGGAAGCCTCTGACGATTCCCTCCTGAATCCGGAATTTAGCCCTCTCCTTTACATTGCGCAAAGACAGCGGCCGTAAATCCAGTTTCGTTTCCAGCGAAGTGTTCATTTTCCATTTATTGACTGTTATCGGCATTGGCTCCGCCGGTTTGGACAGGATTTTTACTTCTTTCAGGCGAATCTCAAAGCCATGGGGCGCACGCTCCTCTTTTGTGGCAATGCCGCTTACTTCCACCGCTGATTCTTCACTCAGTTCTTTCAGGCTGATACCCGTTACGCCTTCTTCATATACGGTCTGAACCAGTCCTTCTCTTTTTCGCAAAATGATAAATGCCACATCACCCATGTCACGAATTTTGTGAATAGCTCCGTTTATCCGGATTTCCTTTCCTTCGTAGTCCCCTGTCAGAATTTCTGATATGGCAAGGGTTTCTTTCTTTGTTTTTCCTGTTAAATATTCCATAATGACCTCCAATCTTTGCAACCAAGCCAATTCTTTGCGCCTCAGGCGCAAACAACAGGCTCTGCTTTGTTAGCGTCATGCCAATTCTTTGCGCCATAGGCGCAAATCATCACGGCGGTCGCCGTGCTCCGTAAGAACAACATCCCTCACTGCGTGCGAGCACGCAGAGGGTTGTTGTTCTTACGGAGTATGGCTTGTCGCTAACGTGAAAAACGTCCCAGAAAAGCATTCCTGCTTTTTCTGGGACGGGAAAATTTACACTATTAATAAACCCGCGGTACCACCCGCGTTGAGATACCCCATTGTATCTCCTCTCATTATCGCATATAACGGTGCTCACCGGGTAAGTCTACTAAATATTCGACTTATCAGCTCTGGAATGTTCTCCTGCTTATCGCTTCCACAAGACGCTTTCAGTCAATGACGTCTCTCCCTGTCATACGGTCACTGCATAAGCATTCGTTTCCTTCATCGCTTTGCCTAATATTGTAGCACATCCCACCTACGATTGCAAGGATAATTTTCCGACCACCTTCACGCCCTTATCCACTTCCAGATTTTGCAACTTTTTATATTTTCGTATATCTACTTTTTTCAGTTTGTTTCCATAGAGCTGCAAGTCCTTCAGTGTCTTCGTGTTAATATTCTTTACATTGAATTTTTTGAGTTTCGCGTTGGCATAACGGAAAAAGGTCAGCTTATTCTTCTTGCTCAGCCGAATGTTCTTTACTATCATGCCTTCCAGACTCAGCGAACTCAGTTTATGATTTGCACTTAGATCCAGAGTCTTAAAATTTTTACAACCCCAGACATTTACCTCTGTCAGCTTCTGATTTTTCTTTGGGACCAGTGTGGTAATCTTGTTGCATTTTTCCAAGTAAATCGCACTGAGTTTTTTGTTATGGGATACATCCAGCTTCTTTAAATTTTTCTGCCATGAGACAAGCAGTTTTTTCAACCCGGTCAATTTGCTTAAATTAAGGGATGTCAACTTTTTACAATATTGGTTTGTATAACTGCCAATATCCAGCCTTTTTATACTGCTATTCTTTTTTCCGAATTTGATATTTTTGACATTGACTGCGCGCAACTGTATAGAGGTAAGCTTTCCAAGCGAAGATACATCGAATGAACTAAGCTTTGGAAAATCTGACAAATTCAATTTCTTTAATTTTTTGTTCCCTTTGAACGTCATTTTTGTCAGTTCACCAAATTCCGTGAGGGTTAATTTCTCAAGCTTTGGAAACTTTGAACAGTCAAAGTTCTTCATGTTCGTCTTATTGATTTCCAATGCTTTCAAATTTTTAAGCCGGTACAAAGAACTTACATTGCTGACCTGGACCGGATAGTCTGCATTGTCTTTTGTCAGTCCACCAAACAACCGAATCGTAAGATCTGTTACATTTGTAAAATTCTCCAGACCTTTAAAATCAAAAGTAAATTCATCTTTTGTGTAATAGTGCAGTTCTACTGTTCCTTCCTCATCTTCGCTATCCTGCTCATCGGCATCATTGAATTTCCGAAAAGAAATCTTCGTCACTGCTTCTGCCTCTTCCTGTTGCAGAATCCCATCCTTGTTTGTGTCGATATTGTCTAACACATAGTTTCGGAAAAATTCATCCGGAAACGTTGTTGCAGTGATTTGCACATTTCCGGCATCTGCGGCATCTGCACGGGTCGCGCCAAGAAAAAGAATGCAGGCACTCAATGTTAATAAGGTAATCAGTTTTTTCATAGTCATTCCCTCCTATTAAATTTCTTTCTATATACAAAACGATTTTTATGTCAAAAATGTTGCAAAAGTTTAGATATTTTTACATCAAAAATCAACACGATTCTCTCTGTAAGAAGTCACAGAGCACCATAAAAAAGGGGCGGCTGAGAAACGCGCCCTTCTGAAATACGCATAGCGTTTTTCGCTCCGCAAGGAAGAACTTTCCTATAAGATAAAAAATTCCCTGGCTATAGTGATATAGCCAGGGGATTTTTTATCAATCTGTCAGTTTAATATTGTAGTTTTCAAAAACGTTATCGATTTTACAGAAAATAGAGGTGCCCCCCGGTGTTTGATTTCCTGCAAAATGCAGGCCCACAAGCTTTCCTTCTCCACTCATGACGACCGGAGAACCCGAGTCGCCCGAATTTGAAAATAACTCACCCTTGTTGGCTCGCACAATAACACAGTCATAACGCACGGTGCCGTCGGTCAATCTAACTGTGGCAGAGGTGCTTTCGATAGTTCCTACTGTTCGAATCGTCGTCCGACCTCGCTTAATCACCTTCTTACCGGCATCGCTCTTTTCGATTTTTTTTATCTCAGTTATTATCCCAATTTCTTCTATAACATCAGCATCTACGTCGGAAGGGTTCAGCACTTCCGCCAGCGCGGCATCCGTATTGTTAAATTCTTCCACACGACAAACTTTGGCAATTATATTGTTGTCGCCGGGCAATGGCTGATACACATTGAGGTTCACGGAATCCAGCACATGTTTATTGGAAAGAAGGTACAATTTATTATCCTTTGAATCTTTTGACTTCACAAAAGTCCCCAGCGTTCCAAACCATGCCTTCGTTTTATTCTTTAAATAGACCTGAATCCCCCCTATCAAAGGGCGGTATCGCCCGTAGTCCTTATGCAACGACTCCTCTTCATTTACATACAGGATATCGGATTCCGACTGTTTCTCTACCACATACTGAAATGGAATTTTCACAGAATCTGAAAATAGCTTCTGCATCGCCTTTGACTCCTGATTCGTCGGCGGATTCTCCGCATATATATTCAAAATATCCTCGCCATCTGCATTTTTTCCGATTCCGACCATATGCGCCCCCGTCTGTTTCATAATCTCATCAGAGTTCTGTTCCAGATACTCTTTAAGCGCATCGTATGTCATTTTGCTACCTCCTTCCTATGTTCTTCCTTCATTTTCTGCTCCTTCCATTCGGACCACCGAATCAATTCATCCATAAGTTCAGGCTCCAACGGCTCCAATTCTTCCTCCGGTTCCTCGACTACATCCACCTTCGTCATATAATCCCCCACCATAATGCCGTCGGCTGCAATCAGAGCGCTTTCCTCCAGTTCAGGACAATATACCTTGTCATGATAATCTTTAATTTCCAGATAATAAATTTCCCTGAGAGAACCGTCCTCCATTTTCAGCTTGTCCCCAATTGTGAGACCGTCCGCATAAATAATTCCCCGCTCGGTAGCAATCGGGTGCTTTTTGGTGAGAAGCAATGTCTTTTCCTCGGACACAGCCACAGCGACTATTTTTTCTTCTGTGCCAGTCACCATATTTTTTAATCTGATATACCCCTTATTCGTGTAAAGCTTATCACCGGGCTTAACCTCACTAATGTTTCGATATCCATCCTCTGTAAGCAGTTGAGTGTCTTTTCCCAAACATCCCCACAAGATTCTCGCTTGTTTTATCTTCACCATATTCTGGGACTCCGGATACTCCTCACTAGTCACAAGGATTGGCGTGTGAAGTATTTCACCAGGATTGTCCTTGTAAGCGTAATTCACAGTAAATTGCAGATGAAAATCAAACACCCCCTCCGCCTGTTTTAACGTCAAAGGCATCTCTATACCCCAGTAATTAAAATCTGTATCCGCCTGATAGGAGAAGTCCAACGTTAATGTGTTTCCGTCTATCGTCGATTTTATTTTATCTATATAGGGGGTAGCGGTGTTAAAATGGACGCTCCCTCCCTGTACAACCTCACTCGCCAGACTGACCATAAAATCATCTCCAAAGCTTACCGGCGTATCGTTGCAAAACTGAAAGTCATCATCCAAATTCACCGTAATAGAAAAAGGGAAAAACACCCTGACATATCGGACACCCCCTGATGTCCAGTCCGTCGCCATCTTAAAATTGTAACTGGCATCGTTATCCGTCCGGCCGTTATAAACAACCCTTATTACAAAGGCTTGTTCGTTTTTGGGAGCCGGTTGGTTTACCACAATATTTGTAATATCCGGCTTGCCATTCGCCAAGTCAATTTCCAGTGTCCTGTTTATTGTATTTGCGACACATACGCTTTTACCGTTGACCTTGCTGGCTGCCATGAAGTCCGACACGGTCAGAACCTTGGGACTTTTAGTGTAAGACATCAACTTAGAATCCACGGTCAGCGGATTTTCCAGATTGTTTCTATTCGTGTCATGTACTGCGCTTGACGCAAAAATCACCCCATTGACCGGATCCTTTACAACACTGGATATTTGCAGGAAAGATGCTTTATTAACCAACGACATATTTGACAGGCTCACAATAGATGTCCCAGATTCCCCCCGTTCATTCTTTGTATCAGACTGGCACAGTTCCATAATTTCGAATGAATCCTCGTATCCCACTGGCTCATCCTCATTCTTCCTGTTAAGCTCCTGATGCCACTCGCGCGTATTGTACAACATTTGGAGCATATTCGGGAAGTTTTCCTGCAGAAAGTCTTTTCCTCCAAAATGCTCAAGAGCCGCCAAAAAGTGTTCCTCTTTCGTATAGTCCATTTTCCCATATGTTGACATATTAACTCATCTCCTTTCCATTGCTTTCTATAACCTGAGCAAGTTACTTTTAATTTTACACAATGGCTCGTCGACATGTCAATCATTATTTTACATTATTTGACATTTTTTTATTTTCTTCCAGTTTTCTGAAATCCAGTTCAGTGCTATCCCCGGTTATTTGAAAAGTTTTACACGAAAAAACCTCCGGATGCTCGCCATGAAGTGGCATCATAAAGTCCCCAGATGGTAACACCAGTTATGTTGCCGCCAGCCTTCTTAGCAGTAATTAAAGCCTTCATGATGTCTTTCCAGTACGCTGCCTCCTCAGCCTCTGTAGCACCATCTCTGGTGGCATCCAGCTCAGTAATCTGAACCTCCATACCTACATTACAGAACTTATTCAGGGCAGCCGTAAAATTAGTCACCGAATGATATGAATTTTTCACACTCAGATGGGACTGCATACCGACACCGTTACAAATCGTAGCACCGGTGGTATTCACATCATCCTTAGTATTCAACCACTTATACATCGTCACTATACGATCTGCGGTATCCTCACCGTAGGTATTAAAATCATTGTAGATTAAGGAGATATTCGTTCTCTTATTGGCTACCAGCTCATCATAGGCATATTTGAATGCCAGCTTTACATAAGATGGATTCGTAACCATTTTTCCGGTACTTCCGTCTTCCGTATTATATATCTCTTCCCAGGGAGCGGAAACAGTTGCAATTTTTTTAATTTTTATTTTTTTAATTCAATTGGAATTTTTTGAAACACTTTTGAATTCACAATGGAAATATCTTGTCCGCATATTATCCCTTAATCGACAAAAAATATTATTGTCACAAAAATTTATACAAAGGAGATGATAGGATGAACGATACGAAGGATACCGGCTGCACCTGCCCGGAAACTCTTGCCATGGCGTCTGTTCCCATGCAGGAATGGTGCGAGCCCTATGATTTTAAAACTGCTCTGAAAGAAGGTACTATTTTCCCATGCCTGAACTTAAAATTTTTTAAAGCTGAGGATGTCAAAAGTTCCCTCACCTCTAAATTTTCTGCACTGGATAAAAAGGAAGCAGATAGAGAAGAAATGATGAGTAAAATTGCAACTATCAGTTTTGCCATCAATGACTTGACATTATATTTAGACACGCATCCTTCCTGTCCGAAAGGACTGGCATTATTCAAAGAATTGCTGGAGCAGAGACTGGACTTACTGGCGGAATATGCGAAAAAGTATAATCCTCTTACCCAGATTTCCATGATTACCGGCAATCCGGATACCAACGAATATGGCTGGGCGGAAGGCCCTATGCCATGGGAAGGAGGACTCATCTAATGTGGAGTTATGAAAAACGATTACAGTTTCCTGTAAAGATAGAAAAAACTTGTCCGAAAACGGCACAGTTGATTATCAGTCAGTACGGCGGTCCTGACGGCGAGCTGTCCGCCTCCATGCGGTATCTTGCCCAGCGTTATTCCATGCCGGTAAAAAAGGTGGGCGGACTTTTGACGGATATCGGAACAGAAGAGATTAACCACATGGAGATTATATGCGCCATGGTTTATCAGCTGACGAAAGATTTGACACCGGAGCAGGCAAAGACTGCCGGCTTTGATGCCTACTATATTGACCATACAAGTGCCCTCTGGCCTCAGGCTGCTGCCGGCGTTCCTTTTACCGCTCTGGAGTTTCAGTCTAAGGGAGACGCCTTCGCCGACTTATATGAGGATCTTGCGGCGGAGCAGAAAGCGAGAACGGTCTATGAAAATCTTCTGCGGGTTATCGATGACCCGGACGTACGGGCACCACTGAAATTCCTTCGCGCCAGAGAGATTGTCCACTTTCAGCGGTTCGGGGAGGCACTGGAAATGACCAAGTCGAAGCTGGATGCTAAGAATTTTTATTACTTTAATGCGGAGTTTGATAAGAAGTTTCTCGAATAAAAAAGGGGCGCTCGCACCGGCAGTTTCTCACCAATGCGGGCGTCCCGTTTCATTGTAAATCCGTCCATTATTTTACCCTGATTGTAATCGTGCATTTCTTTTTCTTATTTACCTTGGAAGTGACGGTAATCTTCGCCTTACCTTTTTTCTTGGCTTTGACAACACCTTTACCGGAAACCGTGGCAACCTTTTTCTTGGAGGATTTCCATGTTACTTTCTTGGATGCTCCACCTGTAACCGTTACCTTTGCAGCCAGTTTCAGTTTTTCTCCCTCTTTCAAGGTAACCTTCTTTTTGAGGGCTTTCTTTTTTCCCTTTTTCGTGATGACAACCTTTTTCACCTCTTTTTTGACAGTTGGCGGCTTTGGCGTTGGCAATGGAGTTGGTTTTTTCGTTACAGCGGGCGTTGGCGTATTTGTCGCATCGGATGTTGGCGTCCCCGGTTTTACTACCGGCGCATCGACTACCGTTACTGGCACCGTCATTTCGTGTCCATTGATGCGGCCGGTAACTGTGGTTTCTCCTTTTTTTATGCCGTATACCACTCCATTTGACACCCTGACAATACTTTCATCCGCGGACTCCCACGTCACGACCTCATTCGTTACATTATTTGGCGACAGGGTATAGGAAATATCAGCTTTTTCATTTAGCGGCACGGTTATCCTGTCTGTTTTGGCAGTGATACCGGTGCATGGTACACTGTCATCGACGGTGGTAAAAGCTTTTATCCGCAAATTTCCCATGAATACTTTCGGATTGTCAGCACAGTCCTGCCATCGGCTTCCATTTAGAACAAAACTTTCCTTTTCCTTCAGAGAAACTTTTTCTGTCACGCCGAACCTCGATGGATATGCGTACTCCATCACAATGTAACTGTCGTCGTCTTCTTCATTTTTCAACCTCACCACAACGGAAAATTTGTTTCCCTTGTCCAGCGCGATATCTTCCCCTCCCTGTTCGGTAAAGTCAATGGTGTGATAGCCCCGCTCCTCCACCGTACCGGTAATGGTTGTTCCCAGTTGTTTCCCGCTCTCCGGTTTTGTGGCATCCGACACCTGGTAGATTTTTATTTCATAGGTTACATTTCGTTCGAGAGTCTGGATGGAAACAGCTTCGAGGTTTTCTTTATACTGTGCCGTAAAAATGTTGGCCATGCCCTGCGGTCCTATCACATATGCATATGCCGCACTGCCGTCATACTGATAATTATTATCATAGTTATCTGCCGGCACCATATCAAAAAATGTCACTTCATTCGCTTCCTGTGACAATACCTTATCCTCATAGGAAATCCATAGATATCCCTCATCGTGGATATCCGTTCCCCAGCTGTTCCGAATCAGCCAGGCTCCCGGCTTCTCAGGACGACAGTTCGGATTAAAATTTTCTACCGGATAGTCATCATCCCAGCCCACCAGCAACACCGCATGATTGATCCCCGCATTCTCATCATCCACGTAGTACGCCGTGTAGTCGGCATTGGCATACCGTGACACTTCTGCTTTTGTATCCGGTGCATGGTAGCTAATCTCAGCGCAACCCTTTTCCATCAGCAGTTCCTTTATCCTGTTCGGGGTGGCTAGATAAACACTCTCCGAATTTTCCAGGTGATACGAATCCTGCTGGTAAACCAGACTGTCCGGAATCCGGATGTCTTTATCCTTCTCATCTACATCTGCATTATAAATGACATCATAGGGCGCTTTCTCCTCATCCACTGCCCCCCGCCATGCCGCCAGTGAATTGATGGCTATGGTCGAGTTACCACCTTGATTATAGGAATTGACCCCAGAACCTAACTGTTTGATATCTCCCTCTGTCAGATTTAACGGGTCCAGCCAATAATTCAGTGCGGTATAGGTGAGCTGACGCTCTGACAAATCCGGTTCTTCTATTTCTGCACCAAGTCCTTTTTCTATCCCTTTCTTCATCAGACCGGACTCCCCGGAACCAAGGGCTGCAAACGCCCAGCAACTTCCTGTGTTTCCCTGATCTTTCACCGAAGGAACCACTCCATCGTCTCTGGCGTCGTAAGAGGACGGCAGAACCACCGCCGACCTTCGCTTCTCCCCTGGCGATGTCGCAGTTTGAATATCGATCAAATCATTTTCGTTATATACTTCGTTCTGATAGGGGATATAACCAAGACCTTTATCTGCGCCTTCCCATTCTTCCGAAATACTTACTGTTTTCTCGTCCTGACTCTTTTCTGCAGCGACTGGCACCGCTGTTATACACAGGGTTATTGCTATTACTGCGGCTGCGGTTCTCCATAGTTTCATTTATTAGCTCCCTTCATCTAATACCAATGCATAAAAACCGGTCTGTTACTTAAACAGACCGGCAAAAAATTCAGCTATTTTTTGAAATAATTCGGCAAAGAAATTACCGATTTTTTCTAAAATACCCTCTGCCTGACTCAAATCAATATCCAGATTTTTCAGCTTCTCATAAATTCCCTTTGCCTGGTCCTGGATTGCTCCCAGATCCAAATCCAGATCGCCGATTTTCTGCATCAGGGATAATATTTCCTGCTTTTGACTATCAGACAGGGAAATGTTCAGTTCCTGCATGGCGTCCTGTATCGCCTGTTCAATTTCTTCCGCATCTGACAAATCACCACGGATTACTTTATCTTTTACCAATGCAATAAGCTGAGACGCCTCATCCTTTCCAATAGAATCTCCCAGTTCCCCGGTCAGCACTAACTCATTTGTTGCCGCGTCGGCACTGTCACTGTCAATCTCTTCACCGGTCATTGTGCCATAGGCCTTCATAGCTCCCACCAACGCTGCCGTACCGGAAATGTTAAACGGAGCTGCCACTGTCACGACAGCATCGCTGATACCTGCCGTGGCAAGAGCATTGGTATACATCTCTACTGTGCAAAAGGTAATATTGTGAGTCTCCACCCGAATTCCGCTTCCGGCATCCGCCTCTTCAATCTTTACGGAAGACAACGCCTTGGTACCGATTACATTATTGTCTAGATAGGAATCCAGATATTTATGCTCATCCTCATTGGTTACCGCAATGGTTTCATAGTCCGCCAGAGTATCCTTTGTCACTCCAAGCTGTTCCATCACTGTGTTTTTCTGACTATTTGTCAGATCTGCCCCAAAGGCAATATATGGTCTCACGTCTACCGAATCCGCTTTAGACACTGCCCCCGGTGCCAGACATACCGACAAGGCAGTAACCCCTGCCAAGATACTCATAAATGTCTTTTTCACATTTCTCACCATACCTTTCTATAACGAAATTTAATTACAGGCTCTGAATCCGCTCCAGTGCTTTTTTCGTATTTTCGGCAGAACCAAATGCGGTGAGTCGAAAATACCCTTCTCCGCTTGGTCCGAAACCGGAACCCGGTGTACCGACTACATTGGCTCTCTCTAACAGCATATCAAAGAAATCCCATGATCTTATCCCCTCCGGCGTCTGCAGCCAGATGTATGGTGCATTGACACCGCCAAATACGGTATAGCCCATATCTGTCAGCGCCTCACGAATCATCTCCGCATTTTTCATATAGTAAGCAATCTGCCCCTTTGTCTGTTTTTTCCCGGCGTCACTGTAAACGGCTTCTCCGGCCTTCTGGATAATATACGGTGCACCGTTAAACTTTGTACCGTGACGTCTTGCCCAGAGACTGTTCAGAGATACATCGCCACTTTTTAATTCCTTCGGGATTACCGTAAAGCCAAGACGTGTTCCGGTAAAGCCGGCATTTTTAGAAAAGCTTCGCATCTCAATCGCACAGGTCTTTGCCCCGTCGCACTCAAAAATACTATGCGGAACATCTTTCTCGGAAATGTATGCTTCATAGGCTGCATCGTAAATAATCACTGCCTTCTTTTCATTGGCGTAATCCACCCATTTTTGCAGCTGCTCTTTGTTTAATGTTGTTCCCGTCGGGTTATTCGGACAGCAGATATAGATAATATCCGGTGTCTTTTCCGGTATCTCCGGCACAAAATCATTTTCTGCCGTACATGGCATATAGATGACATTGGACCAGCATTCTTTGTCATGGAGATATTCCCCTGTTTTCCCGGACATGGCATTACTGTCCACATATACCGGATACACCGGGTCTGTCACAGCAATCGTATTATCCTGTGCAAAAATGTCAACAATATTACCGGAATCACTTTTCGCACCATCACTAATGAAAACCTCATCCAGAGCAATATCCACACCCCGTGCCTTATAATCGTTATCAATAATGGCCCGGCGTAAAAACTCATAGCCAAGGTCCGGTGCATAGCCATGGAAAGTCTCTGCCTGCGCCATCTCATCTACCGCACCATGCAGTGCTTCAATCACAGCCGGAGCCAGCGGAAGAGTCACATCGCCAATCCCCAGACTGATTACATCTCTATCCGGATTCGCTTCCTTATATGCTGTTACCTTTTTGGCAATGTTGGAAAACAAATAACTGCCCGGTAATTTTAAATAGTTGTCATTAATTTTGTACATGCTGCACTTCCTCCTTCTATTTTCTTCCTGCTCATTTTACATGAAAATGGAATTTTATGCAAGCCCTCGTTTACAAACATATGTTCTTGTGCTATAATATAGAAAATAGTCCGTGGACTGATGACAGTACTACATTATGAAAGGAGGGGGGCTGTATGGAGCGGGTTATTTTTCATATTGATGTCAATAATGCCTATCTCAGTTGGGAAGCTCTTTACCGTCTTAACGAATTAGGTGAAACACTGGATCTGCGTACTATTCCCTCTGCCATTGGCGGCAATAAGGAAAGCCGCCATGGAATTATTCTCGCCAAATCCATGCCGGCCCGGGGCTTTGGAGTAAAAACTGCTGAGACTCTCGGGGATGCCAGAAAGAAATGCCCGAACCTTATGATTGTCCCACCCCGTATGCACATTTATAAAGAATATTCCCGAAAACTGATTGCCCTTCTGCACGAGTACTCTCCTATTATAGAGCAGTACAGCATCGATGAAGCCTTTGCCGATATGACCGGTTTTGGGAAAGAGATTCAGACCCGCCCGGTGGCTGTCGCCGAAGAACTGCGCCAGCATGTTTACGACACACTGGGATTCACGGTAAACATCGGCGTTTCTTCCAATAAAATTCTGGCAAAAATGGCATCGGATTTCGAAAAACCAAATAGGGTCCACAGTCTGTTTCCAAAGGAGATTCAGAAAAAGATGTGGCCACTTCCCGTCGATACTCTTTTTTTCGTGGGACGCGCCACAAAAAACCGTCTGTACAATCTGGGAATCCGTACCATCGGCGAGCTGGCTCTTTTTGACCGTGATATTCTTCGGTCCCATCTTGGCAAGCATGGTACGCTTATCCATGATTATGCCAACGGCATTGACACCTCTCCGGTTGCCGCCGAGGCAACGGATAATAAAGGCTATGGTAATTCCACTACCATTTCTCATGATGTGACGGATTCCGCCGAGGCAAAAAAATATCTTCTTTCCCTGTGTGAATCCGTAGGCAGTCGGCTCAGAAAGGATCACGTCCTGGCAGGGGTCGTGTCCGTATCTATAAAAGACTTCCGGTTTTCCAGAGGAAGCCACCAGTGCACACTGGATTCCCCTACCAACGTAACCAGTGAATTGTATGCCCATGCCTGTGAACTCTTTGATGAGTACTGGGATGGCTCTCCCATCCGTCTTATCGGTGTTTCTACCTCAAAGATTACGAGAGAATCCATGCGGCAGTTAAATCTTTTTGAGCAAGATAAATATATAAAACAGGGAAAGCTGGAAAATGCCATTGATACCATTCGGGAGAAATTTGGTGAGAATGCCATAATGCGGGCCAGTTTTTTGGAAGCAAAGGAAAATCAGGAAAAGTAGCGGCTATTATTTTTTCTGGTTATGCACTACCAAAAATATAGCTGCTAAAAGACTCAAAAAAAAGAGATCATCCAATCAGCGAAAACCTCAAACGCGAAGCGTTTCCGGTTTGAGTCGATTGGATGATATCTCTTTTTTTATAATACTTTTAATTGCTATATATCTTACAAATCAACAGCACCTGTAGAACAGTTTTTCAAACCTTCATTAATAACATAGTAGGCTTTATAATCTTCCGGTTTAACATAAAGCTTTACTCTCTTGATAGCAGATGCTTTTTTACCTTCTGCTTCCCATGCAGCTGTTACTTTTTTCATGATTTCTTTTTCTGAGCTTTCTATTCCCTTGTACTGAACGAAAACCTCAGCTTTAGCGGAAACAGTCTCTTTCTTTGCTGCTGTCTTTTTTGTAGTAGTTTTTTTCGTTGTAGTTTTGCGGCTTGCTGCAGTTTTTCTTGTAGCTGTTTTCTTTGCCGGAGTCTTCTTCGCTGCTGGTTTCTTTGCTTCTGCTGTCTTCGTCTCTGTCTTAGGCTCTACTTTAGGAGCTACCTTCTCTTCCACCTTAACTGGTTTCTTCTCTGCCTCTACTTTTAAAGTCGTCTGTGTCACTTTTTCTGCCGGTTCTTTTGCTGTCGTAGTTGTTTTGTTCGTTGCTTTTACTACCATAACAAACCCTCCATTTAACTATAACATTGTATCATAATATATTATTTATGGAAAATTATACACCTTTTATTGATATTTTACAATCATAAATATTACAAAAAAAAATATGATAATAAAAATATTCTCAACACATTTACCAAAAAACCTTTACTTTTCATGGATAATCCCGTAGAATAGGAATAGAAAATAACGTATCAGACATAATAATAGTCATACGGAAAGAAAGGACGGACGCAACATGAAAAAGTTTTTTAAATTTCTCCTTTGTTTATCTGCGATTGCGGCGGCAGTCGGGGGAGTTTTATATTTCCTGAAAAATGTATTAATGAAAGATTATCTGGATGATTACGATGATGACGATTTTGACAATGACCTCTACGAGGAAGAAGAGGGCGAAAGAGATTATGTGACAATTACACCAGACAACACAGACAGTGATGCCTCGGATGATGAGGAAGCTGTACCGGATGAATTGGTGCCGGACGATACTGCAGACGAGGAGTAACGCCTTCGTTCCTTGAATGGGAAAATAAAAGAAGATGATGTCAAAGATTTCTTTGACGGTTACTGATATGTAACTTAAAAGGATATTCCGGTTCACTCCGGAATATCCTTTTTTAGTATGCTTATTATCGTGACAACCTTCTTGTCATACTATACATATGTTCATCAATATCCTTTGTCATCGCCAGCGCCTCATCAATATCGAAATCACAGAAGCTGCCGTCCCGGTATGCGACTACCCGGTTTGTTTTTCCTTCTATTAAAAGATCTACGGCCAAAGCACCCATGGCAGAAGCATATACACGGTCGCGGCAGGTCGGATTTCCGCCTCGCTGGATATGACCGATTACTGTAGCACGGGTTTCAATTCCCGTAGCCTTTTCAATTCTCTCTGCCAGTCCGTGGGAATCACCGATGCCTTCTGCGTTTACTACGATATGATGCTTCTTTCCGATTCTTCTCTTGGAAAGAATCTTCTCTATAATCTTCTGCTCATCATTATCATAACGCTCCGGAATCATAACATATTCGGAACCGTTGGAAATACCACACCACAAGGCAATATGCCCTGCTGTACGTCCCATTACCTCGATAATACTGCATCGCTCATGGGAAGCAGAGGTGTCACGAACCTTGTCAATCGCCTCCATTGCCGTATTGCAGGCAGTGTCAAAACCTATCGTGTATTCGGTGCAGGCAATATCCAAATCAATGGTCCCAGGAACACCAATGGTATTAATTCCATTGGCAGACAGCTTCTGGGCACCGCGGAAAGAACCGTCACCACCGATAACGACAATTCCGTCAATACCATGCTTTCTACAAATATCCGCTGCCTTTTTCTGTCCTTCCGGCGTACGCATTTCAGCACAACGGGAAGTAAATAAAATCGTACCGCCCCGCTGAACAATATCGGTAACACTCATTGTGTCCATATCCATAATATCTTCTTCCAACAGTCCGGCATAGCCTCTGCGGATTCCCTTTACCTTCAAACCGCTGGCTAGGGCGGCACGGACTACGGCACGAATTGCCGCATTCATTCCCGGCGCATCTCCGCCGCTTGTCAATACACCGATTGTCTTTACACTCTCTGCCATATCAATTCCTCCAATATCTCAATTCAGTACTATATCCAATCCACTAATTTCCTTATTACGCACAATAATAATTGTACTATGAATGAAAGGTTTTTTCAATACTCTTTTCGACTACTTTCACGTTTTCATTACCAAATTTCTCATATAACCGTTCTAATAGTTCAGGACAAACTCTGGTAGAATGGCTATTAGGCAGGCGCTTTTTCGCCCGGACTGTAGAGAGAAATATATTGACTTCATCCCTTCCATCATAGGTGGCAAGGGTTTCAAACAGCCACGGCTCCTTTTCCACATATTCCTCCTTTGTCCGGCACTGTATCCATAGCTCCCTCTCCATTTCATCAAAGGGAATAATCCGGGAACAGATTAATTTTGCCGGCTTGTCCTCCTCTACAGTGGCACGCCCCTGAATGAAGACCTTTCTGTCCTCTTCCAGCACACTGCGGTTTTTCTCATAATCCTTTGGAAAAACAATTACCTCCACCGTTCCGTATAAATCCTCCAGCGTAATAAATGCCATCAAATTGTTGGTCCGGGTAGTCTTTACTGTTTTTCCTATTATCATTCCACCGATAACTGCATGCTCCTGATCTTTTACCTTCGGCATTTCTTCACCGTCCGCCGTTATGAAATCCGCTGTGGTCCTTGTAATATTTTTCTTCAGAAGCTCCACATATTCTTCCAGTGGGTGACCACTGATATAGACACCCAACACTTCCTTCTCAAAGGCAAGTATCATTTCCTTGTCAAACTCCCCTACCTCCGGCATCGGTACATCCATTTCCTCCTGTTCCTCCGGGGCAGCAAAGTCAAATAAGGACATCTGACCGCTCATGGTATTTTTCCGCTCCTGATTCACCCCGTCAATGACACTGACATAGACGCTCATTTTTTGTTTTCTCGTACCCGGCAGGCTGTCCAACGCCCCCGCCTTGATAAAGCTTTCCATCGTCCTTTTATTGATAGACTTCCCGGACAGTCTTAAACAGAAATCCTTCAGGGATTTATATTTTCCCCCTGCGTTTCTCTCCGCCACAATCTCATCAATAACTGGCTTTCCCACACCTTTAATGGCCGCCAGACCATAGCGGATATTGTTCCCCGCCGGGGTAAACCGGTACTCTCCCTCGTTGATATCCGGAGGCAGAATTTCAATCCCTAACTGGCGGCAGTTCATAATATATTCAGTAACCTTACCGATATGTTCCATAAAAGAGGTCATCAGTGCCGCCATAAATTCCACCGGATAATGACATTTTAAATAGGCAGTCTGATAGGAGACGACCGCATAGGCCGCCGCATGGGATTTGTTAAAGGCATATTTGGCAAAGTCCGTCATTTCGTCATAAATCTTTTTTGCCACCTCTTCTGAAATTCCCCGTTTAATGCAGCCCTCTACACCTTCCTCTTCATTACCAAAGATAAAATTATTCTTCTCCTTTTCCATGACAGAGGCCTTCTTTTTCGACATGGCACGACGCACCAAATCACTCCGGCCATAGCTGTAACCTGCCAGATCGCGCACAATCTGCATAACCTGTTCCTGATAAACGATACAGCCATAAGTCGGCGTTAGTATCGGCTCTAATTCCGGACAATCATATACGATGTTTTTCTGATCATTTTTTCCCTGAATATATTTCGGGATGAAGTCCATCGGTCCCGGACGATAGAGAGAAATTCCTGCAATAATATCCTCCATGCTCTGGGGCTTTAACTCCTTCATAAAGCTTTTCATCCCAGCACTCTCCAACTGGAACA
The DNA here is from genome assembly GCA_022510615.1 of Lachnospiraceae bacterium. Lineage (GTDB taxonomy): Bacteria > Bacillota > Clostridia > Lachnospirales > Lachnospiraceae > Eubacterium_F. The sequence continues at coordinate 92,851 of JAFLTC010000004.1, read as the reverse complement.
CACCCTCTGTCTTTCCGGCAGAAATCATTTCATAGACCTCCGGGTCATCATAGGGAATGTTATGAATATCAAAGGCTCCGTTCACAGCATCTTTAATGACTGTCAGGGTACGAAGTCCCAGAAAGTCCATTTTCAAAAGTCCCAGTTCCTCTAACGTAACCATCGTATACTGGGTCGTTATATTACCGTCCGCCGCGCGGGACAGCGGAACAAATTCGTCCACCTCTTTGGGACTGATGACGATACCTGCCGCATGAATGGACGTATGTCTTGGCAGTCCCTCCAGTCGAAGGGACATATCAATGAGTTTCTTCGTCTGCTCGTCCTGCTCATAGAGCTGCTTTAACTCCTGATTCATGGTCAGGGCCTTGGAAATCGTAATGCCCAGTTCCATCGGAATCGCCTTCGCTACAGAATCCACATAGGCGTATGGCATATCCAGTACCCTGCCCACATCCCGGATTACCATCCGGGCTGACATGGTTCCGAAAGTCACAATCTGCACCACATGCTTTTCACCGTATTTTTCCGTCACATAATCGATAACCTCCTGCCGGCGCTCATAGCAAAAATCCACATCAATATCCGGCATGGTGACACGCTCCGGATTGAGAAAACGCTCAAACAGCAGATTGTAGTGAATCGGGTCAATGAGATCCGTTATATTGAGAGAATATGCCACCAGGCTGCCGGCGGCGGAGCCACGCCCCGGTCCCACCGGAATATCATGATCCTTGGCATACTTAATAAAATCCCATACAATAAGGAAATAATCCACAAAACCCATGGTAACAATGGTGTCCAGTTCATAGTCCAACCGTTCCTTTAATTCCTCTACCCCATCGCCGTAACGACTCACAAGACCTTCCTCACAGAGCTCCCGCAAATAGGATTCCGGAGTGTAACCCTTTGGCACCTCAAAATGCGGCAGCTTGTATTTTCCAAATTCTATTTCCACATGGCAGCGGGAAGATATCTTATGGGTATTTTCCAGTGCCTCCTTCGCATAGGGAAATAACTCTGCCATCTCCTCAGCAGATTTCAGATAATACTGTCCGCCCTCATAGCGCATACGGTTCTCATCGGAAACTTTCTTCCCTGTCTGGATACAGAGTAAAATATCGTGAGCTTCGGCATCAGAATCATATATATAATGTACATCGTTGGTTGCCACAAGGGGAATCTGAAGCTCCTGATTCATGCGTAGGAGTCCCTGATTTACCGTCTGCTGCTCCGAAATTCCATGGTCCTGCAATTCTAAAAAGAAATTGTCTTCTCCGAATATTTTCCGCAGCCGAAGAGCTTCCTCTTTCGCTTCCTCATACAATCCTCTGCGAAGAAAGGACGGGACCGCACCGGCGAGACAGGCACTGAGGGCAATAATTCCCTCGTGGTAGGTTTCCAGTATTTCATAGTCCACCCTCGGTCTATAGTAAAACCCTTCCGTAAATCCCCGGGATACAATTTTCATCAGATTTGCATAACCGGTATTATTTTCTGCCAGAAGGACAAGATGATGATACCGCTCCTCATTATCGCCGCCACTTTCCCTGTCAAAACGAGAGCCGGGAGCCACATAAACCTCACAGCCGATAACCGGATTCACCCCTGCCGCCTTTGCCGCACGATAAAAATCGATGACACCGTACATAACACCGTGGTCGGTAATGGCAAGACTGTCCATTCCCAGTTCCTTTGCCCGGTTTATCAATTCCCCGATTTTACTGGAACCGTCTAACAAACTGTATTCTGTATGAACATGCAAATGTGTAAAATTCATTCTCGTCCCCTTTTCTGCTTCCAAAAAAACTGCCGCACATACCAGTTTTATCCGGTCTCCCGTTTGTGCGGCAGTTTCTCTTCCTCTATTACTTTCCTGTTAAATACTTTTCTATGCTTTCCATGGCTTCTTCTTCATCTTCGCCATCTACGGAGATTTCCAGTTCCTGCCCCGGTATCAGTCCCAGTGTCATCACACCCATGATGCTTTTTGCATTTACTGTCTTGCTTCCTTGACAAATGCTTACGCTGCTTTTGTACTGACTTGCCACCTGAACCAGCATAGCCATTGGCCTTGCGCCCTCTTTCTCCACACTAACGTCAATACTTTTCCTTATCATTTTTTCCTCCATCCTGCCTGCGCAAGCATTTCCACAGCGCTTGCACAGCAACTAGATTTCTTACTCTTTCTTTTGTTTCTGCAAATTCGCTGCGATGTCACTTAATTTTCTCAACCGGTGATTCACCCCTGATTTACCGATTGGTGGGTCAAGCATTTCCCCCAATTCCTTCAACGATACTTCCGGATTTTCCAAACGTAATCTGGCTATCTCCGAAAGGTTCTCCGAAAGAGTTCCAAAACCAACCGTGTCGTGGATAAAGCGGATGTCCTCCACCTGTCTGGAGGCTGCAGAAACGGTTTTTTTAATATTTGCCGCCTCGCAGTTGACCTGTCTGTTAATGGAATTTCTCATTTCCTTTAAAATGCGGACATTTTCAAATTCCATCAACGCCACATGGGCACCGATAATATTTAGAAAGTCAACAATACCGGCCCCCTCTTTCATGTACACGATATAATTTTTTTTGCGCTCAACAATTTTTGCTTCCAGTTCAAAAACACCTATAATCTCCTGCATTCGCACAGCACTTGCATAGCTTCCTGCCACCAGCTCCAGATGATACCGGCTCTGCGGGTTCGTTACCGAACCACTGGCAAGAAACAGCCCCCGTAAAAATGCCCGTTTACAACACTGCCTGTCAATAAGGCTATCCGAAACGAGCAAAGCGCCGTCTAAAACCCGGACAGCTTTCATAAATGCCTGAGCATCCTCACTTCTAATCAGATAGATGATATACTGATGATGCCCCCGCAAAGAAATGTCCGGAATGATATGAAATGCTTTCTTAATTAAAATATAGCATTTTTTCGCAACTGTCAAGTTTTCCGTTGTAAACTTAATGAGATTACTTCCATCCTCTCTCATGATTACCTGTCCACAGACAGAAAACAGGGCGGCGATTTCTGCTATCTGACAATGCTTCGCCTTTCCCGACTGCTCATACAGCTCTTCTTTTACTTTTCCTGCGAACGACATATGTTTCGTAACCTATCCTTCTCTATATCTCTATGTTCCTTCTTGCAACCATATTCCGTGTTTTCAAATTCTGCGTGTATCGCATTGGTCAACGTTACCGAGCGATGTTTCCCACCGGTACATCCGATGGCAATGACCAGCTGGGTTTTTCCTTCTATCATATAATTTGGTATGAGAAAATCCAGCATGTCCTTCATTTTCCCAAGAAATTCTTTCGCTTTGTCTGATTCCATGACATAATCAAATACTTCTTTGTCATTACCGGTCAGAGGCTTTAAGTTTTCTATATAGAAGGGGTTTGGCAGAAAACGGACATCAAAGACCAAATCCGCATCAGAAGGAATACCGTACTTAAATCCAAAGGACACAAAGGTCAGATAAAAATTACAAAAATTTTCCTCCTCCACAAAAATCCGGTCAATTTCCTGCTTCAATTCGCGAATCAACATTGTTGTGGTATCAATAATAAAATCTGCCTGTCCTTTTAAGTCAGCAAGAAGTTCCCTCTCATTTTCAATCGCCGTGTCCATCCGTCCACCACTGGATAGCGGATGGATTCGTCTCGTCTCTTTATAACGCTTTACAATAACCGGTGTGGAAGCCTCTAAAAACAAAATCTCCAGAGTATAGCCTTCCTCTTTTAAATTTTTCAAAATATGGGCAGCCTCTTTCAAAGCGGTTCGGCCACCACGGATATCCAACCCCAGCGCCACACGCTCAATCTGCTCACTGGAATCCTCTGTCAGCTGTATAAAAGTAGGAAGTAACGACACCGGCAGATTGTCAACACAAAAATATCCATCATCCTCTAATATTCGCATGACAGAGCTTCGTCCCGCTCCGCTCATTCCTGTCACAACCACAAATCTCATGTCGTTTCCTCGCTTTCCGTACCCTTTCTTTTCTATTCTACCAGGCGTATCTCCGGTTCTAACTCTACACCAAAGGTTTCCTTTACCTTCGTCTGGACATCAGCAATGACCTGCCTTACCTCCGCCGCCGTTGCCTCACCCCGGTTTACCACAAACCCGCAGTGCTTTTCCGACACCTGAGCATCCCCCACACGATACCCCCGCAGTCCGGCATCCTCAATGAGCTTCCCGGCAAAATGTCCCTCCGGTCTCTTAAAAGTGCTTCCTGCACTGGGATATTCTAACGGTTGTTTTTCCCGCCGCCTTTTTCCTAATTCCTTCATTGTCGCCAGAATTTCCTCTTTCTCTCCCTTTTCAAAGGAAAAACATCCTGACAACACAATATACTTTTCTTCCGGAATTACACTGGTGCGGTATCCCAGTGCCAGCTCCTCTTTCTTTAAGGTCAGTATCCTTCCCTCGGATGTCAAAACGGTGGCAGATTGAATACAATCCTTAATTTCTCCACCATAGGCTCCGGCATTCATCGTTATGGCCCCTCCCAGTGTTCCGGGAATCCCCCCGGCAAATTCAAAGCCTGTCAGTCCTGCCTCTGCCAATTGCGCCGCCATGGCACTCAGAGCAATTCCCGCCTGTGCCTCTACTATGCCGTCCGGATGGATTTCCATGCCCTCCAGACCTTTCCCAATCTCAATCACGACTCCTGAATACCCATTGTCGGAAAATAATACATTGCTTCCCTTTCCCAAAATGTAAAAGGGAAGCTTCTTTTTCTTTGCAAAGGCAACTGCTTCTGTAATTTCTTCTTCCTTTTCAGGAATCAGATAATATGTCGCCGCACCCCCGATACGAAATGTCGTATGGCAGCTTAATAACTCCTGCTCTAACTGAATCATAGTCGACCTCTATTCCACCTGAATATCATTACGAAATCCTTAGCATAGCTATGTGAACATTACCAATCTGACAGCACCATATATACCGGCATCATTGCCCAGCTCTGCCAGATGAAAGTTTTTATTTTTCAAGGCGTACATGGAGTTTTCATTATAGTATTTCTCAATTACGTCCAAAATAATCGTTCCCGCCTTCGAAACTCCTCCACCGATGACAAATGCCTCCGGATCCACCACATGGGCTACATTACTCAGTGCCACACCGAGATATTTTCCAAAACGCTCCACAATCTCCATACAGTAGGAATCTCCGTCCTTCGCTCCGTCAAAAATTTTCTTTGCGGTAATATCGGTTTCTTCTGACAGACAGGAATCCTCCGGCATATGTTTTTTCGCCAGACGAACAATGCCGGTGGCTGAGGCGTATTGTTCTAAACAACCTTTGCTGCCACAACCGCAGCTTTCTGTCTCCCCTATTTCCACCTTCATATGACCGATTTCTCCTCCAGCGCCCCTGCTGCCGGTAAGAATTTTTCCCTTATGAATAATACCGCCGCCGACACCGGTTCCCAGCGTTACCATAACAATACTGTCATAGCCTCTGCCGCCGCCTTTCCACATTTCACCCAGAGCTGCAATATTGGCATCATTTCCTACCTTCACATTTCCCACGCCGGTTAAATCCGCTATGGTATTCTTTACGGAAAATACATCCCAACCCAGATTGGCACATTTGAGGACAACACCATCATCTGTCACCGGTCCCGGGATTCCGATACCGATTCCTTTAATATTTCCTCCCATCTCGGCACGCTTTTTTTCTATGCTGTCTATCACATCCGGGAGAATGTACTCGCCATTATTTTCTTTCCGGGTTGGTATTTCCCATTTTTCCAATAATTCCCCTGTATCAGAAAACAGGCCCATTTTTACTGTTGTTCCACCCACATCAACGCCTACATAATATACTGCCATAATACGATTCCTTTCCAATAATATCTTATGAATTTGATAGGTTACTTGTTACACGGTTATATAATTCTAACGCAGCGTTATATCCCATTTTCTTCTGTCGGAAATTAACTGCCGCTGATTCACAGATAATTGCCACATTTCGTCCCGGACGAATCGGAATGGAATGGCATACTACTTTATTTCCCAGATATTCAATGTACTGCTCTTCCAGTCCCATCCGGTCATACTCCTGCTCTTTGTTCCACTCCTCCAGCTTAATGACCAAGTCAATGGACTGGGTATCCTTTACGCTCTCCACACCGAAAAGCGTTTTCGCATCAACAATACCAATTCCTCTAAGTTCAATAAAATGTCTGGTAATATCCGGTGCTGAACCAAGCAGGGTAGCATCACTGACCTTTTTTATCTCCACCACATCATCGGAAACAAGACGATGACCTCTGTGAATGAGTTCCAGTGCTACCTCACTTTTTCCGATGCCGCTCTCACCGGTAATGAGAACACCTTCGCCGTAAATATCGACTAGCACTCCGTGAATACTAATTCTCGGTGCCAGTTCCACCTTCAGCCAGCGGGTCAGCTCTGCAGAAACAGAGGATGTCGCCGCCTTGGAACGCAAAATCGGCACTCCATACTTCCTGGAAAGTTCCAAAAACTCCTCCGGCACCGGGAGGTCACGGCAAAATACAATTGCCGGAACCTTATAAGACATAATCTTTCCAATCATTTCCGCACTTTTTTCAATTCCCTGCTTTTCCATATATGTATGCTCCACCTGTCCAATCAACTGAAGTCTGTGGTGGTCAAAATAGTCAAAAAAACCTGCCAGTTGTAATGCCGGGCGATTTACGTCCGCCTGGGTAACTTCAATGCCATCGATATCCACCTCTTTCGTCAGGTTTTCCAACTGCACTTTTTCAATACATTTCTGCAATGATACGGTATACATTCTGCTCCTCCGTTTCTCTTTCTATTCATGGCAAACACCAGCCGTTTCGGTATACGCCATACTTATTTTTATAATATCACAAGAAAACATTTTTTTCAATGTGATAAAACCATTTGACAAAGATGGTAGTTTCGTACTAGAGTAGAGATAGCATGACGTCGCCATCATGCTATCACGATGGCATCATTGTGCTATTGACAGAGTTCAAATAGAAATAGAGAATAAAGGAGATAGAAAGTATGAGTGATTCATGTACTCACGATTGTTCGAGCTGCAGCAGTAACTGTGCCAGCAGGGACCCGAAAAGTTTTATCGAGGCACCGCATCCCAATAGTAAAATCGGCAAGGTAATCGGTGTCGTCAGCGGAAAGGGCGGCGTTGGAAAATCCATGGTGACGCAGCTTCTCGCCACAAACTTTTCCCGCCGGGGCTATCACTGCGGCATCCTGGATGCCGATATTACCGGTCCTTCCATCCCAAAGGCTTTTGGTCTGACGGAAAAGGCAATGGGAAATGAGACGACAATTTTTCCGGTAAGGACAAAAAAATATGAGATTGAGGTTATGTCTATTAATCTTCTTTTGCCTGACGAGACGGACCCGGTAGTGTGGCGCGGTCCCGTTATCGGCGGTACGGTAAAGCAATTCTGGACAGATGTCCTGTGGGATAATGTGGACTATCTCTTTGTGGATATGCCGCCGGGAACCGGTGATGTGGCACTGACAGTATTCCAGAGCATTCCGGTGGACGGCATTGTGGTCGTCACCAGCCCACAGGATTTGGTTTCCATGATAGTGGGAAAGGCAATGAAAATGGCAAATATGATGAATATCCCGGTACTTGGTCTGGTGGAAAACATGAGCTATGTGGAATGTCCGGACTGCAAAAAGAAAATTCCGGTATTTGGAGAAAGCCATATTGAGGAGACGGCAAAATCCTATGGTGTCCCAGTCCTTGCACAGATGCCGATTAATCCGTCACTGGCTGCCGCCTGTGATGCCGGAACCATAGAAAACTTTGAAGAAGAATACCTGTCTGCTGCCATAGCGGCTATTGAATAGGAAAGGATACAAACATGGAATCAGGAATTTGTTATATTTTCGGAGCGGGAGAGAAAACGGACTGTAATATTACACTCACTTCTGACGATATTGTCATAGCCGCTGACGGCGGCTATGATTATCTGGAGGAGCTGGGACTTCGGGCTGATTTTGTCCTAGGGGATTTTGATTCTGTCCTCTCGTACGATCTTCCCTCTGACAGCCTCCGCTATCCGGCGGAGAAGGATGATACCGACTTAATGTTAGCTGCCAAGCTGGGACTGAAAAAGGGCTATACAGAGTTTGCCATTTACGGTGGACTGGGAGGACGGTTGGATCACACCATTGGCAATATCCAGCTACTTACTTACTTGTCACGAAACGATGCCACCGGCACTCTTTATGGCGATAACTATGCGATTCGTGTTATTACCGACGGTACGATTTCTTTTGGCAAGGATCTGCCGGAAAATACTCCCGGCAATCTCTGTTCTGTGTTTTCCCTCAGTGACATCAGTGTCAATGTAACAATACAGGGACTAAAATACGAGCTTGCCGACATCAACCTGACAAATTCCTTTCCCTTAGGCATCAGTAATGAGTTTACCGGAAAGAAAGCCTATGTCAACGTAAAAAAAGGCACCATCGTTGTGCTATGGTACCTTTCTAATACATAAATATTTTAGTACATAAGGGTTACTGGCAGAGTTTTGTTACTACCTGATTAATGACCTTTCCGTCTGCCTTTCCCTTTAATTCTGCCATGACCTGTTTCATAATCTGACCTTTATTTTTGGTCGCCACCACATCGGCAAACTTTTCCGTAATCAGCGTTTCTACTTCCTCCGCCGACAGCATCTTAGGAGCATATTCATTGATAATATCATATCTTGCCTGATACTCGGCTTTTAATTCTGCCCGTTCTGCCGGACAACTGTCAATCTGCTCCTTCACGGTTTTTAACTCCTTGAGGATGACACGATTTACAATTTCCTCCGTAATATCCTCTCTGACACCTTCATCAATGGCAACCTTCTTTGCCGCAGATACAAGGGAAGAAATCGCATCCTTCCGCACCTTGTCCTTCGCCTTCATGGCAGCAATCATATCTGACTGCAATGTCTTAAACTCCATTTTTCTACCTCCATTTACAACCTTTAGAATTTGCGGATAGGGTCTGTCCCGTCATCCACTGTATTTTCAATTTTCTTAATCACTACATAATAGGAACTTCCATTGTCCATGGTTACCTGAACCCGCTCCCCTTCCTTTTTTCCGAGAAGTGCCTTTCCGAGAGGTGACTCAATGCTGATTAATCCCTTCAGGGCATCTGCACGCACCGTCGTCACAATCTTATAAATTTCCGTCAGGTCATCCTCTTCAAAATAAACCTCTACCGTATTGTTCATTCCCACTTCGTCTTCACCGGATTCCTCGGAAATCACAACAGCTGTTTTGATCATGCGCTCCAGATAGCGGATACGGCTTTCATTCTGGTTTTTATCCTTCTTTGCCGCGTGGTACTCGAAGTTTTCACTCAAATCCCCGTGGGCTCTGGCCTCTTTTACTGCCTCCAGCGCCTCTTTTCGCACAACCAGCTTGCGGTACTCGATTTCTTCCCGCATCTTTTCAATATCTTTTTTGGTTAATTCATTTCTCATTTTTTCTTTACCCACATAACCGGACGCACACAGACACCGGTTTGTTCCACCGGAAAGCCCTCGTCAACTACCTCTCCCCTATAGGTGGTAAAGGCTGTGGTTTTTCCTGCACCGGAATCTCGAAGCCGGAGATGATGTGTTTTCTCTTTCAAAATATCCTGATACTCTTCTACCTCGCTCTTATCCAGAATAAAAAGTTTATCCTGAGTAGAAGACTTTGTCTGTATCAGTTCCTGCTCCTTCGCCGTAAAGGTTTCCTGTAAAAATTCCTCGTTCAGATACCTGCGGAGACTACAGGTTTCCCATTTTGTTTTCTCTGCTTTATCATGGTAGGCAAGGTCCTCTATGGCTGCAGCCTTTGCTAACAGCACAGTATCTTCCCTGTTTTCCAGCACAAGCCACTGATACTTGCCAAAGGTAACGGGTTTTCCCAGCTCCGCCTCAGAAAAAAGCACCTGCTCTATAGCCGCCTCTTTCTGTTCACTGTCTGCATAACCTTTTGGGGCGAGTTTTCCAAATTCTGCTGCCGCCTCTATATAATTCCCTTTTTCCTCCAGAGAAAGGGCATAGTCGTAAGCTGCCTGCTTTCCCTTTTCTTCACTGTCTTTGTAATCTCCCAGCTTGTAGTAGGATTCCTTTGACAATTTGTCCATGCCAAGCGTTTTTTCTGCTCCGGCTATGAGATAGCGGGTCGGCGGTGCTTTATAGCAGACGATAGCGATAACTACCAATGCAATTGCTGCAAAAAACAGCCATTTTCCTTTACCGCCTTTTTCCTTCCCTTCTCGTTCCTTCGCTGTGGTAGTGACAGTCTGGGATTCCTCTTCCGTTTCCGGGGGAAGCTCTTTCTCCATCTCTTCGGCAATGGCTCTGCATTCCTCACTGAGCGCCATACACTGGTCTGACCCCTCAAAGGGATTTTCCTCTGCCTTCCTTCCAAGCTCCGCAAATTCTTTTGTCAGCCTGACATATATTTTATACTTTTCATCTATCTCAAGAATACACCGGGTTGCCTTTTTCAATGCCAACAGCTGGGCATATTTTTCCTCCGGTGTCAATACAATAACTTCTTTTTTCTTCTTCTTTTTTTTCTTCGCATCCTGAAGTTCTGCCATAATATGGAATCCTCCTTAGCATCGTTACTTCTTTATAGTATACCACAACTTAGGGGGTGTAATCAATGGATTGCTTGTTTGCCGGTGTCATTTACTTTCCGGCTGCCTGCCTCCATGCTCTGAGGATGACTTCCTCCGCCTCCTTCGCCTGCTCTTTCGTGAGCTGTGGGGTATCTGCCAGCCGGTAGGACATTCCCAACTGCTCATATTTTACCTTTCCCATGGCATGATAGGGAAGTACCTCCAGCTTTTCCACATTGGAAAGGGTTCCCATAAAGTGGCCAAGCTCTGTTAATTCCTTCTCATCATCGGTAATCCCAGGCACCACAACATGGCGAATCCAGACCGGAACCTTCTTTTCATCCAGATATCTGGCAAAGGCAAGTATCCCGGCGTTATCCTGTCCGGTTAATTTTTTATGCTCCGCCGCATCGATATGCTTAATATCCAACATAACAAGGTCAGTAACGGCTAACAGCTTATCCACCTGTTCCAGACTGTCACGGTCTTTCGGTTGAAACATAATGCCTGATGTATCTAAGCAGGTATGAATCTCTCTTTTCTTAGCCTCTTTAAAAAGCTCCGAGAGAAATTCCATCTGGAACATCGGCTCTCCCCCGGTGGCCGTAATACCGCCAGTCTCATAAAAAGAGAGATTCCTCTCCATTTTATTTATAATTCCTTCCACATCTGTTTCCTGTCCTGTCCCCGTTTCCCAGGTATCGGGATTGTGACAGTAAAGACACCGCATCGGGCAGCCCTGAAAGAATATGACAAAGCGCACGCCCGGTCCGTCCACTGTGCCAAAGCTTTCAATCGAATGAATTTTCCCCTTCATAGGCTACATTCTCTCATGGAAGGTTCTGGCAATTACCTCATCCTGTTGTTCCTTTGTCAGCTTAATGAAGTTCACGGCATAGCCAGACACACGAATCGTCAGCTGCGGATACTGTTCCGGGTGCTCTTTTGCATCCAACAGAGTATCACGGTTCAGCACATTGACATTGAGGTGATGTCCCCCCTTTGCAATATATCCATTTAGCATTGCCACCAGATTTTTCTCGGATTCTTCTTTATTCTTGCCAAGAGAATCCGGAACAATGGTAAAGGTATTGGAAATGCCATCCTGGGCATCACTAAATGGCAGCTTTGCCACCGAGGCAAGGGATGCCACCGCACCGTTATTGTCCCGTCCGTGCATCGGATTGGCACCCGGCGCAAAGGCAACGCCTTTCTTTCTTCCGTCCGGTGTAGCACCGGTATTTTTGCCGTAGCTGACGTTGGAAGTAATGGTTAGTATCGAGGTTGTCGGAATACCGCCACGGTAAGTGTGATTTCCCCTTACATATTGCATAAAAGTATGAAGAACATCCTTAGCCAGCTCGTCCACCCGGTCATCATCATTTCCGTATTTCGGAAAATCTCCCTCTATTTCATAGTCGACCACCAGACCGTTTTCATCACGAATGGTTTTTACCTTGGCATATTTAATGGCTGACAAAGAATCCGCCACAACACTCATGCCGGCAATACCGGTGGCAAACCAGCGTTTTACCTGTTTATCATGCAGCGCCATCTGCAATCTTTCATAGCTGTATTTATCGTGCATATAGTGAATGATGTTCAATGCATTGACATAAACGCCGGCAAGCCATTTCATCATATCTTTATATTTTTCCCACACTTCATCGAAATCCAAATATTCCGAGGTGACCGGACGGTATTTCGGTCCCACCTGCTTGCCACTCATCTCGTCCACACCGCCATTAATGGCATAGAGCAAACATTTCGCAAGATTCGCCCTCGCTCCGAAAAACTGCATTTCCTTACCAATCCGCATGGAAGATACGCAGCAGGCAATCCCATAGTCATCCCCGTGGGACACTCGCATCAAATCATCATTTTCATACTGGATTGCGGAGTGTTTAACGGAGGTCTTTGCACAGAACCGTTTCCAGTTTTCCGGCAGATTTTTCGCCCAGAGGACGGTCATGTTCGGCTCCGGGGCCGTTCCTATATTATTTAAGGTGTTTAGATAGCGGAAGGACATTTTTGTCACCATATGCCTTCCGTCTATACCAATCCCGCCGATGGATTCGGTAACCCATGTCGGATCTCCGGCAAAAATAGCATTATAATCCGGTGTACGGGCAAATTTTATGAGACGCAGCTTCATGACAAACTGGTCGATAATTTCCTGAATTTCTTTTTCAGTAAAGGTTCCGTTTTTTAAATCCCTCTCTGCATAAATATCTAAAAAGGTCGAGGTACGTCCCAAACTCATCGCTGCACCGTTCTGTTCCTTCACTGCTGCCAGATAGGAAAAGTACACTGCCTGTGTCGCCTCTTTTACATTGGATGCCGGCTGGCTGATATCACACTCATAAATCTTTGCCAGCTCCTTTAACATTTTCAGAGCGCGAATTTGTTCAGATAATTCCTCCCGCTCACGAATCACATCGGAATACATAATGGTACGGGTGGTGTTTAACTGCTCCTCTTTATCCTCGATGAGACGGTCTACGCCGTATAAAGCAGCACGACGGTAATCACCGATAATACGCCCTCTGCCATAGGCATCCGGCAGACCGGTAATAATATGGGCACTCCGGCAGGCTCTCATCTCCGGCGTATAGGCATCAAACACACCGGCATTGTGGGTCTTTCTATGAACGGTAAAGTATTCCACTACCTCCGGGTCAACCTCATAGCCATTGTCCTGGCATGCTTTCATGGCCATACGAATGCCGCCGTAAGGCTGCAAGGCACGCTTAAATGGCTTTTCTGTCTGAAAGCCAACAATTTTTTCTTTGTCTTTATCCAGATACCCCGGACCATGTGAGGTAATGGTGGAGATTACCTTAGTGTCCATGTCCAGTACTCCGCCATGCTCCCTCTCCTCTTTCGATAATTCCAGCACCTGTTCCCAGAGAGCCTTCGTGTCCTCCGTCGGTCCCTCTAAAAAGGAGTCGTCCCCGTCATAGGGAGTATAGTTTGCCTGAATAAAATCTCTTACATTAATTTCTTTTTCCCATGCTCCCCCACGGAAGCCCTTCCACTCTTCTTTCATATTTCCCTCCTGTGAAATAAAAAAAGCCGCAATCCAGACTTTCACAGCCCAGACGGTCGGCCAATTTTTTCCTTCACTATACTCCATGTGGTATGTCTCCACTTTTTCCGTCAGTCATATAGTGGTTTCATTATATCGTCCTTTCCTGTCTTTGTCAAGAGAAAAAAGGTGCGACTGAAAAACGCGCACCTCCGAAAACGCATAGCGTTTTCGCTCCGCGCGTGCAAACTTTCCTATAAAATGAAAGAAGAGCTTTGCCTCTGCATGTAAGCAGATATGGCAAAGCCCTTTCTTGTTTTTATAAAAATTTTATTTTTTCTTCTTGGAGTAAGTAACAGCTTTTTTCTCTTTCTTCCCTTTACCCATCAGCAGATACCAAACCGGTGATGCCACACAGATGGAGGAATAACATCCGGAAATGATACCCACAATCAAAGGAATCGCAAACTGGCGGACGGAAGCAACTCCCAAGAGGGCCAGAACGAATACCATGATAAAGGTTGTTATCGAAGTATTAATGGAACGTGATAAGGTTTCCGTAACACTTTGATTAATAATTTCAGACAACTCAATGCGGCTGGAAGCCTTCTTTCTATTTTCACGGATACGGTCAAATACGACAATCGTATCGTTAATGGAGTATCCGACAATCGTCAATATACAGGCGATAAACGTACTTCCTACCTGAATGAAAGAGCTTGCCACAACATAAACGGTAAATACCACAATCACGTCATGGATTAAGGCAATAACTGCACTGGCTCCACTGGAAAAGTTCCGGAAACGAATCCAGATATAAATCAGCATGCAGACTATCGCTATTAAAGTAGCAACAACCGCATCTCTTTTCATTTCGTTGCTGACAGAAGCACTGATGGTTTCTGACTCAATCTTACCCTGGTCAACACTAAACTTACTTGCTAACTGGGTTGTCACGGCTTTTTTCTGATCGTCATTCAACGCCGTCGTACGGACAGTAACCTTTTTCACTCCTTTATCATCGGAAGAGGAAACCTCTCCAATCAGCCCGGTTGCCGATTTTACTACTTCCAAAACTTCCTCTTTCAAATCATCCGTTATTTCCGTGTTTTCATCAATGGAAACAGAGGTAGAAGTACCACCGATAAAATCAAGGCTGTAATTTAATAACTCGCCGTCCTTTGATGCTCCGTTAAAAATCAGACCGCCAATACACAATACAACGATGGCACCGGATATAATCACATATTTTTTCCAGTTTCCGATAAAATTAATGGTCTTTCTTTCCTTCTGGACACCATAATATTTTCTATCGTCAAGTCCCAGATAGCACAGGGCATTTAACAACCATCTTGTCACAAAGATAGCGGTAATCATTGACAAAATAATACCGATGGCCAGTGTCTCGGCAAAACCTTTTACGGTACCGGAGCCTCTCAGATAAAGAACGAAGGCTACAATCAGGGTCGTTACGTTACCGTCAATAATAGCGGATAACGCCTTGGAAAAACCATTCTGAATCGCCTGGGAAACCGTCTTCCCGGCAGCCATCTCTTCCCGCATTCGGGTAAAGATAATACAGTTTGCATCCACCGCCATACCGACACTCAGTATAATACCGGCAATACCCGGCAATGTCAGTGTGACATTTAATCCGTTTAAGATTAAAAGCATGGCTCCGATGTAGAAAACCAACGCAACGGATGCAACAGCTCCCGGTACTCTGTACATGAAAATCATAAACAGAATAACCAAAATGAATCCGACGATACCGGCAATCAGACTGGTGCGAAGCGCCTCGCTTCCCAGTGTCGCTCCTACTACATTGTCATGAATATTTTTTAATTCCAGCGGCAGGGCACCGATACGAAGTGTGGATGCCATGTCCTCTGCTTCGGAAAACTCATCAAATCCACCGTGTACAACAGCAGTTCCATCTGCAATTTCAGACTCAATATTCGGTGCGGAAACCAGCTTATTATCATAAATGATTGCCAGACGCTCATTCACATGGTCACCGGTTACCTTGCCAAAGGTCTTCGTACCTTTGCCGGTAAAATCAATCTTAACGACATTTTCCGTCGCCCCTGTGGCACTCTGCTGAGTGGTGGCGGTCGCATTGGAAATCATTTTACCGTCCATCTCCACATCCTTGGCATCAAATGTGACCTCTTCCCCTTCATCCGGAGAGGCTTTGCCATCTTTTCCTTTTATATTCTCGTAAAGGACAAATTGCAGGGCACCTGCTTGTCCTAGCTTTTGTAAAATTTCAGATGCATTGCTGACACCCGGAATATCAATGGTAACACGATTCGCTCCTTCCTGATAAACAGAAGCCTCCGTGCTGATATCCTCGACACGTTTCTGCATCTTATAAACAGTATCCTGCATTTCCTGTTCGGTTGGATCCGCCTTGGTCGCCTCGTATGTAACGCTGACGCCACCTTTCAAATCCAGTCCCAGACGAATATTTTGTGCGCTTCCCCGCCGGGCACTACCAATTCCGCGATAGGCAACAATACCAAATGCTGCAATCAGAATCAGAACCAGCAGAATCTGCAAAATGCCTTTTACTTTGCTGTTCATTGTACTTGTCTCCTTTACATATAAAACTTGTTCGATTTTATAGTATACCACAAAAACACGGCTGCTTCAAGAGGAAAGTGTACGATTTTTTAGGTGATTCTGCTACATTTGATAGTTGAAATATCGGACACTGACACAAAGCAGGGTTAAAATAGAAGATACCATCCAATCAGTGAGAATCTTTCGAGTTCGATTGGATGGTATCTCGTATTTTCAAAGTCTATTTTGTGTAATTATCCGAAATATCTTTTGAGTAAACCTTCAAAGGCTTTTCCGTGTCTTGCCTCGTCTCTGGCCATCTCATGTACAGTGTCATGGATTGCATCAAGATCCTGAGCCTTCGCACGTTTTGCCAGTTCAAATTTACCTGCTGTTGCGCCGTTTTCTGCATCTACACGCATCTCAAGATTTTTCTTTGTGGAATCTGTTACTACTTCACCGAGAAGCTCTGCAAATTTTGCAGCATGCTCTGCCTCTTCCCATGCAGCCTTTTCATAATAAAGACCAACCTCCGGATAACCTTCACGGTGTGCCACACGTGCCATTGCCAGATACATACCAACCTCGGAGCATTCGCCCTCAAAGTTTGCGCGAAGGTCAGCTACGATATCCTCGCTGACACCCTTTGCTACTCCGACTACATGTTCAGCAGCCCATTCTCTATCGCCGGTCTGCTCTTTGAACTTGTCTGCCGGTGCTTTACATACCGGACACTGATCCGGTGCGCTGTCTCCCTCGTGAACATAACCACATACACTACATACAAATTTTTTCATGATAAAATTCTCCTTTTCTGCCGCCCGTTATTTCATATAATAACAGGAACCATATTGTTATTATGATATAGTAGCTTTTATTTTTTGTCAATACCTGAATCTCGACAAAAAATCACGTCACAATCGACTTTTTTTTACATAATATGAACTAAAAAACAATAAGGAGATTCTATGAAACTTTCAAACAAACCATTGGCCATGGCATATGTACCCTGGCAATCTTTTGAAAATGTTCTGGACGGAAGCTGTGGTCTTGCCCAGGGAAGTATTTTCGAAGATTTGATTTTCCCGTTTATCGGCTCTCAGGCAGCCTGTCAGGCATCAAATAATAATTGCGCTCCTTGCTCGCAGGGACAACAAAATAACTCCTATGGAAGGAGATGTGGTTATCGATGACAAACAGAAACAATCATGAAAGAGAGAAACTGATGCAGTCTGTCCGGGAGGCAGCCTTTGCCCTTATCGATATAGGGCTTTACCTGGACGCCCATCCGGATGATGAAAAGGCGTTGGATTACTACAACAAATATCAGCAAATCAACAAAGAGGTACGCCGCGAATACGAAAAACGTTTTGGTCCCCTGACCTCTAACGGCGTAGACGCCTGTGACGGCTGGACCTGGGTCCGGGACCCATGGCCTTGGGAAGGGGGTTGTAATTAATGTGGACGTATGACAGAACATTAGAATATCCCGTTAATATTTCAAAACCAAATGCAAAGTTAGCAAAAGTAATTATCAGCCAGTTCGGAGGGCCGGACGGAGAGCTTGGTGCTTCCCAGCGTTATCTCGCCCAGCGTTACTCCAATAATAACAAACAGGTTTGTGGTATACTGACGGATATCGGTACAGAAGCCCCTGAAATGCTCCGCCATCTTTTGTATGACGTTTTCAGGGGCTTTTGCATCATTCAACTATAAGATTATTCGAATTATCAACTAGTTTATTTATCCAAATAGACTCATAAGATGTGCCACAACCAGACCGCCGCCGGTTCCGACCACGTAGCCAAGCAATGCCATGATGATACCAACCGGTACCAGTGCGCTGCTGTATGATCCGGCAAGCACCGGAGCCGTAGCGGTTCCACCGATATTGGCCAGAGAGGCCACGGAGGCCGTAAAAATATCAATCTTCAGCAGCTTAGCAAGAACAATCATGATAGTAACATGGATAAGCAATATGATAAGTCCTGTCAACAGCCATGCCGGAGCATTTCCCATGGCAGACAGGTCTGCACGGGAGGCAATTAATGCCACTACACTGTAGAGCATTACATTGGAAACCTCTTCTGTACCTCTCAGCTTACCGAACGGTGTAAGGGCAAAGCCCACGCCAAGCACTGTTACAATCAGTACTGTCCAGGTTGCCTTATCAAAGAAGGTCAGATAATTACCAATCAGTGCGCCAACCTCTTGAGAAACCGCTGAGACAAAAAGCCCTGCACCAACCAGAATCATAATGTTCTGCCACACAAGCGGTTTTGTATTGGCCTTCGCTTCTGCCTCAAGAGCCTGTCCTACACTGTCGATCAGATGCGTATCGGCTTTTGTCCATTTATTAAATTTTTCTGAAAAATTAATTACCCAGAGAAGGAACATAACATAAAGCGTTGCGCAG
Source organism: Lachnospiraceae bacterium (assembly GCA_022510615.1). Lineage (GTDB taxonomy): Bacteria > Bacillota > Clostridia > Lachnospirales > Lachnospiraceae > Eubacterium_F. The sequence goes on along the minus strand of JAFLTC010000004.1, from coordinate 74,215 downwards.
ATAGAATCCATTACCAGCGCATATGCCATCATTGACTCCGGTACATCCAGGGCCGCCTGAATTGCCAGCATATTTCCGCCGCCACCCATCCAGCTGCCGCAAAGTGAACCAAGAGACTGCCATGCATTTTCTCCCAGTAACCCGGACATAATGGCATAGGCAACTACAAAGCCAAGTCCAATGGAGATCGTAGCAGAGAAAAATCCAATCAACATTTTCGGTCCAAGACGCACGATTTTTTTCAAATCGCATCGCAGCAGCATGATAAAAATCATGGCGTACAGGATAGGATTTTTCAGTGAGCTGTATGCTTCGGATGTGGCCTCCAGATCCCAGAGCTTCACCGTACAAAACAACATCAGTCCCAAATAAATCAGCACGATAGGCGGTGCAAAATCAAAAAAACGTTTTGCTTTTTTGCCCTTGAAAATTTTGGGCAGACACACTAACAGTGCCGCAATAAAAATTAATGTAGCGATATACATAAAACCATTTTCAATCATAACACGTATTCTCCTTTATCTTCATTTTTCCATTACTTCAAACCGGCAAGCACCTTAAGAAGATACTCCCAGCAGCGCTTCACAGATGCAATTTCCAGTCGTTCCTCCGGCGTATGGACATTCTCCATATTAGGGCCTATGGAAATCATATCCGCCCCCTGTATCTTTTCTGCCAGAATTCCACATTCAAGTCCGGCATGAATAGCGCAGATCTGAGGTTTCTCTCCATACATTTCCTCATAAACCTGCACCATGGTGTCCCTCAAAGGCGAAGTACGCCTGTATTCCCATGCAGGATAATCGTCCTCTGTTGACATCCTGCCGTTTCTATGGACAAACAGACAGGCAAGACTCCGTAGCGTTTCTGCTTTTCCATAGTCTGTGTTTGAGCGTACCAGAAATCCAAGCTCCAGATTTCCTTCCTGAATCATCACGCTGCCAAGATTGGATGAAGTTTGCACAAGGAATGGAATATCCGTACTAATGGATGAAACACCGTTTGGCACAAGTAGCAGCGTAGATATAACAATGTCTGTGGATGCATGATCCAGACATTCCTCCGGAAGCTGTTCATCGGCAGTCATTACCAGTGCATCCGGCTCTGTATCGGCACAAGCATCCTTCAGCCATGTGTTAAATTCCGTAAGTGCCTTGTCCACTTTGGAAATTTCCGAAGGCTCCATGCAGATTACCGCTTCTGCTGTAGACGGAATCACATTCAGCCTGCCTCCGGAAGTCATCTCTGCAATCTGAAATTTTGCCTGACTACCAAATTCATAAAGCGCTTCCGCCAATATGATGGCGGCATTTTTATGATTCCTGCCGATATCAATACCGGAATGGCCGCCTAAAAGACCGCCAACGGTAATCTTTTTAGCACACATGGAAGCTGTTGTCTTTTCATAAGTCAACGGTACAGTGCCACTAATGCGTACTGCCCCGGCGCAACTCACCGTCAGGACGCCTTCCTCCTCGGAATCAATATTAATCATACGTTTTCCGGTGAGTTTGGATACATCCAGAGCATGTGCCCCCCTCAGACCGACTTCCTCGTCAGCGGTAAGCAGAGCCTCAATGGGTGGATGCGGGAGTTCTTTGTCATCCAGGAGAGCCAGAATGTATGCTACCGCAATGCCGTCGTCGCCCCCAAGCGTAGTTCCTTTGGCGCAAAGGTATTTACCATCCATCACCAAATCAATTCCCTCCCGCTCCATATCCTTGGAACAGTCCGGATGCTTTTCACAGACCATGTCAAGATGCCCCTGTAAAATAATGCTTTCACTCTGCTCGTAGCCCTTTGTTCCGGCCTTAAAAATAATCACGTTACCATAATTGTCTTTGACAGCCTCAAGCCCCCGCTCTTTTGCGAAGTTCAGACAATACTCTGCCAAAGCCTCCGTATTTTCGGAACCATGGGGAATTCGTGAAATCTCAGAAAAAAAGCGAAAGACACTTTGAGGTTCAAGTTCGTTCACCTCCATATTACACCTCCTCTCCTCCAATACTATATCATCGATGTTAGTATCCCATAATAAGCCGCTGTTTGTCAACAATTTCTTGTATCTGCGCAGCTCATAGCTTCTTATTGTTCTAGGGAAATCTGTCTACAAATTCCGTCTCCAGTATGTCCGTGTGATATTCCTTACCTTTTCCTGTAGATTTAATTTTTAAGTATATGCCAAAGGACAAAGATTTCAGCCAGATAACAAGCCGATTGCAGCCTTTTTCAGATTCACCGTAAATATCAATCCGCTCCAAAACCTCCCGATAGAGCATTTCATTTTCCTCTCCGAATGCGAAGATTTCGGCCAGCACTTTCTCTAAATCTGAAATACGATCTTCTCTCCTGCTGTATTGTCCGCTTTTCTGCTTATTCTCTGTCAGCAGGTTCTTAAGACGTTCTAACTCTTTGTCATACCACTCCGACTGTTTTTTTAATTCCTCCCTGGTAAGAATTCCCTCCAGCATGGCATCAAAGGCTTTTCGCTTCTTTCCTTCGACACTGTCGATTTTCTCAAGAACCTTATCCGCATCAAAAACATTTTGTTCCACGTCACAGATTTCCCCGACACGAGAGAGAATTTCTTTTTGTAATTCCTTTTGATTCCGGCATATGAGACCAATACAGTATTTCATACAAGCCAGCAAAGCTTTTTCGTTGACGGAATGGTTATTGCATCCAATCTCTTTTCCATCGGCATCCATTTTTAATAAACCATGATTGGCAGCCTGGTAACACCGCCATGCCTTGTATGTACCACTCACCAGCTTTTTTGTTCTGCTGACAAACCGACAGCCACATTCCCCACAGTGGATTTTTCCACTACACCAATAGCGGTTACTGTGTTTTGTCTTTCTATCCACAGTCGGAGACCGCCTGGCAAGTTCTTCCTGTGTCCTATCCCAGAGTTCCCGGTCAATGATAGGTTCGTGGTGGTTGCGGATATATACTTTTTCCTCTGCACCCCTGTTATATTTTTTCTCATGGGTCAAATAATTGGGTGTGTAGGTTTTCTTCTGGCACAAATCCCCCACATACTTTTCATTCCGCAGAACCCGGAGAATGACTGTGTTTGACCACAGAGAAATCCGTTTTGGTCTCATTCCCTCCACGATTAATTCTCTGGCAATAATGTGAGTACCCTTTCCCTCATTGGTGTATTTGTGAAAAATAGCTCTCACTACCGGCACCTCTTCCTCATTAATGGAAAGGATGCCATCCTTTACCGTGTATCCTAACATATCACGTCCAAACACAACACCCTGTTCCATTCGCCTTTTCTGTCCCCATTTGACACGCTCCGAAGTCTTTCGGCTTTCTTCTTGCGCAATACTCGCCATAATGGTTAAACGAAGTTCTCCATCACTATCTCTTGTGTCAATATTATCAATTGTGAATACAACACCAATTCCTGCCTCTTTGAGTTTTCTGGTATAATTCAGGGCATCTACGGTATTTCTGGCAAAACGACAGACCTCCTTGGTCAGTATCAGGTCAAACTCCCCCGATAGGGCATCCCCTACCATTTGATTAAATCCTGCTCTTTTTTTCGTCTGCGTTCCGCTTACTCCCTCATCGTAATAAACCCCGGAAAGTTTCCACCCTTTACGTTGTCTGATATAGTCCGTAAAATATTTTCTCTGACTTACTAAGGAATTGGTCTGGTCATCTTTATCCGTAGATACTCTTGCATATGCCGCAACTCGCAATATATTATCCTGCATTGTACCACCTCCGTATTTTACTTAATTTTCAAAAGATGATTTAGTTCGGCATTTGTAAGTAGCTTTCTTCTATGAAGTTCCTTGTAAATACCATTTTCTAAGACCCGCCAGAATGATTTTGGTAATTCTATCTTCATCTCACTTTCTTTGTATGGTTTTCCTACCATCGACATACACATATAATCCATTTACTTTCTTTATATAATTTATGCAAAAAGCACGCCAAAATACTATGACGTGCTTAACTTCTTATTTCCCTTTGGGGCAATTCCGTGACCGATACAGGTACCGAGGAATTAAACCATGTAGAGATGATATGTGCTATTGTGCATCAGCTAACCCGCAATCTGACAGCAGAAGAACTGCAGGCTCAGGGCTTTGCTGAATATTATGTCGACCACACAGTAGGGTTGTGGCCTCAGTCTGCCGGCGGCGTTCCTTTCACCGCTGCAGAATTCCAGAGCACCGGTGATCCGATTACCGATTTGACGGAGGACTTGGCAGCGGAGCAGAAGGCCCGCACTACCTATGATAATATTCTCCGTCTCATTAAAGACCCGGAGGTTTCCGACCCGATTCGCTTCCTGCGCCAGCGTGAGCTTGTTCATTTCCAGCGCTTTGGCGAAGGTCTTCGCTTGGTTCAGGATGATCTGAATAAGAAAAACTTCTATGCTTATAACCCGGATTTTGATAGACAGTTTTGCCGGTAAGCAGCGGGAGCTAAAAATTTAAGAGGACGAAAGCGGAGGTCTGTCCAGGGAGGTGGATGGGGCTCCGTTTTTTGTGTGAGGGTTTGCTATTGACAGATTTATTGTAGTATGGTAAATTGCTAACACTAGATAATTGTCACAATTTTAGGAAACAATAGTAAATGTTGATGACTATGCCAAAGCTCATTTTAAAGCATCTTAATCCAAAAATTTAATATTTATTTGTTTAATCCTACTAAAATTCTTTTCGTATTGTCTAAATTTCTTGTTTTTTAATATGTCCCTCGGACTGTCCATTTCGGAACCCCGTCCTCAATCAACATATGCACATCAAAGCACATTGATAATTGAATAAGGCTTTACACCTTGTTAATTTGTAAAGCACACTCCCCTCACACAAATCCCAGCTCATCCTCGCCGGCATCCAGCGTCAGAACCTCCCCGGCGTGAACTTCATCGGCAAGAATCTTTTTCGCAAGCAATGTTTCCACATTTTTCTGCAAATACCGTTTCAACGGGCGTGCTCCGTAGGCCGGGTCATAGGCCTGCTCGGTAATGTATTCGATGGCATTGTCCGTAAGGCTCAGAGAGATTTCCTTATCGGCGATGCGCTGATTAATGTCTGCCAGCTGTAAATCAATGATTCCGCTTATATCCTGGCGGGACAGCGGCTTAAACATAATGATTTCATCTAAACGATTTAAAAATTCCGGGCGGAAGCTGCACTTTAACTGATCCATAACCGCCCCTTCACTTTCCGGCGCAATGTTTCCTTCCTCGTCAATTCCTTCCAGAAGGTACTCTGCTCCCAGATTGGAGGTCATAATGAGAATAGTATTTTTAAAATCTACCGTTCTGCCCTGGGAATCGGTTACACGGCCATCATCTAACACCTGTAAAAGCACATTGAACACATCGGGATGGGCTTTTTCGATTTCGTCAAATAACACCACCGAATACGGCTTGCGGCGGACCGCCTCTGTCAGCTGCCCTCCTTCTTCATAGCCCACATATCCCGGAGGCGCCCCGATTAGACGGGAGACGGAATACTTCTCCATGTATTCACTCATGTCAATCCGCACCATGTTGCTCTCGTTGTCAAACAAACACTCCGCCAGGCTTTTCGCCAGCTCGGTTTTTCCCACGCCGGTAGGTCCCAGAAAAAGGAATGAACCGATGGGTTTTTTCGGATCCTTGATGCCTGCCTTGGAACGGATAATCGCCTCTGTCACTTTCGTCACACCTACGTCCTGTCCTACCACACGGCGGTGTAACTCCTCATCCAAATGCAATGTTTTATTTCGTTCCGACTCTGTCAGCTTCGCCACCGGGATGCCGGTCCAGCGGGAAATAATTTTTGCGATTTCCTCGTCACTGACACTTTCGTGCACCATGGTCTGCTCCTCTGCTAACATCCCTTCCTCCGCCTGATGAAGTTCCCGCTGCAGGCGTGGAAGGGCACCATATTGCAGCTCCGCCGCCTTCTCCAGATTATAATTGTGGGTCGCCACCTCAATCTGATTGTTGGTTTCCTCTATCTGCGCCTTCAAATCATGTACTTTTTCCACCGCTGATTTTTCATTATCCCACTTCGCCTTCTGGGCGGCAAAATTGTCCCGGAGCTCTGCCAGCTCTTCTTGTAGCTCGGACAGTCTTTCCTGGCTCAAATGGTCTGTTTCCTTTTTCAAAGCCGCTTCTTCAATTTCCATCTGCATAATCCGGCGCTGTATATCATCCAGCTCTGTCGGCAGGGAGTCTAACTCCGTCTTTATCAGAGCACATGCCTCATCCACCAGATCAATGGCTTTGTCCGGTAAAAAGCGGTCGGATATATAGCGGTCGGACAAAATGGCCGCAGATACCAGCGCACCATCTGTTATCTTCACACCGTGGAACACTTCGTAGCGGTCTTTCAGACCACGGAGAATGGAAATCGTATCCTCCACTGTAGGCTCATCCACCAGTACCGGCTGGAACCGGCGTTCCAATGCCGCATCCTTTTCAATATACATGCGGTACTCATCCAAAGTGGTAGCTCCGATACAGTGCAACTCTCCCCGTGCCAACATTGGCTTCAGAAGATTTCCGGCATCCATGGCTCCGTCCGTTTTACCGGCTCCCACAATGGTATGCAGCTCGTCAATAAATAATATAATCTGCCCATCGCTTTCCTTCACTTCCTCCAGCACTGCTTTCAGGCGTTCCTCAAATTCTCCCCGGTATTTGGCACCGGCAATGAGGGCTCCCATATCTAATGCAAATACCTGTTTATCCTTCAAGCCCTCCGGCACATCGCCCCGGACGATACGCTGGGCAAGTCCTTCCACTACCGCTGTTTTTCCCACGCCGGGCTCCCCGATAAGAACCGGATTGTTCTTTGTCTTGCGGGAAAGAATACGAATCATATTTCGTATTTTTGCATCCCTGCCGATGACCGGGTCAAGCTTTTGCTGCCTTGCCCGCTCTACCAAATCGTATCCGTATTTCTCAAGACTTTCATAAACTGCCTCCGGATTATCACTGGTAACTTTCTGATTCCCCCGGACTTTGGACAGTGCCTGTAAAAAACGCTCTCTGTCAATCTGGAATTCCCGCAACAGCTTTTTTACATCAAAGGAAGGCTTTTGCAGTAAGCTAAGGAATAAATGCTCTATGGATACATATTCATCACCCATGGTCTTTGCCTCATTCTCGGCATAGACTAACACCTTATTTAACTCGCTTCCGACATACACCTGACCGCCCTCTACCTTTGGTCTCTTTTTTACCAGTCCCTCGATCTGAGCTTGAAATACAGCCGGCTCAATCCCCATAATCTGCACCAGCCTGGCAAGCAGACTGTCATCTATTGTCATCATCCCATAGAGGAGATGCTCCTGAACAATCTCCTGATTACCAAAATCATAGGCAATCTTCTCCAGATTGCTCAATATCTCTCTTGATTTCTGCGTAAATTTTGAAAAATCCATACCATTCACTCCTTTCGGTAACCTTGTTAATCTGTTCTATTATAAGTATAACACATTTACAATATAACATGCATTGTTAGCACTGTCAATAGTTGAGTGCTAATTTCCCCTTGCTTTACAAAAAAAGAAAGCCGGCTTACTTATTAAACCGGCTTTTACTAATCCTTTTTAATACTTATGATTCACTTTCTATATAATCAATAGTCGTCTTCATCCCAATCATAGTCATCATCTTCATCGTCATCATCCCAGTCATCATCCCAGTCATCATCCCAATCGTCTTCATCATCTTCATCATCCCAATCATAGTCATCCGTTACCGTAACCTGACAAGTGGCCTTCACACCGCTGCCGTCTGTGGCTTTTACCGTAATAACAGCAGTACCCTCGTCCATGGCATACACACATCCACTGCTATCTACAGTGGCAACCTCTGTGTCGGAACTGGACCAGCTCAACTTCTGATTCGAGGCATTTTTCGGGAAAACAGAAGCAATCAAATCATAGTCATCCTCCATAACCTCTAATGTCAGACTGGTTGTATTGAGGGAAATCCTTTTTACCAAAATCGTATCTGTTACCGTCACATTGATAACGGCTTTCTTTTTCGCATTTACCTTAGAAAAAACAGTAATCTTTGCCGTGCCTGCTTTTTTTGCCGTAATCATACCTTGCTGGCTTACTGTTGCCACAGCTTTTTTACTACTTACATATTTTACTTTCTTACTTGCTTTTTTCTTCTTTTTCAAAGTAACTTTCGTCTTTAATTTGAATTTTCCACCCTTTTTTAACGATAGTTTTTTCCCTGATACATTTGTTACCTTTACACTTTTTATGACATCTTTTTTCTTCACTGTCGCGACTGTCACTTTGGCATCCGCCGAGACTCCCACCACCATAACCATCACTAATAGTAATGCTGTTACCTTTGCCGTCATTTTTTTCATATTCATCCACACCTTTCATACGAATATTTTATTATCCGGTAGCATACTGCTATCCTTTTTTATTTTACACAACAAGCAGCCCGGGTGTCAACACTTATCCGCCATCTTTTTGCCTTATTCTCAAAATCCCATTCAGCGCCATTCCCGCTCCCAGCATGCCCCAGTAAACCGGCGCCACAGCCACCGTAGAATCATTGGCAAGCCCCGTCACCATATAACTGAAAATACCGATTAGAAATGCCACGCCTAATTTATCCAAAACGGAATACTCCGTCTTATTAAAATACAGCCGCACACTGTCAACGAAATACAAAAGAAACAATAAGATAAAGGCAATCAGTGAGAAAAGTCCCGTCTGGGTCCAAATCTGCAAATATATGTTGTGGGGCTTTGTCACCGTTGCTTCGTCATAATTCATATTTGTCTTTCCCACATAATCGTCATTGGGAAATATCAGGGTAAAGGTGTTAGGGCCGGCACCAAGCAGCAAATAATCCTTTAAAAGAGGAAAAGTCCTGGACCAGATATAGCCCCTCTTATCACCAAAATGCTGATTTTTTTCAAATCCCCACTCCGGTATTTCCCGCAAATTATCCAACTTGTGAAAGGCGTTATAAATCATATAGCCACCTTCTGTCTTTGCCACAGTCCACTCCTTATTAATAGGCGGATTAAAAATGCAGACAGCCGGATAGCTTTTTCCCTTCACCGTTACCTCCTTCGGGTACAGTCGAAAATCCGTAAAGGCCTCGTTCTGCAGCGTATAATAGTCCTTTTCCCTTTCGTACTCCAGGGAAATGCTCTCACCGGAAGCATTCATTACCTCCAAAGGGGTTTCTTTATTTTCAGTTACTGTCACATAGAAACTGTCCCCTTTTACAGTACTAACCCCTAGTCCCTGCATCGTAGATCGCAGTTCCCTTACCAGATGATAATCTGCCGTGGGATAAAACAATTTATCCGTCCCAAAGCGAATTTCCTCCGGAAAAAGAAAGCAGAGGATTCCGATAAAAACTACCGTCCCCAAAAGTCCCCCCGTCATTTTCCTTTTTCCGAGTTTTCTTTTCATAACAGGAAACATATAGATAACAAGAAATAAAAGCCCGGCAATCACACCGATACATCCGGTCAGTGACTGGGAACCTAAAAGAGTAATGGTCAAAAGGCAGGTGGATGCCATAGATAACAGAGTAATCACCACCGGCAGTTTTTTCCACTCTATCACTGCCACCGCCACAGATATGGGAAAGGTCAGGGCGGCATAGGAGCCCACATAATTCGGGTTATACAGGGTGGCATATACCCATCCATCCGAAAAATTAAAGGTGTAGGACATCTTATCCCCACTCATGAGATTCATAATGCTCTTTCCGATGTCACTGCGAAACAAATCCATCCGGAAAAACTGAAATGTTCCGATGAGCCCCAATAAAAAACTCCCTATTATAATGCCGTAAACAATGACTCGCACCATCCGCTCACAGTCTGTTACCTGATAGGCATAGAAAAATAAAATCCCATAGGCAAGCAATACAAGTAACCCCTCCCACTGCTCATAGCTGCCCCAGAGGGAAAAGGAGGGATACCGGGAAAATATCGTGGACAAAACGGCCAGTAAAAGATAACAGCACAGACAGAGAAAGGGCAGCACAGCCTTTTTGCCGGTGCGGCGCACAAACCGTACCACCAGAATAAAAAACATAATACATGCCAGCAGAATCAGCGCCCGTCCCTTCCAATATAAAAAGATATCCACGGAGGTTTCCGAATTTGAAAACCAGTCATATCCATTTAAGCCTGTCGTATATTTCTTCGCCGACACAATCAGCGGTACAAATCCCAGTGCCAGAAATACCGGCAATACAGGGAGTGTAGCCATGATTTTTTTCACTTGATTCAAACTCTCGCCCTCTCCTTTACTCGTTCCAATACATTCATGGCAAATCCAAGTCCAAACAGTACCCAGAATACCGGGGCTACACAGATTGTTGAGTCATTGGCAAGACCTGCCACCATATAGCCCACGACTCCGCAGAGTATGGCAATCGCCGTTTTTTGCCGGAAACTCTTTTCCCCTCCGCCAAAACAGGTCCGGAAAGTATCCACCACATATAGAAAAAACAACACAATCAGTGCCAGACATGCGAACATCCCATCCTGCACCCAGATTTGCATATACATATTATGAGGCTTCGTCACCACCGCCCCGTCATAATTCATATATATTTTTCCCACGTAATCATCATTCGGAAAAGCGTGAGTAAAATTGTCCGCTCCTTTCCCAAGAAAGAGCGTGTCTTTTAAAAGCGGCAGCGTCCGGGACCAGATATAGCCTCTTTTCGTAGCAAAGCCATAGTGACCCTCAAAGCCAAATTTGTCAATCTCCCTCAATGCATCCACACGACCAAATAAATTTACATAGCGGATGTTTTTTCCCACCATGACAAGGGAGAAGGTTTTTCCGTCCGCCTTTATCTCCAGAGTATCCACCGTTTGTTCCGGGTTTTGGAGAGTCATCTGAGAAGGTGAAAACTGAATGTTTTCATAGCTTCCTATGACTGTATTTCCCAAATCATCCTGTAATACCGCCTGATAAATCCCCGTCCCATTTTCCACTGTTCCCGTGATGATTCGTCCGGAGGCCGTTTCTAACCGGAACGTGTTTTTCTCCGTGGTAATGGAGGTAATGGAAGCCTTTCCCGCATAGTTATCTGCAAACAAGTTTTCAAAAATATTCGGACATGCTATGATAAATGCCACAATTCCCACCGCCAGAACACCCCCTGCAATTACGGTAAGCAGACGCTTTTTTATGATATATGGCACCAGAAAAACAACCGCTGTGATAACAGCACAGATAACGCCAATGATACCGGCTAAGGAACGGGAGGCAATTAACATAATGACCTGAAACAGTGTGGCGATACCCGCAAAGATTTTTCCATACACATTTCCTTTCCAAACAATAAAAGATGCCGTTACCGGCAGGACGAGCCCGACATAAGAACCGATATAATTCGGGTTGTATAAGGTGGAGTATGCTATCCCCTCTTCAAAATTCAGCTTAAAATTAAATTTTCTTGTGGCTGCCTCTATACTGGTAACCAGTGCCTTTCCCCAGCTAGAGTTCATATAATCATAGTCATAGCCAAGTGCCTGAAAGACCCCCAGAGTCCCCACTAACAACGCCCCCACAAGAAGCGCATACAATATTATTTTTGCACTCTTTTCGTTATTTACATAGCAATACACGAGAGAAAAGCACAGGACATACGTCACCAGTACCAAAAGCCCCTCAAACTGCTCATAGCCACCGAAAAAAGCAGCTTGCCTGTCTTCGGAAAAAAGAGCGGAAAGAAAGGAAAACAGTAGAAAGACCCCCACCGGAATCAGTGGCATCCATGCTTTTTTTTTCGCCAGATTTCCCTTTTCCCTCTGCAAAATCAGGAGGCCTAGAACAACTGCCGCCAGCACCCCGGCAAGCATAAGCAGGCGGGATTTATAGTATAAAAAGAAATCGTATACAACTCCTCCGGTGGAAAACCAGAGATTGTTCTCCAGCCCACAGTCATATGCGTGGATTACCGTTATTAGCGGTGCAACTGCCACCGCCAGAATAACCGGGAGCCATATCCATGCTCCTATCTCAGACTTTTTATTCATTGATATTTCCTCTTCTACTAAAATTCCTGTTTTTGTTATTATACATGATTCCCGGTTATTTGAAAAGTTTTACACGAAAAAAACCTCCAGCTTTAGTAAGCCGGAGGTTTTTATTATTCTTTTTCTTTTACTATTACTTTGTTATAAAAGGCTCTGGGAAATAGGTTTCCACTGCATCAATCAGCGCATAGAATGCTGCCTTTGGCTGATTCAGGCCCTTGAATACACAAGGTCTCTGTTTGTCACGCCATGATAATCCATCATAGATGGACCACAGAGTCACACTGTCAATCTTTGCCCCTCTCTTCTTGCAGGCAAGGATGGAGCGCATGATGTCTTCATAGTAGGAAGCCTGGTCTAAGTCTGTGAGTGTATCTGCTGTTCCATTGAAGCCAAGGGTTACATCTAACTCCGTAATGGCAATCTCCAGTCCCGGCAGATTCACACGGAATTTTTCCATTGTCTCTGCAAATCTGTCCACAGTCGGATTTGCACCATTGTCGGTGATATCCAGATGAGCCTGCATACCGATACCGTCACAAATCTGTCCATAGGTATTGATGCTGTCCTTTGTATTAATCCAGCGGAGCATCTTGATGATATCATTGGATACATCATAGGTGTTGTAATCGTTGTACATCAGAGTGATGTCGGTACGTTTTTTCTGAACCAGCACATCATGGGCAATCTGGAATGCCTTCTTTACATGGAGCGGATTCAGTACCATGTTACTCTGGGTACTGTAGGTCTTATCCTCGGTGCCGTAAATGGTATGCCAGTAGTTACCGTCATTACCATTCTTCGTATGCAGGTACTCATTGGTAACATCCCATGAGTAAATCACATCCGCATAGTCACTTTCCAGAACATGGTTCATCACAGAACGGATATAGAACTCCAGTCGTTTGTCCATGGTCTCCTGGGAAACATTGTATTTCGTCGTTGCAGTTGTTTTATACTCCTGCTGGAAGAAATAGACAGGGGTCTGCTGATGCCATGTCAGTACATGACCGCGAATCTTGATGCCGTTATCCTGTGCCTGCTTTAACATAGCATCCACGTTCGTGAAGTCCAGATACGGTACGACAACTTCGCCCTTTTTCATATTAGCTTCGTCTGTCTCATATCCTTCCGGAATATAATAGCCAAGTTCCTTTGCTTCTGCAAGGGAAATGGTGGTCGGACCTTCACTGCCATCGGCTTTCTTTTGTGCCGTCATGATGGATTCCGGCTTCATTTCATTCCCAAAGGTTACGGAATTAAACTGTTTCTTAATAAAGTTCATACCGCTTTCACCCATAAAGGAATCATAGCCGACACCAAGACCAAAATAATCAAAGTATCCGGTGTAGAGATCCTTCAGGGAACGCAGATTCTCTACCGGATTTGGTTTCTGAATCTGGGTAAAGGTAACATCATCAATATAGATGTTTGTGGTGGAATCATTCCATGTCTCAATATAAAAACCGAAATGTGCCATATCATCCGGGATATATACCGTCGCCGTCACTTCCTGCCAGTCGGTCAGATTTTTATTGAAGGTGGCAATATTGGCATAGGTCTCCTTACCCGCTGCAGTTGCCTTTGTCTCCGTAGAGCATACAAGGGTAGCGCCATTCATGACATTTGCACCGGTTTTCACATATGCCTTGAACTCATAGGTGGCACCCGGTACGGCAATCTCTGTCAGGTCTAAAAGGGCACCCTGTGCAGTGGAAAGACGTCCGGATACTTCCAGACATTTACCGTTTCTTCCTGCATCAACAACAGACACTTTCAGTTTCTTTGAGTTATCCACACCGGTTCTGCGGTAGGAAAAACCGTCTATTGTATTCTGGTCATCGGAAAGATTTTCTTTTATCACAATATCTTTATTATTTGCTTCATCATAGCTTCCGAACCCAATGGATGCTCCGGTCGTATAGGAGTCAAAGGTTGCCGTTAAATTTCCAACACCATCCAATACCCCATCCGGTACAGAGGTGGCTGTCGGATTGGATTTTTCAATCGGATCCACTGTGACAGTCTTGATTTCGTCATCCGGTACCGGTGCTACCGTCGGATCCGGAGTCGGTGTATTCTTAGGTGTATTCGTTTTTTTCGGTGTTGGTTTTACTGTCGCTTTTGGAGTCGGTGTTGCCGCCTTCTCAACCGTAACCTTCAGTGTCAGCTTCAAAGGTTTTTTCTTACCCTTCAGTGTCACCTTTGCTGTCACCTTTGTATTACCTGCCTTCTTTCCCTTGATTACTACATATGTCTTTTTCTTCTTGGACAGTGTAGCAATCTTTTTGCTCTTTACGGACCATTTTGTCTTCTTAATCTTCTTTGTATTTTTGATTTTGACTTTTTGGGTCTTTTTGACAGTTACTGCCACGCTCTTCTTAGCGAGCTTCGGCTTTTTCGCAGCGGCAGCACTATCCGGAGCTGTCACGCCAAGGCTTGCTGTCACTAAAGCCAGTGCCAGTGTACCTGCCATCACTTTGCGAAGTTTCATGTTATACCTCCTTATTAGTTTCAAAAAAGGGTGCACACGCGCGCATGCACCCTTCTTTTGTTACATCATTTTAATTTGAAATTAACTTTTACTTGAAATTACTCGAATTTAATTTCTATGATTTCAAGTTTTGTTACCGTGCCACCATCCAGCTGATAGCTAAGGCAATCTGCCACACTAGGGCCGTCTGATAACTTTGAACATGTAAGTGTTATTACACCCTCCTCACCCATGGAGCCGTCTTTTAACATATTCTTACCAAATCCGTCACCATAGCCATAATTATATCTGCTGCCATCTGATGAGCAGTTTACACATACCTTTGTATTATCCAAGTCGCCCGTACTTGTAATAAGTTCGTCGCCCGTTTTATAAGCCTTTACCTTATAAGTCACCTTTGCAAAGTCAGTAACATTAAATGTATCTGCAACATAACCTGTACAATCACTAAATGCTACTTTACCATGATCCGGATCCGAAATTGGGGTAGCGTATGTCAGTGTCACCGGCTCAACTACTTTATCCTGCTCAACAGTAATTGAATATGCTGCGGAAGTAATTGTGTCAACCTTAGCTGTGATTTCTACAGTTCCCTCCTTAACAGGAGTAACCAGACCCTTGCTTACAGTAGCAGTTTCATCATCACTTGATTTCCATTCAGCAGTATCTGTTACTGTCTTTGTCTTATTATTTGCATATACCGCTGTTGCCTTTAACTGCATTGTTCTGTTTTTCGGAACAGTCGTCTGTCCGGTTCCCTCAGAAATCTCTACACTCTTAAGTGCCGGCATTTCCTGTTTTTGACCCCAAAGTACAATAACGTTGGAGATGTTATGAACCTGAGCAGACGGTCCGTTCTTTCCAACAGTAAACCAGATTTCTGTGCCACTGGTATCTACTGTAACATCTCTGCCGTCATCACCATAAAGGAAATTCCAGTCAAAGGTAGCCTTTATCTCTACACCCTCTTTATATTGCTCTTTAGTATATGGATTTTCATCCGTCTTATAAAGAACAGTCTCGGCACCACCCTGACCGGTAGCTGTCTGGCTTCTCTGTGTCGGATCACCATAGCGAATTACTACCATCTGCGCATTGTCATTATTTGAACTATCATCATTCTGATAGGTGTACATAAGGCCAGCAATGTTGGCAATTGTTTTATCTCCTGTGTCAACCTTTATTGCAGCACCACCGTTCCAGTTACCACTTGTATAAGTCAGAACACCATCGCTTACAGAAGATTTTGAACCGCCAGCAGATGTGTCACCACTTTGATAGTTTTCTACCCATCCGGTATTTGACTCTGTCAGTTCAATTCTCTTACCATCTACAACTGTGATTGTCACTTCAGCGTTGAAGACATCATAGGTTGCTGTCAGGGTAATAGAACCGGCAACAGTTCCTTTTACTTTACCGTCTTCATAAGTGATACCACTTGTTGCATCTTTGGATGTTACTGTGATTTCCGGCTGATCAGAAACTGGTTCACCGGCACCATTCAGCGCCTTAGCTGCAATCTCTACACCGTCTTTTGTTTCTTCCGTTGTATAAGTCGTATACTTATTTGTGAATGCCAGAGACATAACGGATGCCTCATCAGCAATTTTTACTTTATAAGTATCTTTTACTTCCGGATTCTTTACGGAAGCTGCTGTAACGGTAACCTCTCCTGTCTTGTCATCTGCTGCGGTCAAAAGACCTTCCTCACTGATTGTAGCAGCATCTCCTGCTACACTCCACGTTACAGTGTCTTCAATCTTCACACCGTTCTTATTCAGAACCTCTGCGGAAAGCTGAAGAGTAGCCCCCTGAAGAATTGCTTTTTTGCCATCTTCTGCGGAAATTACTACAGAAGCAGGGTCTGTTGCAGGAACAGAATCCTTAACCTTCAAAAGCTCAATGTCAGCAATGGTGATTTCCTGTCCTTTGAACTGTCCACCGACTGCAATTGCTATAAATTCGGATGTCTTAGCTTTCTTAACAGCATCTTTTACCGCAAGAATCGAATAACCATCACCAAGCTCTTTACCATTTTTGTCGTAGTATGCGTTTGCTGTATTGCTGGAGCCTGCTTCAACCGGCTCTTTTTTCACATAGTCACCACGTCCTACGCTATCCAAGCCATAGAAATCAAACTGTGTACCTACCAAGCCTGCACCATCTACTAAGAACTGATCCAAGTCATTGTACAGACGAAGGTTTGTCTCTCTCGGAGTATCCTTCAGTGTTACACGGATATAATCATAGTCACCGATGTCAATCTTTTTACCTTTTTCTGCTACTGGTACCTTTAAGACTCTTCCATTCCAGTTTGCTCCCTCTGGTGCATCCATCAAATCAGCCTCGCTGGTGACTGGATCCAGATAGAACATAGCCATAGAGTTATATGCTTCCTTTGTTGTAAAGGTAAAGCCCTTTTTGGTAACCTCAGCACCCACATGACCATTATCCTGATAGTCTTCTGCACGTTTTTCATCACAGGTAATGCTTGTCTCGTTTAACATAGTTACCGGGATGTGTACCGTCTCCTTGGTATCTACATCAACACCACCAATTTTATCCGGTGTCGGTACTGGAGTAGGGGTGTTTTGCGGTTTTGTTGTCGGTTTTGTCGTCGGTTTCGGGGTGTTTGGTTTAGTTGATGGCTTTTTCGTTGGTGTTGTCGCCTTCTTAACCGTAACCTTCAGTTTCAGCTTCGTGGCTTTTTTCTTGCCTTTCAGCGTAACCTTTGCTGTTACCGTTGCCGTTCCGACTTTCTGTCCTTTAACTTTTACATATGTCTTTTTCTTCTTGGACAGTTTTACAAACTTTTTGCCCTTTTTGTCTACAGACCATTTTGTCTTCTTAATCTTTTTTGTATTTTTGATTTTGACTTTTTTGGTCTGTTTGACAGTTACTGTCACGCTCTTCTTAGCGAGCTTCGGTTTCTTTGCTTTCGCATCTGCGCTGCTTGCCGGTACTACGGATACTGTCATGGCCAATGCCATGGCAAGGGCTGTAGCCTTTGCAAGCGTCTTCTTGAGATTCTTTTTCAAAACTCTTACCTCCTGTTTTTTGTTGATTTATAATACACCGGCCGCCCGCCTTCACAGGCGGCCGGATATATTAACGAAACTTATCGTGTGATGGTCCATGAATGATCACGGATTATCAAATTTCTTTGTCACCTTATCCTTCAGAAGCTTGATGCTCTGGACATTACACTTTCCGCCTTCCTTGTACTGGTTGGACTTCAATACAATATACTGTACAGCCTGCAGGCTTCCCCGAAGTGTACTGCTTGTATCGTTATCTCCGTTCCAGCTATAGTAACAGGTCTCTATGCCAATATTTCCGGTTGGTGTTCCATCGTCTGCTCTTCCTATATTGGAGCCCTCGAAGAATGGATATGTGCTCCACTGATAGCGGTCCCACCAGTTGTACTTTTTAAAGTCGTCGCCATATTCGTTATCCGATGCTTCACTGTATCTTGTATCAAAACTGCTGTCATAGAACTCCAGTGCAATCTGGTAATCACTCAGACCGGTAATGGATACACCCTGATACTGGGTCATATCAATCGGCTGTGCCAGCTTGATGATGACGGACTGGTTTCCTTTTGTGAACGGAAGGTCAATTCCCTTTGCCGCTACCGTTGCCTGCACATCGGAACCATGAGCTGCCTGCTCATCTGTCAGATCTTTTTCCGGTTTCTTTGCCGTAAAGGTAGTTAAATCCAATTCCAAATCTGAGGATGCCGGTGTCGTTGCCACAACCGTAATAGTGACAGTTTTTGTGAATTTCGGATCCTTCACACAGGTTGCCGTAATATCCGCCTTACCTGCTTTCACACCGGTTACCTTGCCGTAGGCATCCACGGTGGCAACTTCCGGATTGCTGGATTTCCACGTCATTTCGGAGAAGGTGGAATTTTCCGGTGTCAGTACCGGACTAATCTTTACATACATACCCTCTGCAATGGTGGTTGTATATTCCGGCTTCAATTCCAGCTTGGTCAGAGGAATATCTCCCTCCAAGAACTCAATGTCATCAATATACAAAGTGATGAACTGTCCATTGCTGTATTTTGCGGAGTAAGTAGAACCAATTACCATATCCAGTTTGTTCTGCTTCAGCAGATCACCCTCTGCTTCCTTGATTCTTGTCGCATTAAATTCCAGCTTGTTGCTCTGGAAACCTACCTTGCCGGTCTCACTGTCTTTGAATCCGGCGGAAACATCATTTTTATCTCCCTTTTCATACTTAGAGTAGAACATCGGGAAGTACTTATTAATGTATTTCTTTCCGGCACTGTATCCGTCCTTTGCCGTGTATTCGGTCTTACTTCCCTCTGCCATCGGTTTTTCCACATCAAACTTCAGCAGCTCTTTCAACTGGTCTGTCGTCATGCCGTAGAGGGCACTGGTGGAATCCTTCGCCTTCTTTTCCGCATCTGCTAACTTCATGGAAGTGGCAAAATAGTAATCCTTTGTAATGGACTTCGATTTTGCAAAGTAGCAGTATACCGCTTTGTAAGTAACGTCCGATGCCGTTCCCACCACTCTGGATTTCAGACGTACCGCAGAGTAGTTCTCCAGTGTCTTTGTTTTTAAGTTCAGGCTAAATACCGGAGCAAAGTCGTATGCCTGGGTATTTCCGGTATAGCGGATTCTCAGAACCTTGTTGTCAGGATTTTCAGGGTCCTGTACCACTGTCATGTCACCGCAGTTTGCATTGACATACTCCTTACCCTTTGTCTGGGCATCCCATTTTTCGCCGATATCGTAATCTTCAAAGTCTTCCATTATGGTTCCCTTACGGGTTTCCACTTCATAAAGCGGGGTCGCCGTCGGCCCTACGCCACTCTGTGTTACGGTAACCTTGATTTTTACAGATTTGTTTGTACCGTCTTTTGTTTTACCGATAACCGTTGCCGTTCCGGCCTTTCTCGGGGAGATAACGCCGTTCGGGGTAACGTAAACAATCGAGCCGTTTTTGGTACTCCACTTCATGGACTTGTAAGAAGGTTTCTTTGGTGAAAACTTCACACTTATCTTACAGGTATATGTTTTTTGCCTTATTTATCAGGAAAATATGTAAATGTGTCATATACGTGTAATAATTAATGTAGTACAATGGTGTAGTATTATGAGTAAAATACCTTACAGAAAGGAATGATAAAGATGCGTCTGCCAAATGGATTTGGAAACGTTTCAAGATTACCTGGAAACAGAAGAAAGCCTTACCGCGCAAGGCTTACCATTGGATACAATATGGATGATACCGGAAAGAGGCATCAGCAATTTAAAACGATTGGATATTATGAGACAAGAGAAGAAGGGATTATTGCCCTCGCGAATTATAGGCAAAATCCCTATGAACTTAACGACCCTGATATTACGTTTGAAGATATTTATAACAAATGGTCCAAAGAACATTTCCGCAAGATTTCAAAGAAAAATATACAGGGGTATGCAACCGCGTATTCCATCTGCCATCCTCTCTATAACATGTGTTTCACCGAACTACGAAGAACACATATGCAGCACATTATAGACAGCTGCGGAAAGAATTATCCGTCACTGAAAAAACTGAAGATACTTTTCAGCCAGCTATATAAGTTTGCGATGCAAAATGATTTGTGCGAAAAGGATTATTCGAAATTTCTGGATATTAACCAATACAAAGGGCGTAATCCGAATTCCTACGAGAGGATTCCTTTTAATCAGGAAGAGATTGCGCAATTATGGAATCTAAAGAACAGTGACCGCTATTCTACTATTGTCCTTATGCTGATTTACAGTGGGTGCCGCATCAGTGAGCTGTTGGATTTGAAGAAAACAAATGTGAATCTGGAAGAAAGATGGTTTTATATTGAAGAGGCAAAGACCGATGCCGGCGTACGGTTTGTGCCGATTTCCGAGAAGGTGTATCCGTTTTTTGAACAATGGTATCATCTGAATGACTGTCCATACTTAATTAGCAGCGTAAAAAAGCAGCATCTTTTGTACCGAAACTACTATGATACCTACTGGAAACCACTGATGAAATCACTCAATATGCAGCATCGTCCCCATGATACCCGACACACCTGTGTCAGTATGATGGCCACTGCCGGTGTCGACGACAAGTTAATTAAAAAAATCATCGGGCACAAAGGGCAAAATCTTACGGAGGTCGTCTATACCCATTTTGAATTGCAGGAACTAATCGATGCCATTAATCGCATATGATGTTTCACACAAAAAGCCACTGGCATAGCCGGTGGCTCTGTGTCATATGTGTGTCATATTGGTTGAAATCAATTATCCAGAAAACGCATTTTATTTTCTGTACTCCTTTTAATCGAAGGTTGCGGCTTTGGTTTGTTCACTGCGGATACATTTTGAATTTCATTTGCCAGTGTGGCTTTACAGGCCTCACAGTATCTTCCCGTCTTAATGGTTTTTCCACAGCTTTCGCAAGGAATTCCCACGGGAGAATCCGGTGAAAATATCAGGCGCTCCTCGCGAATCCAGCGCTTAATCTGAGCCACGCTGACATCCATTTCCTTTGACAAAGCCTGAATTCCTATATCGGGATTTTCACGCACATACTTTTTCACTTCGAAAAACTTTTGTTCTATTTCCTTCTGGCATGCAGGACATATACGTTCCCCCGAAATATGGTTAAATAATTTCCCGCAGTTTTTACACATTACTATTTCCATTTTTTCTACCTCCTGTATTCATCATCCCTGCCTATACAAAGGCAGGAAAAATATACGTTTTTTACGCCTTTTTTCCGAAGAACACTGGCACATTCCCTCATCGTGGAGCCTGTTGTGTAGATATCATCCACCAAAAGAACCCGACGGCTCCGGCATATCTCATCCTCATATTTTTCATTTACCTGAATGGCACCCTTTAAATTGTTCCGCCGTTGCTTATCATCCAGACCCTTCTGGGGTTTTGTGTGCCGGCTACGGACAAGTGCCCCTTCTAATACCGGTATGTTCAGCAGCCTTCCCAGTTCCGATGCTATGCACGCCGCCTGATTAAATCCCCGAAACCACCGCTTTCGCCAGTACAGCGGCACCGGTATAATCAAATCCGGGTCCCAGTTTAGAATCTTAGCGCCCCGGTAATGATATAGCTCCCTGGCATAAAAGGTCCCTTCGGTATAACAGCCCTCATATTTAAAATCTGCCATAGCCTTTTTTACCTGTTCCGTATAAATCCACAACGCAGTCCCCTGAGAAAGTGGACTGTCTTTTCCCCGGCAGTCGGTACAATACTCCTCTTCCACAGAAGAAATGGGCTTGCCGCACCGCTTGCAGGAAGGCTCTGTCACAACCGGCAGATTTTTTCGACAGACACCGCAGACACCTTCTTCCTTCCGGTTTAAAATTTCATCGCAGAACGGACATTTTTCCGGGAACAATAAATCCAGTACCCTCAAAAAAACTCCTCCCCCTATACTTCTATATACTATCATACCAAAAAATTATAATTTTTGCATCTCTTTCTTTTCAATTTCTCGAATTTGTTTGTCTAAAGATGAATATCTAAGCTGCTCCGGCTTGCTGCGAATCATATTTTTTACTGTTTCACGGCTTCCCACAATGGTGACACACTGTTTTCCCCTCGTCACCGCCGTATACAAAATATTTCGGTTCATAAGGGGTTTTGGCCCTGCTAACAGCGGCAGCACCACTGCCGGATATTCACTTCCCTGGGATTTATGTATTGTGATGGCATAGGCCAGTTCCAGCTCTTCTAAATTTCCCTGAGCATAGGTGACATATTTTTCGTCATCAAAGCAGACTGTCATTTCTTTATCCAAGTTATTAATTTCTGTCACAATGCCACAGTCTCCATTAAAAACACCGGCTCCCTCTTCAATTACCATGTTCTGGTAACCCCGGATTTCCCACTTAATCTGATAATTATTTTTCATCTGCATGACTTTGTCGCCTTCCCGAAACAGTGTGCCATGACTTTCTATCTGATTTTTCCGTGGGCTCTCCGGATTCAGGTATTTCTGCAATACTTCATTGCAGCGGTGCACCCCTAGTTCTCCCTTTTTCATTGGGGTCAGCACCTGTACATCAAAGGGGGTGCAATTTGTATATTTCGGCATCTTATCCCGCACGAGCCAGAGCATGACTTCCAGCACGCCATGGCTGTCGTCCCGTTTCAGGCAGAAAAAGTCTTTACTCTGATTGTCCAGTGTAATTTCTTCGCCGTCATTAATCCGGTGGGCATTGACGATAATATCACTCTCCGCCGCCTGCCGGAAAATGTGAGAAAGCTTTACCACATTAAAGCAATGGGACTGAATGATGTCCTTTAGCACATTGCCCGGTCCCACACTGGGAAGCTGGTTTACATCCCCTACTAATATGAGACGGGTTCCCACTGCCACCGCTTTTAGAAGGCTGTGGAAAAGATAAATATCCACCATGGACATCTCATCGATAATGAGCACATCGGTTTCTAACGGATTCCATTCATTGCGCCCGAAAAGCCCCGACTGGTTTTTTTCTTCCTGATTCTCATTTTCCAGTAGAGAACCATTGTATTCCAACAAACGGTGTATCGTCTGAGCCTCATAACCGGCGGCTTCACTCATCCGCTTCGCTGCCCTTCCGGTCGGAGCTGCCAAAAGAATGTTTAGGCCTTCCTCCCGCAGTGATTTGATAATCATATTTATTGTAGTCGTCTTCCCTGTACCAGGTCCGCCTGTGATAATCAGCAAACCACTGTTCATGGCTTCCATAATGGCAGTGCGCTGCCCTGCATCTAATTCCAGATTTTCACTTTGCTCCAGTCGCCGTATCGTTTCTTCCTGAGCTTTTAATTTTCCCCGCATAGGAATGTTTAAGTCAAAAAGCATTCTGGCACAGTTCATTTCCGCATAGTACAGTGTCGGCAGATATATGTTTTTCCCCTCTTCGGTTTCTTCTGCGATAACCGCTTTTTCTACTTCCATCCGCTCTAGTACATCCAGAATCTGTTCCCACTCTATGTCCAGCCGGTATACCGCCTCCTGAAGAAGCATTTTTTCCGGCATATATACATATCCCTCCTGGGTTCCCATATTCAGCACATAGTAAATGCCCGCACGGATTCTCTCGGCTGAATTCATGGAAAATCCGCTCTTTCTGGCTATATCGTCTGCTATTTTAAAGCCTACACCGCTGATATCCTCTGCCAGCTGGTATGGATTTTCCTTTACAATACCGTATAACTCTGTACCATATTCCTTATAAATTTTCACTGCCAGCTGATTGGATATTCCGTACTGCTGCAAAAATATCATGGCACTGCGCATTTCCCGTTTTTCCTCAAACTGCTCGGAAATTCCCCGTGCCTTTTTCTCACTGATTCCCTTTACCTCTGCCAGACGCTCCGGCTCGTTCTCAATAATCTCAAAGGTTTTATCGCCAAATTTATCGACAATCCTTTTTGCCAGTCCTCCACGGATGCCGGCTATCGCTCCCGAAGCCAGATAACGCAGCATAGCTATTTTGTCATCCGGGTCCTGAACCTCATAGGATTCTATCTTCAACTGCTCCATATAAACAGGATGGGTTACCATTTCTCCCCGTACACAGATGTATTCCCCTTCATTGATAAAAGGAAAATTTCCCACACAGGTTTCTTCCTCTCCCTCCGTGGTTTCCAGTTCAAATACGGTATAACCGTTCTCGGCATTGCGAAATACAATGTGGGACACATATCCCTTCCGTTCTTCCATCGTATCACCTGTTTCTTCCGTTCTTTTTCTATTATAAGCATTTTCGGGCAATACTGCAACCAAAAAAGTCAGGACCTTTAACAGTCCTGACTTTATCATTTCATATTTAGCAGTCATAAAATCTACATATCTTTTGAGAAATTCTATGAATTCTGCTTTTTGATGGAATCATACAACTGCTCGGCAATTCCCAAACCCTGTCCGTTATACACCATCTTGTTGGCAATGTCTTCTAAATAAGTGTCAGAAAACATTTCAATATACTGATTGCTGCTGTCGTCATCATCATCGGAGAATACCTTAGCAGTACGTTCCATATTTTTATACATCTGCTGAATCATATAAGCCTCAAACTGACGGCAGGCATCTAATGTTTCCTCATCTGTCTCTGCCTGCTGAATCTGGGCTGACACTTTATCCGCGGAAAAATCTACCGCATCTGTCGAATATGGGGTGATATAGGTATTATCAACTGATATTGCCATATTATTTCCTCCCTTTAAAAATTTCTAAATTATCGTTTACCTAAAAATTATCGCTGCTTATTATGAGCGGAGATTGTTCGCCTGCTGCAACATCTCATCGGAAGCAATAATTGCCTTGGAGTTCATTTCATAAGCACGCTGTGCAATAATCATATTAACCATTTCGTCTGCTGCCTGCACATTCGAACCCTCCAGACGACCGGAAACAATTTTAGAATTCAAATCGGATGCCGTGTGAATGGTCGGCACACCGGAAGCCGCAGACTCCAGATAATTGGATTCTGTACCCTTATCCAGTCCCGAAGCATTCGGGAAAATAGCCAGACCAATCTGTATCCCGATATACTGTGGGTTATTCCGCTCATCCGGATAGGTCAGATTTCCATTCTGATCCACTCCTATGTTGTATGCACGGTATGTGCTTGCCAGCGTAATCGGTCTGCCTGCCGTATCCAATACCGGGCGTCCGTTACTGTCCGTCAGCTCAAGACCATCATCCGTAACTGCCATGATAAAATGTCCGTTCCGGGTGTAGGCTGTGGTTCCGTCTTCCAACTGAACCATGAAAAAGCCCTGACCCTGAATCGCATAATCAAAGGCTCCATTCGAGGCAAGCAACGGTCCCTGGGTAAAATCCGAAGTGATGGATGCCACTCTCGTACCGAGACCTACCTGGGCACCTACCGGTTTTGGTTCTCCAGTAGTAGTGGTGGAATTCCTCTGTAAATTCTGATATATCAATGATTTAAAATTAGCTGCCTGTGTTTTGTATCCTGTTGTACTGATATTGGACAGGTTATTGGCAATGACATCCAGATTGCTCTGCTGACCAATCATTCCGCTTGCCGCTGTCCACAATGAACGCATCATAAGCATTACCTCCACAATTCTTTTTTAGTCAGAAACTACGTCCTTATTATCCCTGCAACCTGCCTACCTGGTTTACGGAACGATCTAACATACTGTCATAGGAACGGATGACTTTCTGATTTGCTTCATAAGCTCTCGTTATAGTAATCATATCGACCATTTCCTTCACAACATTAACATTAGATTGCTCAGTATATCCCTGTAAAATTTCAGCAGTAGGGTCTATCATTGTGGCTCCATCCACTGGTTCATACATCGTATCTCCATGTTTTACCAGATAGTCATAGTCCGCAAAATCGACTATCTTCAGTGTGTCAATTACTTCCCCGTCGGCGGTAACCACACCGTCACGGGAAATACTGACTGTTTTGGCAGAAGTATTAATCATAATATTTCCGCCCTCTCCCTGGACAGGATTGCCGTCTGTATCAACTAACAACCCCTCCTTGGTCAGCATAAATTTTCCACTTCTTGTGTAACGGGTATGAACCTCTCCATTTCTGTTCGTTACATTCACCGTGAAAAATCCACTGCCGCTTAATGCTAAATCGTATGTACCACTCGTCTGTCGGATCGAACCCTGAGAATAATCGGTATAAACCTCACCGATTTTCACTCCCAGGCTCAAGTGTCCGATTGCCTGATTATGATACGCCTGAGATCCGTCTCGTATTTTTATTCCAAGCACCTGATCAAATGCCTGACTGGTTACCCGCTCATCCTTATATCCGATGGTGTTGGAATTCGCCATGTTGTGTGAAACAACATCCAGCCGCTTCTGCTCGTTTACCATCCCTGTCCAAGCAGTATAAAGACCTCGCAGCATATGTTAACCTCCTTTATAACTGTTACCGCCATGCCATTATGATTCTTCGTTACCGGTACCGGTATTGCCACTTAAAAATTCAACATATTTTCCGGTACCAATGGCAACCGCCGTCATAGGCTCCTCTGCGGTCATTGTCGTGATTCCGGTCTTGGATTCAATTAACTCCTCCAGACCATATAATAAACTTCCGCCTCCTGTCAGTACAATACCTCTGTCTGCGATGTCCGCAGCCAACTCCGGCGGAGTTTTTTCCAATACACTGTGTACAGCTTCCACAATCTGTGCTGTTGTATCCTTTAGGGCCTCTTCCGTTTCCTCGGAAGTAACGGTAATCGTCTTAGGAAGTCCTGTCACAAGGTTACGCCCCCTGACGTCCACCGATACGCTTTCCGGCCGTGGGAAAGCGGAACCAATACGGATTTTAATATCCTCGGCAGTTCTCTCACCAATCAACAGATTATGCTTTTTCCTCATATAACGGACAATGGCATCATCAAAGTCATCTCCCGCAATTTTAATGGAAGTGCTGACAACCGTTCCACCGAGAGAAATCACGGCGATATCCGATGTACCACCGCCGATGTCGACAATCATGTTTCCACATGGTCTGGCAATGTCAATGCCGGCACCTATCGCCGCCGCAATCGGCTCTTCGATAATCTTTACGTCTCTGGCACCTGCCTGAAACGCCGCATCCTCTACAGCTTTTCTCTCCACTTCGGTAACCTGGCTCGGCACACAGATACTGATCAGAGGCTTGCGGAATCTCTGCTTGCCCACTGCCTTCTGAATAAAATATTTTAACATCTTCTCCGTTACGGTATAATCTGAAATAACACCTTGGCGGAGAGGACGAACAGCTACAATGTTTCCCGGGGTACGTCCTAACATCAGACGTGCTTCCTCACCAATAGCTTTAATTCTGTTTGTATCGCGGTCAAAAGCAACCACACTGGGCTCTTTTAAAACAACTCCCTTGCCCCTCACATAAACCAGAATACTGGCGGTTCCTAAATCTATCCCAATATCAAACGCCACGATAAAACTCTCCTTTCACTATCTCCTGTATATTATTCCCATTTTACACATACATAATCTTATTATAAACCCATTTCAAAATAATTCAAATCCTTTTTGGAAAAATTAACATTTATTTCATACTTCTGAAAAATTTCATCCTTTTTCGGCATCTTCCGCATCGGCCGCTTGAAGCATTATCGCACATTCCACACGTTTTCGCTGGAGTTCACAGCCAATCTCATAGGGTTTATTAATATCTCCATGGCAATGGTAGGCATTTGCCGCACACCCGCCGCTGCAGTAAAATTTGGCAAAGCAGTTTCTGCACTCTTCTTTTGCATATACGTTGCAGAGCTTAAAAGTATCCCGCATATCCGGGTTTTTAATGCCCTCGTCTACATTTCCCAGGCAGAATTTCTCTTCCCCCACAAACTGATGACAGGGATATAAGTCGCCCCAGGGGGTTACCGCAAGGTATTCGGTTCCCGAGCCACAGCCAGACAGTCGTTTGTAAACACAGGGGCCTCCACTCAAATCAATCATATAATGGAAAAAATGAAATCCCCGTCCCTCTTTTTTCCGTTTTAGCATTTCCTTTGCCAGCTCATCGTATCCCCGACAAATCTCAGGAATGTCTTCTTCGCGAATGGCGTAAGATTCCTTCGGATCTGCCACTACCGGCTCCACGGATATCTGCTCAAAGCCCTCGTCAGCCAGATGCAGAACATCCTTTACGAAATCCAGGTTGTGGTGAGTAAACGTTCCCCTTACATAATATTTCGTCTGTTTTCGCGATTCCGCCACCTTTTTAAATTTATCCAGGATCAAATCATAGCTGCCATTTCCGTTTTTGAAGGGACGCATATAATCATGGACAGACTTTCGCCCGTCGATACTGAGCACAATGTTATCCATTTCCCGGTTGGCAAATTCGATGATTTCATCCGTTAGCAGGACACCGTTGGTAGTCAGGGTAAATCGAAAATGCTTGTCCTTTTTCTTTTCCAGCTCCCGGCCGTAGGCAACCAGCTCTTTCACCACATCGAAATTCATCAGCGGCTCGCCGCCAAAAAAGTCAACCTCAAGGTTTCTCCGGTTTCCGGAATTTTCCACCAGAAAATCCAGCGCCTTTTTTCCCACTTCCAGACTCATCAGGGAGCGGTCCCCCTGATATTCGCCCTCCCCGGCGAAGCAGTAGCGGCAGGCAAGGTTACAGTCGTGGGCAATGTGCAGGCAGAGTGCCTTCACAACAGTCTGGCGTTTCTTAAAATCAATGACGCCGTCTTTATATACATCCTCTGCAAAGAGGGTTCCATTATTCTCTAACTCCTGCAAATCCGAAAAAATATCCCGCATATCTTCTTCGGTAATATTTTCATCGAAATATTTTTTTATAATCTGCCGGGAAATTTCCCGGAAATTTTCTTTCCCGTATCTATCTTCATCGTCTTCCTTCATCATTGCCAGTGTGTCGTATACCACATCATCAACAACATGAATCGAGCCGCTGTTTACATCTAATACAATATTATAGCCGTTATTTTTATACTGATGTATCATCTCTGTCTCCATTCCAAAACACTCTCTAACATGGAACGAGGACCAGACCGGAAGCGTACTTCCAATCAGCCCTCCATTGCTTCTTACTTTACATAATTAGGTCTCCCTGTGCAGAGTGGGTGCGTTTCTCAGTCGCCCCTTTTTATGTATTCCATTCCTTATTTGTTTTCGCAGCTCTGATTTCCCACGGTGCAGGAAGTCTTGCATGCGGACTGGCAGGATGTCTGGCACTCACCGCATCCGCCTTTTTTCATAGACTCCTTTAAATTCTTAGTCGTCAAAGTCTTAATTCTTTTCATGTCATATCCTCCGTTCTGGCATTAACCGCCTTGAGAATGGTGTGATACAGACACCACTCGATAGTTATTGTTATTGTAGCATAGGTGGGGAGTTTTTTCAAGATGAAAAAAGGGAACCGGCTTGTCCGCCGGTTCCCCGTGGGTGTTTTATCTATATATATTATCAGTTTAGTATGTTGCTGTTGTAGAGTAAACTGTCTTTTTTTCTGTTTGTGATCCTTTATAATATGTAACTGTAAATTTTACCCGGTATTTTCCTGTTTTCGTTAGTGAATATTCTTTTGTTTTCTTAAATAATAAACCTTTTTTTGTTGCAGACCATGACTTTACATTAACCCATTCCTTATCCGAATATCTTTGCAGCTTATAAACAGCATTCATTTCCGTTACACCCGTTCCCCCCATTGCAGTCAAAGTCATTGTTGCTACCCCTTTACTAATACTTAGCCCAGATTTTTGACCCGCCAAAAGTTCAGCCGCATAAGCTATTTGTCCTCTGCCTTGATAACCGGAAAGAATATTTAATGACAGACATCCCATTAAAAACAAACAAAAAAATATTCTTTTTACCTTAATAACAATCACCTCCTTTCATCTGTAATAACGTAAAAAAGAGGCAATTTGTTTCGTTTTTGTGTTTTGTTAATTTTTTATTAATATTTTCTTTATATTTTATTAATATATCGTTGGAGTTTATTGCACTATATCATAAAAACTCTCCGCCATTTGAATCAATTCCTCCTCTGATACTGCATTGGCTTGTAAAGTATTCTGATATTTTAAATCATCCCATATTATACGCATATCTTCCCCATCTATAACTAAATAAGCTTCATATCCAGCCACTGTTATCTTTTTCCTTGAATCATATTCTGCATCAGTTAATACATTCATGTTTTTCTGTATAAAATTTCCTAAGTATGCAATAACGCCTTTTTCCCCCTTCTCCCAGAATGCTATCACATCCTCTCCCATTTCCCCATCCTTTTCCACCAACTCATACCCTTCAGGCACATAAACCGGCACCGGCTCTGTCCTCTTTCCCAGAGTTTCTTTCTCCTCGGCATCCTCCTTTGGCCCCTCATATTTCACCTCATAAACATCTCCCAGCGAACGAATTACCGTATTCCAAGGATCAAAGCCAAATACTTTGGCGCTGACTGTGTTAGCCGCCACCAAAGACAGGATAACAACACCAACCATTGCCACACGGCGCACAACATAGCCCGCACGGATGTGGGTGCCGAAATATTTTTCATTCCAGAGCAGCCGTTTGATTTTCTTCTGATGCCGCTTGGAAAATTCGATTTTTTCGTCTTTATAATTTTCCTCTGAATAGACCGTGTTCATTCGCGATTCTGAAAAGTCTTCCAGTATCTTTTGCAAATACTCTCGTTCCATTAGTCGGCATCTCCTTTCTCTTCTTCTTTTGTTGCTGCTGCTTCATTCACATCCTTTAATTTCTTTGATTTTGAAAGCCTTTCATCTATCATCCCCGCCAGACGCTTCCGTCCTCTGGTCAGATTGGTTCGTACTGTACTCTCTTTCATATTTAATAGGCTGGCAATCTCATTATTGTTAAGTCCATTTACATAGCGTAGCAGAAGTACCTCACTGTATCTCTTTGGAAGAGAACGTATGGCCCTGAAAATTTCGTTATCTTCATCATTCTCAGGATTTTCCATGGCATATGCCGTCTCCTCCAAAGCTTCCGCAGGTATTTCCCTTTCTATAAGCTTCTTTCTTTTTCGATAAATGTCGATTGCCGCTCTTTCGACTATTATAACGACAAAGTTCTTGGTTTTGCTACATTCAAGCGAATCTTTTATAGAAATTTTAGAAAAATTTCTGGCAATTCGCAAAAAAGCTTCCTGTACTGCATCCTCCGCCAGGAAAGCATCCTGCAAAATCCGATTTGCTACCCAGAAAGCAAGCTTATTATAATAATTGTATAGCCTAGTAAATTGGTTTACCTCATCAGGACCATCCAACATACTTATAAATAGTAACATTTCCGTCTCCCCTTCGTACAATTATTGATATTCTCCACCCGACGAAAACCTAATTTTTTACTCCCAATACCTTCCTTTTTGTTCCATTTTACTTATTCTACATATTTTACCATATTTAGCAGAAGATTACAAATCAGAAATTCTTGGCGAAAAAATTAATAAAAAAAGGGACACCATCCAATCAACGGAAACCTTTACGCAAAGCGTTACCGGTTCGAGCCCGATTGGACGGTATCTCCTTTTTCTTTCAATTTCTATTTTGCCCTAGCATAACGGCGTCAATCTAAATTAAATAGTAATTTGTGTAATAGTACGAAGTAGAATTCATCTTTTTACCATTTACTTTGCCGGTTGTTCTTACTTGCAAGTCATAACCGACTGCATTTACTGTGATTCTTTTCTTTTTCAATTTGGTAAAAGTATAGCTGCCGGATTTTGCCTTCAATGTCTTTACCTTCGTCCATTTTTTCTTAGCCTTAATTTTTGCCTGTGGTACGGCATTAAAGTTTGCCGACCACTTGGACCAGGTTGTCACACCGCCATATGTATAGTACATGCGTACCTTTACAAAATATACGTTTTTTGTGTTTGCCTTACTGAAGGTACAGTAATTGATATACTGGTTGGAAATGGTTTTTGATTCAACCAGTTTTCCCTTGCGGTTATATAGGTTTGCCTGATACCCGCTTACATTGGAATAACCCTGCCATTTTACGGAAAGTGTATGTATTTACCGTAGGAGCTACCGTAGTCACTACCACATCCTTATTTTGTTCCAATGACCAGTAACTCAGACGAAAGCCAACTAAGGTTCTACCATAGTAATTTACCGCTTCCTGCGCCTTTGCAATGTTCCATGTTACAGTAGCCGTTGTATTGGTTGCCGTTGTCAGAGAAGCCGGTAATTCAGCGGCATCCGCTTCTTCCAGTCCGGTAGTATGACGGTGCCAGGCAGAGGTGACCATATTTGGGGCTGTATTAATCGTTACGCGAATCAGCCACGCCTTGAGTTGCTCCTTATCCTTGAAGGTTTTCTTATATTGCATGTATTTGAGAAATACCTCCTGCATAACATCCTGTGCATCACTGACATTTCCCACCCTGGCAAAAGCAAGGCGGAAGACCATATTGGAATATTCTTTTAGCACTTCCTCGGCATTCAGCCGGATTCCTTCGTCCTTATTCATCGTATCTTTCCTTTGGTACATTGCATTCTTTGTGAAATAAGATACCACAACTTTTTTATTTTTCAAAGTAAAATTTTACTTCTACTTTCTCCCTGCCTGAAGCATGCCTCCTAACATTCCCCCAAACAGACACAAAAAAAGTGCCGGCAGTATTCCGGGAATATTCATAAACAGGGCACGGTTGCAAATCATAGACGTAATGAGAAGTATGATATAATAAATTGCTCCCATTAAAAGCCCCCACAAATATTTTCGTCCGGTGTGATGACTGCTCACTACCATACCGCTGATAAAGCAGGAAAATACATAGGCAAAAATAATACCGCCCCGGACAACCCCCTCCGAAATATCCCATTGAAACATTAAAAATGCCAATATCACAAGAAGAACTGCGGATATGCCATAGGCCAGCACAACACCCTTGATTACCTGTACAATGGCTCCTGTTTTCATATTTCCTCCATTCTGCAGCCTATAGCATAACAGCGCTAATTTGAACCGTTATGCTAACACTGCTTTCAATCCGTTCTAAGAAAAAATATGATGCTTTTCAAAAAAATATAACTATGCTATCATAGATAATGATGAGAAAATGAAAGGACAGACTACTATGCAGTATATCGATTTACATGTACACTCCAACTGTTCGGACGGAACCTGCACGCCGGAAGAATTGGTTGATCTTGCCGCAGATAATCGTTTGGTGGCATTTGCACTTACTGATCACGACACGGTGGACGGTGTGGAACGAGCTGTTGCCGCTGCTAAAGATAAAAAAATTGAGATAATTCCCGGCATAGAGCTTTCCTGTGAGTATCAGGTGTCGCCGGAGAAAAAAAAAGAAATTCATATATTGGGTTACAACATTGATTATAAGCAAAAAGATTTACTGAATGCTTTACAGGAAGTTGCGGAGGAACGGGATAACCGCAATCGGAAAATGTGCGAAAATCTCTCGGATGCGGGCTATCCGATTGACTATGAATCCCTGACAGCGCACTTTGGCAGTACAATTCTTACCAGAGCGCATTTCGCCCGCTTTTTGCTGGAAAAAGGAGCAATTCCGAGTATTGACTCTGCCTTTAAAAAGATTCTGGCAGAAAATGGTCCTTATTTTGTTGCCCGCAGGTATCTGACGCCGAAAGAAGGCATTGAACTGATTCAGAAAGCCGGTGGTATTCCGGTTTTAGCCCATCCTATGCTCTATAAGCTTTCTGTGACGGAACTTCACAATCTTCTGACAGAGTTAAAGGGATACGGTCTGAAGGGAATCGAAGCCATGTACTCCCGTAACCGGGGAACGGATGAGGCCTTTGTCCGGAAACTGGCACAGGATTTTGATCTCTTCATTACTGGCGGAACGGACTTTCACGGTGCAAATAAGCCGGACTTGGAAATGGGCAGAGGCGAGGGGCCCCTCCGGATTCCGGTTATGCTCCTCGAAAATTTGCGATAAGTGTTTCCGCTGCTGCCGTAATATCCTTCTGACCTACGATGGCAGAGATAACGGCAGCTCCCTCAACGCCGGTTTCCCGTAACAGGGATATATTTTCTGCATTTACTCCGCCTATTGCCACTACCGGTATCTGTACCGCCAGGCGGATTTTTTTTAGTTCTTCCAGAGTAATGTGGGTGGTATCTGCCTTTGTACTCGTGCCAAACACATCCCCCACACCGAGGTAATCGGCACCGTTTTTCCACGCTTCTACCGCAGCTTCCACTGTATTTGCCGTAGCTCCCACGATCTTATCCGATCCCAGAAGATTTCTCGCCGCCTGTATCGGCATATCCTTTTGACCCAGATGAACTCCATCTGCCCCCACCGCCATAGCAATATCAATACGGTCATTAATGATCAGAGGAATTTCATAGGCATCCGTAATTTCCTTCACACCATGTGCCAGTTTATAAAACTCTCTGGAGGTGCTGTTTTTTTCCCTGAGTTGCACAACAGTAATGCCTCCCTTTATGGCAAGCTCCACCGATTCCTCTATCGTATCTGTCGTCATAAGTTCCCTGTCGGTACACAGATACAGGGTATAATCAATTTCCGGCTTCATTTACTTTCATCTCCTGACTCAGTATTCGCTCCACTTCTACTGCATATTCTGGTTTTTTATCCCGGATTTTTTCCATCTCTTCCAGACATTCTTCCATGACACCGGTATTATAATCCAACTGCTCTCTCAGCTTCTGTCGCCGCACATTCAAATCGTGGCGCACCTCTACCATTTCCTTCGGCTCTATGAGTGCCTTTGCCTGAGCAAACCAGATATCTCTGTCTTTTACACCAAGCCGCTGTAATTCCTGCATCAGTATTTGGTTATTTTCATTAATCTGTATCGTACTCTCCCGCTGCCTTGCCCACTCTCTCTTTGCCTTTCTGTATTGCCCGTATACAAAATCTAACTCCGTGGCATTTCTCACCTGATATTTCTGATAGAGATAATCTAATGTCCTCACGTTATTGACATATTTGATTTTGACACGGTTCGTTAAAAATATGGCACGGTTACATTTTTTCTCCGTAATAACCATGTCAATCCGGTTTTTTCTGGCCTCATTCAGTATAATGGCAGCAATGACAAACCCAAAGGCCACCGTCGCCACAAAAGGAAAGGTAATGTCTACTTTAAAGCAAAAGGCTAAGGCTAGCAGCATCGTACCAAGGGCAATTAAAATTGCCGCCAGACATTTTCCGATGGTCTTTAAGGTGCGCTGTCCACGGATAATATCCCGTTTATCCGCAAGTAAAAGGCTTTTCTCACTGCTTAACTGTCGTAAATCATTCTTTATTTTTACCTGATAATCCTCGTACTCCAGCAGTTTCTGAATATCTTCCCGCACCGTAGGCTCATAATTTTCCATGGCACGCTTCTGGGCATCTGTCATTTTATATTTCTGCCGCTGCAAATGCAGACGCTCCTCTGTCAGCTCCACAATACGCCTTGCCGCCGCATACATCTCTGTTTTTTCCTCCGCCGGCGCCTGATCGATTAACTGGATATCCTTCAGATAAGAGGTAACCTGTCCATATTCAAATTTGATTTCCCCGCACTGTCTCTTTGCCTCCAGAATACCGTCATGGAGCCGCCCCAGATATTCAATTCTGGCACGGTCATTGCTGATATCCACCTTTTCTTTTTCTACCTTTACCGGCTCGTTGACTAACTGCTCAACGGTTACCTCCGGTTCCTCCGACACAGTCTCCGGTGGGGTATCCATATCTTTTTTCCTGAATAAACGAAACTGCAACCCTGCCGCCTCTCTTTCTAGCATGAAAATGCCGTTTTTAACTGCTCCTTATATCGCTTAATGTCGTCCTCTCTTTCCTCCGGAAGCCGCCAGCCGGAAAGAGCCTTCTGATAAGTCTCCTTTGCCACCAGTATTTCTTCCAGTGACATGCCAAAGGCAACTGCCTCGGTCTCAAAAAGTTTTACCTTTTTCTGCATCATTAACACCCATAAATAATGCAGCAGGGATTCCTTTTTATTGTTTCTGACATAGGCTTCTTTAAAATCAGTCTCCGCCTCAGCAAAAGACGAAGTATAAAAATGGGCAATTCCCTGATTATGCAAAATATCCCCGTATTCCTCCGTGGTAAAATTCACGGCAAAACTGCCATGAAGGAGTTTCCGGTAAGCAAGGAGACTTTTTCCGTAGTACCCCGCCCGCAGATAGTTATCTGCCTTAATTTTCTTTTTCCGGTACAACGGAAGATTCTCGATGCCGTCAATTATTGAAATGATTTCCCGGATTTCCTTTTCCTTGTAATAGTCGCAGCCACATAGGATGGTTACGACTAAATCCTTCAGGTTTTTATTCCCGGCAAGCATTTCCTCTATTTTCTTTGCCAGCAAGGTATTCTCCGTCTCTTCCTTCAGCCACACGGCCAGAGATTCCTCGAAAAAATCCTCCGTAATGCTGTAAATATTGTGGTAGATATAGTAGCAGAGTTCCTCCAGAGAATACACCTTCTGCCCGGTATAGGGCATTTCATAGGGTTCTCTTGCCACCTTTCCCTTGCACAAAATAAACACGCCGGCACCTCCTTTTAATCTACCGTCAAAGTTTTTTCCCAGATACGGTTCGATGTCGGAAACAATTCGCCAAATCCCATGTCCTTTATCGTAACCGTACAGGTATGAACATCCTCAAACCGAATCCCAAGACGAATCCGACATCTTCGTTCCACCCTCCCGGACACCGGTTCCAAATCTACCATAAGGTTTTTCTCTTCCTTGGAAAAAATATTTTTTACCGTCAGACCCAGTTCATTTTCACCATCGGGTATCAGCTCCCACTCTTGATTAATCTGATACCAAGGCGTGCCCGCCTTCACCAGAACAACTTCCTGCTCCTTCGCATCGGTATAAATCGGAAGCGATATATGGGAAGAAATCATATCTTCGTCAAGCAAAAGATAATCATCCAGCTTCGCCGTCTCACCCAACTCCTTTGCCGCGTAGCAGGCACCGCTGACATAGAGGTTACGCCCCTTAAACAGTCTTCTTCCTACACAGAGCTTCTGGAATACCTCATCCGACCATTCCTCGGCGAAACCGGCACCGGTCATATACAGGGCAGACAAAATCTGTTTGTGAATCGCTCCATATACAATATCCTCAAAGATAACGCCTTTTCGCTGTTCCTCCTCTGTCGCCTTCATTCCCTCGCTGAAATCTTTTTCTGTCACACCGACAAGTATCGGCGTTTTTCGTCTATCCACCTGCATCTGGTAATAATGAAGATGTTCGCCATCATAATCAAACATGCCCACATCGTTGACCCAGAGCTCCTTTTTCTGGTACAGCATATAATACAGAAAGCTCTGTTTGTGGCTGATGATTCTCGCCCGCTCCTTCCCTATGCCAAGCATCTCTAACGCCTCATAGATGAGGAGCGTAAATTCCGGCGTCTGCTCCGGGACGGTAATAACTAACTGCTTAATGGTTTCAGAGGGATAGGCCTGTCTTGTCATAGACAAAGTTTTCCGAAAATAATAGGCCAGTACATTAACCGGATTGGAACGCTTCCCATTGACAATAATATCCTCACCCCGGCGAATCCGTGGCAAAAAACCGGTCAGCACCTCCGTATCTTCCAGAATAATTTCCGTATCAAACAGTGCATCCGGGTTTTCATCCGTCTGTCCCACCAGTTCCGGTTCCAGTTTTTCCCGGCTGTAGACGGCAAGCTGTGTCTTGTCATCACAAAGGTCGTATCCTAACAGCAATGTCCTTTCGCCCATGTTTACCTCCCTCTACAATATCTCAAACAATTTCCCCGCCATATACTTCGCTTCCTCATAATCTCTGCGAAGCTGTAAGTATTTTTCATCCTCTCCTGCCTCTTTTGCCTCAATCATCTGGTTTACCATCCGGAAAAAGCCCGCCGGGCTTCCCCCATTCTCCGGCCTTGTCACAACCATTTCCTCGCTTCGGGTATCGGTTTCCTCCTCGTAGATGTAGCAGGTTTTTTCTTCCCCGGCAAAGAGCAGCAGCTCACTGGTGTAAATACCATCAAACACCTGCTTCATAGGCTGGCTTACAAACTGCCCTTCCTCATTTTTTACAAAGAGGAATACCCCCTTTGACGTGCCGCTGTTATACTGAATCAGCACGGCATTTTCAATCTCATAAGGCACCGCCACCCTGCCGATGAAGTCTTTCATAAAGGTCAGTATCAGTCCGTCGCTGGCATAGCTCTCCAGAGTAAGCTCAATGAATTCTTTTTGCTTTTTAGAAAATTCCTTCTTCTGACTGTAATATTTCAATGCCGACAGAACCATTACTTTCTCTTTTTCATAAAAGGCTTCCTTCTCAATTTTTTGGAATACTTCCTCAGAAAGTGTACACCTTCCCACAATAAACTCATAGGCAAAGACAGATAAAAATGCCTTCACCAACACACGGTTATTTCCCTTTTCGTAATATTCTAAAAACAGTTTTTCGTAAGGTTCCGGGTTTTCCCCGGTAAATACCACCTGTCCCAGCAATCGCTCCTTGGAGCCGTCATCGATAACCAGCTGGGGAATTTCCAGACATTTGTTGTAAATGGCAGTCAACGTCTTTGTCTGCCCCATGTAATATTGCAGAAGATAGTTCATCAGCCCCCGCTCAAAGCAGTTCTCCCGGTACAAATACAGTGCCCATTTCACAAGCATCGGGGAAAATTCATTTTTCTTTTCCTGAATTTTTTCCGTCACGAGCATGGCAAGGGCCTTTTTCCCACAGCCACGGACACCATACCGGGAAAGCATTTTCTCCGCCTTATCATACATCCCATGATAAATGCAGTCTGTCGCCACCTCGCCCAGACGCTCTCTCTTGATTTCTTCCGGAGAAATGGCATCCAATACGCCGAGGAGCATAGCCGTATCCTTCGTTTCGTTGTAATAGTCATACAACCGCAGTAACATTTTTCCGCGGGTATAAGGGCGGAATAAATCCATTTTTACTGCCTGCTGTAAAATCAATGCCTGCTTTTCTGTCAATCTGGCACCCCGCTCTGCCTCCACTGCCAGATGGGCCAGAAGATGCGGGTGCTCCGCTCCATTTTCGTAACAGTATATCGAAAACTTGTCCAGATTCAGAAGCTTTTTTAGCGTGTAATCTACCGTTCCGGTATAGTAATTCCCCTCGCCGTCCACAAAATACAGTTGGTAATTCGGGGTATAAATCTGGATTTTTGCCTGCCCTTCCGTAAATGGATAATAAGTTTCCTCTTTCGTTTCCGTGTGCACTACCAGCACGCCCTCCATTTTATCATTATGGCAGGTTAGCTGCTCGGTAAACATAACAAATGGCAATTCCTGTGCCACAAAATCCTGTATATTCCCCTCCTGAAACAGCCCCTCATAGATTACTCCGACATCCTCACTAATTCGGTGTCCCGCCAGCTGTTTTAAGGCAAATTCCCGTATGTGGTTTCCATACATATGGAAATCCCCCGGCTGCTCCTCTTTTCGCCTTACAATATAAGCATATAAAAATGCTTTACAGGTTTCATTCAGATGGTTTTCATATTGGAAATAGGACAGTACAGAATCCGGAAGCAAAAAGGTGTTAGCACGGTCCATCGTATACATATAGTATTCATAAAGATCGGTCAGACGCAGATGTTCTTCCACTCCCTTTTCAAACCACGGGAAATATTTCTCCTGCCGAATTTCATTACGGATAAGGAGACTACAAATAGCCCACAGTGTATCTTCTAAAGTAAATTTTGCATATAACCGCTTCAACACGGACAAAACTAACGGCAGTTGTCTTGGCGGAACCAGCCGTTCTGCCAGAAAGCTTATGGCTACGGCATGTTCTTCATTTATTAAATCAGCCTTTAATCCATAGTTTATTGTTGCCAATGTATATTCATCCAGCTCCGTTATCAGTGCCGGCTCCTCGCAGTATATCTTCATCAGCTCCGAATACAAAAGAGGACTGTTTTCTCCTGCCCGTAACTGCTCTTTAATATCCTTCTCCCTCAGTCGGACGGACTCATACCGGTCATCCAGCATTAATTTCAGATAAAACAACAACACACTGCTATAGCCGTTTTCACTATATTGCTCCAGCAGACTAAACAGCCGCAGCTGCTGTTCCTCCCGCCTACTATATAAATATTTAATATATTCAATCAGGATATAATTTTCTATCTCCCACAGTTCTGCCCCCACTACAGGAGCATCTACGGATTCCGTCTGCTGGTAAAATTCCAGAATCGCTTTTTCCTCCCGGAGTATCACCTGAATATACCCCATCATCGGCAGAGGATATGGCGTAATACGCTCGATTACACTCTGGTTTTTTCGCAGCATATCCTGAAACTCAGTCTTGTCCAGCCGTTCTTCGGCATAGGCGAGATAAGTCCGGTATAAGGTAAGAAAGGCCGCCTTCTTCGCCCGTTCCACCCGGCGTTCCTTTTTTTCAAACTGGTTATGGGCACAAACCGGAATCTCCAGCTTCTGGTAAGGGGTTTCCAGTATCAGGCTGCCATATCTCCTCCCGGTGGCAACCTTATCTGCCAGGATGCTAAATTCCAGAATATCCCCGCCGTCCATAAATTCATCCGTCCACAAAATATGCATCTCCGGCTGGATAAAGTCTGCGGTAGCGTGCACACGGATTCCTGTGCTGCCCCATGTATTTACCCGGATTTGCAAACTGCCCTGTATATCGATTCCGTTTAACTCATAATAAAGCTCACGTACCGGCTTTTTTTTGTCATCCAATACTTCAAAACGAATTTCCTGCTTTTTTCCCATTGCCACAAGAAACTCTTCCATACTGTGGATTTTCGTATTTTTCTTTTGCAGATGCTCATATAAAACTTTTCCCGCCTCATCGCGGTACAAAAAGATCTCTTTAAAGTTCGGGTCATGGAATAATCTGGCCCCGTTTTCCGGATTTTCCTGAATTCTTTCCTGCAGCATAAAATAATCGTCCACAGTTCCCTTGTCATCGGAAAGCTTCGGTGCCACCACGGTAACGTCATAAGGAAGCTGACACTCGCCGCAGTCCGTTACCAGAACAAGTTCCCCCCGGATATGTTCTCCCGGCACAAGCTCCTCCGCATTTACGGTAACCTCCAGCTTGTTTTCCTCGCTGTGAAATACAGGAAGAAACTCCATTTCCGTTTCCCAGGCAGAACCGAAGCCTTTTATCTTTGTCCCTCTCTCATTTTCAAGCAAAAAGCTTTCTGTTCTTTTTTCTCCCGCTGTTACGGTAAACTCAAGCTTTTCCGGGGTCAGAATAAGACCGGGTGCCTCAAATATGAAATTTCCTTTTGCCAGTGACAAGACCTTTTCTTTCATTTGCAACCTCACCTTACGTTTTATCCCGAACCATTAATGTCGCATTAATGTCTATTCCAATTCTATAGTATACCATTTTTTCTTACATATTGAAATAGTTATTTGACGAAAAAGCTCCGCAAAGCTATAATAGGGGAAAGAAATAGAAGGGAGAATTGCCCGCATGAAGCCAAAAGAACATTTTCACGGTAGTGATTTAGAAAAAATCGAACAGATTTATGGCATAAAAAGGGAAAACATCATCAGTTTTTCCGCCAATGTCAATCCTCTAGGGGTATCCTTTCGGTTAAGGGAAACCCTGACAGAACACATTAATGCCATCACCACATATCCGGACAGGGAATATACTTCCCTGCGAAAATGTATCGCCGGGTATGTTCATTCTGACATTAACAATATTGTAGTGGGAAATGGTTCCACCGAATTAATTTCCCTGTTTATCCAGATTACTCACCCAAAAAAGGCTTTTATTGTGGGGCCTACCTATTCGGAATATGAAAGGGAGGTTGCCATGGGTGGCGGCCGTTCCCACTATTTTAGTCTGACAGAGGCCGGTGAGTTCAGGCTGGACACCTCCGCCTTAACAGATGAACTGTCCCAGGATGTGGATCTATTAATTTTGTGTAATCCAAACAATCCCACTTCCTCCGTTATCAAACGGGAACAGATGCGGGATATTCTGGATTACTGTAAACGAAAATCCATTACCGTCCTTGTGGATGAAACCTATGTGGAGTTTACCGAGGATCCGGAGGAGGTTACCGCTATTCCCCTGACGGAATATTATAACAACATCATTATTCTTAGGGGAATCTCCAAGTTTTTTGCCGCACCGGGACTGCGCCTTGGCTATGCCGTCTGTGGCAATCACGATTTACTAAAGGAAATTAACCAAAGAAAAAATCCGTGGACGATAAATTCCCTTGCCGCCATTGCAGGGGAAATTATGTTCACGGATGAAGATTATATAAAAGAAACAAGACAACTGATTTCCGCCGAGCGAACAAGGGTCTGCCAGGCGCTGGAGGCCAGTCCTGACTTTAAAACTTTCCAGGCCCACGCCAACTTTGTTTTGGTCAAAATATTAAATCAAAATTTTACTTCTTCTGACGTTTTTGATGCCGCAATCCGCCAAAATCTGATGATACGGGACTGCTCGACTTTCCCGTTTTTAAACAATAAATATATCCGTCTCTGCTTTATGATGCCGGAACAGAATGACGCATTACTAAAGGTGTTACTTGGATTAGCACGATGATGCCGTTATGCCAGCACGATGGCTCCAGCCTAGGAACATATCTTACCTATGGATAATCTCATGACGTCCCGGTCCATTGGAAATCATCTTTACCGGAACTCCCAGCTCTTTTTCTATAAATTCGATATATTTCCGGCAATTCTCCGGCAATTTATCATACTCTGTAATACCACGGATATCCGTTTTCCATCCCGGAAGCACTTCATAAACCGGTTTTGCTTTCTTTAACTGGCTGGTAGTAGGGAAATCCTTTGTTATCGTTCCGTCAATTTCATAGCCGACACAGATTGGCAGCTCATCCAGATATCCCAGTACATCTAAAACCGTCAGGGCCACTTCCGTAGCTCCCTGTACACGGCAGCCATAGCGACTTGCCACAGCATCAAACCAGCCCATACGACGTGGACGCCCTGTAGTAGCACCATACTCACCGCCGTCTCCGCCGCGTCGTCGTAACTCATCTGCCTCTTCTCCGAAAATCTCGCTGACAAACTCTCCGGCACCTACCGCACTGGAATAAGCCTTCACTACCGTTACAATTCTCTTAATCTCATATGGCGGAACACCGGCACCTACTGCGCCATAGCCTGCCAGAGTAGAAGATGAGGTAACCATCGGATAAATACCGTGATCCGGGTCCTTCAGAGAGCCTAACTGCCCCTCTAACAGAATATTTTTGCCCTGCTGCCTCGCCTCAAAGAGATAAGCTGACACATCGCATACATATGGCTCCACCATTTTCCGATACTCTTTCAGTGTTGCCATTAACTCTTCTACATCCAGCACCGGCTTATGATAAAGATGCTCTAAAAGCACATTTTTCTGCTCACAGATTCCCTGAACCTTTTCTCTCAGGGCGTCCTCGTCAAAAAGCTCCGATACCTGAATACCGGTTTTCCCATATTTATCGGAATAGAATGGTGCAATGCCGGACTTTGTCGAGCCAAAGGACTTTCCTGCCAGACGCTCCTCCTCATACTGGTCAAATAAAATATGATACGGCATAACAATCTGGGCACGGTCAGAAACTTTAATCTTTGGCATCGGGACACCTCTGTCCACAATTCCCTTAATTTCATCAAATAAATCCGGAATATTCAGGGCAACTCCATTACCGATAATACTCGTCGTGTGGTCATAAAACACGCCTGACGGTAAAATATGCAGGGCAAACTTACCATAATCATTTACGATTGTGTGTCCGGCATTGCTTCCTCCCTGAAAGCGTACAATAATATCGGACTCCTCTCCCAACATATCGGTAATTTTACCTTTTCCTTCGTCACCCCAGTTGGCTCCTACCACAGCTGATACCATAGCCATTCCTCCTAACAATCTCATCCCATGAGACATCGTTATTTTGCATCAAAAAAACACGTGCGTTACTATTATACACGAACCTTAAGCGTTCTTCAACTTTTTTGTAAAATTTGTTCGCATTCCTTCAGGCGATTTTCCGCCCAGTCCGTGGAGGT
The DNA here is from genome assembly GCA_022510615.1 of Lachnospiraceae bacterium. Classification (GTDB taxonomy): domain Bacteria; phylum Bacillota; class Clostridia; order Lachnospirales; family Lachnospiraceae; genus Eubacterium_F. The sequence continues at coordinate 30,171 of JAFLTC010000004.1, read as the reverse complement.
ATGAATATTTAAAATGCTCTCGGTTTCGTGGATGGCGTTATAATACCACATTGCCGCCTCCCCGTAATCCTCATGGGAAAAGAAATACTCTCCCAGCTCATAACACATTTCCGATGAGCCCTCGGTGAGTAAATCCTTCAGACACATTTTCAAAAGAGTCCGGCTGTCATCCCGCAGTCTCGCTCCCCGGCAGACCACGCAGGCTGCCTCTTTTACCTCATCCATGCTTCGCTCCGGGTCCTGTGCCGTGGCGGTAAAAAACTCCTCCGCCTCCCAAAAATCCTCTGCCTCCCCGGAAATATACAGCTCCATAGCATACATGTGATGCAGCCGCTTTGACAAGCGGAGTCCCTTTTTAATATGCTTTTGGAACGTAAAAAAGTCTCTCTTAGAGTGATTGTTTTCCGGCCGGTGCTCAATGACAATTTCCGAATCGTAAACAACCGGCTCTAAACGCACCGTTTCGTGGACCGGCTCAATCCAGACAAATTCCCTCAGTCGCTTAAACAACTTCGGGCGGTACTCCTCATCAAAATTATACGCCGTCCCATGGGCGAGCTGGTTTCCGTATTTCATCTGTACAATATCAATCTCAGGCAGTAAAATTTCCTTCAACTCCCGGAATTTCTTCCGATTTTCCTCATTTAAAACCTCATCGGCATCGGCTGAATAAATATAATCCTTTGTCGCCTTGGAAAAAGCAAAATTTCTCGCCGCAGAAAAATCATCAATCCACTCAAAATCATATATTTTGTCGGTATATTTCCGGGCAATTTCCTTTGTGCGGTCAGTAGAGCCGGTATCCACAATAATGATTTCCTCCATCAAATCCGCCACACTGTCCAGACACCGCGCCAATATTTTTTCCTCATCTTTCACAATCATGCATAAACTAATCTCTATCATAAGTCCTCCTTATTGTATCCGGCAAAAGCCCGTAATCTGTATTTGTATCGAACGCATCCCCTGATATTCATTCACGGACGGGAAATACGTCAATGCCACATCCAGCTTATTTTCTCTGCCCTCATACATCCGGTTTAATTCCTGCTCTCCCCACTGTTTCTTTACAAACTCCTCAAATTCTTCTGCCTGCCCAAAACACAGAGCATCACACTGGCTTCCCTTCTCGTTTTCCACCCGCAGCTTTAGCACATTTTTTTCCTTTCCCAGCCTTTGTCCCCGCAAAATATGAAAATGCTGCTCCGCAAAGACCGGTTTGGGATTTCCCACCCCGAAAGGTTCCATTTTTTCAAATTCCTCGATCAGCCGTTCCGTGACATAACCGATGGGCATCGGGGCATCAATACGGATAACCGGACGGAAATCCTCCTCTGTCAGCACCGCATTCTCATTCAGCCGCCGCTCCAGTTCTTCCAGTTTTTCCTCCGGAAGAGTCATGCCTGCCGCCATTTTATGTCCCCCGAATCGCTCCATTAAATCTTTGCACTTCATCAGCTCATCAAACATGTGATACGCCTCAATGGAACGCCCGGAGCCCTTTACCAGACCATCTCCGGCTCTTGTAAAGACAATAACCGGGTGTCCATACCGCTCCTTTATTCGCCCGGCAATAATCCCCACCAGACTTTCATGGGTATCCGGCAAAAGTAAAATACATACAGATGGGAGCCTTCCTTCTTTTTCTTTTCGCGCTTCCAGCAGAGCAAGGGCCTGCTTTGCCCCCTCCTCTGTCATTGCTTTTCGGGATTCATTAATTTTCTTTAACTGCTCCGCCTTTTGCAGCGCCCTTTCCCAATCTGTTTCCATTAGGAGGGAAAAGGATTCCTCCACTGTGGCGATACGTCCCGCCGCATTAAAGCAGGGGCCCAGTATAAATCCGATATGCCCGGCATTGATTTTTTTACCGGTCAGCCCCTGTACTTCCAGTAACGCCCGCAGTCCTATATTTTTTGTGCGTGATAACGCCGCGAGTCCATATTTTACAAGAATCCGGTTTTCCTCCCGCAGCTCCATCACATCCGCTACCGTAGCAATAGCCACATATTCCAGAAACTCTTTCATCTCCTCTTCCGGAATACCGCAGGCATCATATAGTGCACAGACCAGCTTATAGGCAACACCGCCACCGCATAATCCGTCAAAGGGATAGGTATCCTCCTCTCTTTTCGGGTCGATTACCGCATCCGCCGCCGGCAATTCTGTCTGTACTTCATGATGGTCTGTGACAATTACTGTCATTCCCTTTTCCTTCGCATACTCTATCTGGGGATTTGCCGCAATGCCGTTATCACAGGTTACTAAAACCGTTCTGTTCTCTGCCAGTGCCTGCTCCACAATTCTCTCATTCAGTCCATACCCTTCCTGCACCCGGTCCGGCGTATAAATCCGGCTGTCTATCCCCAGCCTGGTAAAGCCTTTCCACAATATGTACCCGGAAAAAATTCCATCACAGTCAAAATCCGAGGCAATGGCAATGTGTTTTTTCTTTTCCCTCGCCTCTAGAAGGAGCTCCACCGCCACATCCATATCCTTCAAAAGCCGTGGATTATGTAAATCCTCCAGTGTCCCATAAAGATATTGTTTCATCTCACTGACCTCTGACAACCCCCGGTTTATCATGCAGCGTGCCAACAGCGGAGTCACCCCTAACTCCTTGGCAAGTCCTTCAAAATCTCCCTTTTTTGTCTCCAGTATCCATTTTTCCCGCATTCCCGGTTCCTTTCCCCTCTCTGGTTCTTTTCCTGGCTCTGCTTTTTTCTCTGCTCTGGTTATTCCCGATATCAGTACGAAAGATAAAATCAGTAGTGAAAGCCCTTGAGACCATACTTTTTCCCGAAATAGCCGTAGCCCTCTACCTTACCTTCAAAGCTGGAATTTTCCAGTGTTCCAAAGCCCAGCTCGCCTACAATTCCCCCCGTGCAGTTACCGCCGGTCACCTCACCCTGTACATGGAGGTTCTTTACTCTTCCATAGAAGCCAAGGGAGCGAAAAAGCCCTACCCTATTTTCTGTCGGACGGTAAATATGCAGATTGGATATGGTGTGACCGCCGCCGTCAAAGATATCCTCAAACTCCGGAATCGGCTTAAAATTCGGGTATTGGCTCATATCTAAATCCGCATCCAGATAAATAATCGTGGTCTCCCCTTCGAACTCCTCTTCCTCTAACAGTTTCGACAGACCCGCAAGCTCTGCCGGAGTGGAAATGTGGAACTCTTCCTTATCCAACGAGTACCACCCGGTATCCGTGGGACCGATATGCTGCGGCGGCTCATCATACTTTTTCCCCGGCAGGGCAAATAAATCAATGACATAGGTATCCTTGACTTTATCCATCTGCCGATATGGAAGTGAACCCTCATAGGCATAGATTTTTTTACAGGTAAAAAGACTGTCCTTTCCCTCTTCATTTTCCAGTGCCTCTAAATCCAGAGCAGGATTTTCAATGATTAATTTATCGGCCCATAAAAATCCCTCCCCCTCATCCCTTTCATATACTGTCACCATTCCCAGTTTTTCGGGAATGACTAATTCCTTGACCGGAATGGAGCCAATCTCAGCCTCCCGCAGTCCTTCCGGCAGCACAAGTTCCCGGACCTTCGTGCGTGCAAAGGCCTCCAGTCCCAAGATTCGCAGTTTGTCATTTAAAATAACCTGCCGTAGCAGGCGACTTTCGCAAAAGGCTGCACACCCGATTTCCCGGAGAGATTCCGGCATCTCAATTCTCTGCAAATAACGTTGTCTGAAAAATGCCTCTGCCTGGATTTTTTTCACTCCCTCCGGCACTGCAAATTTCGAACCAAGCTTTAAAATCGGATACCGCAGAAGCTTTTTGCCGTTTAACGAATAGATAACTCCCTCTATGGACTTATATTTGGGGTTTCCTTCCTCCACCTCAAAAGCCGTCGCGTATTTTAAATCTAACAACGCACTGGCGGCAATTTTCGTAATCTCTTTTCCTATCATCACGGCACCAAAATGTCCCGGAGCCACTGCCATCAGTTTCGACTTCCCTTTATAAAGCATAGCGCCCTCTGCCCGGAATTTCGGATTCCCCTCCTCCACGGTTATGGTTTTCAGATTCGGAAAATAGCCAAAGGCATTCATGTGGTAAGAATAATTATTCCCAAACATTGCCTTTTCGTTCACATCCACCAGGGAGACCGGAAGTTTAATATGTTTTACTTTTTTAAAGGCTTTCTCTCCATTATACTCGTTTAGTCCCAACCTTGTTATCTCATGCACGCCGTCCACCGTCCGGGGAATGGTGAGGATTCGCCTCTGTTTTTTCAGCCCGGCCACCTCATAGTGCTCTCTGTCAAAGCAGTGACAAATTAAGACAGAGCCCTCCGGTGTTTTGACCCGGTATTCCCCTGCCCGGCGTACCTTTGTTTTTTTATCGACCCATACAAAGAAAGCAATCAGAAGAATAATTGCTGCCACCACCGCTAACACCCAGCCATTGACATATTCAGACAGCACGCGAAACAGTCGTATTATCCACCGCATATCTGCATCTCCTTTCCCCGTCATTTTCTTTTAGTATAGCGGATTTCATAAGATTTTTCCACCCCTTACCAAAAGACATTATGAAAATCCGCACTGCCCTTGATTTTCTCACCGCTTCCCGCTACAATAGACATATCAAGCCCATAAAGGAGTGTTTTCCCAATGAAATGGATTCGTTTTACCCTGGATACTCATACCGATGCCGTGGACATGCTAAGCTATATGCTGGATGAAATCGGCGTAGAGGGAATCGAAATTGAAGATCACGTACCGTTAAGTGAAGAGGATAAAAAGAAAATGTTTGTGGATATTCTTCCTGACCCGGAGGACAATGACGGAAGTGCCAAGGTTCATTTTTACATGGAACCGGAGCAGTGTAATCCGGAAAAAGTAATGCTTCAGGTTCAGGATATTTTTCAGGAAATAAAAGAGTTTTGTAACATCGGAAAGGGAACCGTTTCTCTTTCCGAAACAGAGGATAAGGACTGGATCAATAACTGGAAAACCTTTTTTAAGCCTTTCCGGGCGGCGGAGGATATTGTTATTAAGCCGACCTGGGAGGAATATGAAAAGGAGCGAGACGAAGATATTCTAATTGAAATCGATCCGGGCATCGCCTTTGGCACCGGTTCCCATGAAACCACCAAACTCTGTATTCAGGCATTGGACAAGTATGTGAAGCCCGGTGATTCTATTCTGGATGTGGGCTGTGGCAGCGGTATTTTGTCCATTGCCGCATTAAAGCTCGGCGCCGGACATGCTACCGCCATTGACATTGATAAGGTTGCCGTTCAGGTCGCCGGGGAAAACATGGCGGTAAACCGAATCGCTTCTTCCCAATATACCCTGTTTGACGGCGATCTGATTACCAATCCGTACTTAAAGGTGCGGGCCGGCACAGGACATGATATTGTGGTGGCAAATATCTTAGCGGATGTTATCATTCCCCTTACCGGGATTATCCGCCCACATCTGAAGCAAGGCGGACTCTACATTACCTCCGGTATCATTGATATGAAGGAGGCGGAGGTCAGAGAGGCTCTTACCAAAAACGGATTTGAAATTGTCGGAGTGGAGCACATGAAGGAATGGTGCTGCTTTGTGGCTAAATAGGGGGGGCCCTATAATTCTTATTGTCTACAGCTATTCTATGTCGTTTTGCGCTGAAAAGTGGCGCAAAACGATACTTGACTTATCTCACGTTATTTTATATACTATTGATGAGGTTTCAAAAAGCAATAGTCTCAATAGAATCTAATAGTCTGTTATTTTATTACCGAAAAACTCTTGCTTTATCCAATGAAACAAATACAAAACATAACAGGGCAGGAAGTTTTAGTAAAATAATTGTCTATAATTGATTACGCACTTCCTGCAACAATCATTTACTGAAAAGGGAGGGAGTGCATGGCAAATGCTATATTTGAAAACTTAAATCAGGAGACAAATCTCATCAGCGATTTGTTTTCCCGGGTAGTATTCAGTGACATAAACGCCTGTCAGGACTTAATCCGTATTGTTCTGGGAGATGATTTTACTGTTACCTCTGTCACTACCCAGAAAGATATAACAAATCTACAATTTCATTCTGTGGTACTGGATATACTTGCAGAGACTAAAAATGGTAAACAGGTACATATTGAATTTCAGATTACCGATAATGATGACCACCTGCGCCGGGTACGTTATTGCACCGCCTGTATTGACACACATACACTGCTTCCCGGTCAGAAATACCGGGAGCTACCGGATATTTACCACATTTTTATCAGCGTAAATGACTTTCTCAAAGGAGGGAAAGCCCTGTATGAAATTGAACGCAGTGTTAAAAATAATAACAATTTTGCAGGTAGTGTCGCGGTAGCTAATGGTATCCATGAATTATATATTAATCTGGAAGTGCCAATAAAGGATAACAGCGAACTGGCATGTCTTCTCCGATACATCCGACATACAGTACCGGAAAATGAAGATGCACGATTTGGGAACATTGTAAAAAGTGTAAATGAATGCAGAAAGGGGAACGAAAGTATGAAATATTACAGTTCAGAAGAATTTTTTGAGGAGGGCATGAAAGAGCAGAAAAACATTATTATCCGCAATATGTTAAAGGAACATGTGGAACCGGAATTAATCAGCCGCTACACACTACAATCTGTAGAATATGTCCGGGAGATTGAACAGGAAATGCTGCAGTCGGTACACGAACAAGGTAATTACCAGACACAGAAGGAGCAGTAGAACCATAGTAACATCCCCTTTCTACGGAAGCAATACCTGTAGAAAGGGGATATTTTTTTATACCTTTTACCCTTTTCGATAATCCTCCAGTAACCGATTGATTTCATCTGCCTGAATTCTAAGATAAATTTTACTGTACATGTGAAGGGCTATGGAAACTGCCATTACAATACCTGTATAAATCAAGACATTTTTTCCGCAAAAACCTGTCCAGCCTGTACCAAAGAGAAAAACTCCAAAGCCAATATACCAGAATAAAAATTCTGCCGTGTAATATCCGCCTGTTGTTTTAAATTCAATGTGCTCCAGCACTCCAAATTGTATACTATACAATATAAATATGACTGCTGCCATAAGTAGCCACTCCATATAATACCAGGTATTCTCTCCCGCAAAAATATTAAAAGCACTAGTTGTAATAAGTACCGCCGTCACCCCCATGCAGGTGTAGGGAATTACATACTGAAATATATTTTTCATTGTCATCCTCCTTTTATAGCTGATAAAGCATTTCCTTTAATTTTCTGATATACGTTCGACCGGCTAAAATTTTTTCTCCGTTACTCATCATAACTACTAGGCGATGATTTTCATAAGGCTCTACATACTGGATTCTTTTTACGTTTACAATTACATTTCTGGAAATCCGTGTAAAGCAACTTTTTTGAAAAAATGCCTCCAATGATACAAAATTTCCTTTGCATTGATAAACCTCCTCTTTTGTATAAAGAAAGGTTTTTCCATCTATAGTTTCCAAATATAATATCTGATGCAGCGGAATCTGAAATTTTCGATTATCCTGATAGCAGGATATACTTTTGGAAAATTGCTGGATATAGGATGCAAGTCTCTTTATTTTCATATCTGCTTCCTGACACAAAATATCCACTTCCGTCTCCGCTATATCCGGTTGCACTTTTATTTTTACTTTCACAAAACAATACCTCCCTTCTTTTTTAAAAAGCCCTTTCTATGAAATCATTTTACTAAAAGGTTTTTTTATGTCAACGTTTACCCCCTTTAAATACCCAAATACAAGGGTAGAATGCCCTGTTTAACCTTTTTCTCATAAAAGAAAAGTGATTTGCCCACTAATCCCAAGCAAACCACTTTCACAGATATATTTTACCCCTACAAAATAACTAATTTTCAGGCACTCTCTCGATAACCAATCTTCCCGTATCGTAGCGCCGTCCCTTTCTTATTTAACTTAAATTCCTGCCATATCACCCCGGTACACTCTCCATCCTCTCCCAGGTAGAGAAACTGAGAGATCTCAAGAGTATTTTTACGATGCTTTATCTTATAATCCTCTTCGTATTTCACAGAGATTTCTTCGTCCTTCTTCAGCCACTCACGGTTCGCTTGATCTATTTTCGGAAGAGATATCAGAGTTTCAAAATTCGTCCACGTCGGCTTTATAATTGCTGGCTTCGCCTGCCCGCCTTTCATCGCTGTCAGATTTATACTGCGGTCACGATAGCCTTTCGGGAGCCGTAGCACTTCCCACTTCCCCTGACTGCCCAGTTTCAATAGCCGCAAATCCAGAACCTTATTGTCCCGGAAAACCATTAAAATTTCCTGCGTTCCGTCATTATCCCAGTCCACAGTAGTAATATCACAGTGCTCAAAGGCGATAAACTCCGACTTTTTCCGCAAATCTACCTGAATGCCATTTACCAGGGCAAGCACATTTTTACCCTTGTCATCTGCCAACAGCTTTACCGACAATTCTTTTTTCTCGGTAAGCATTCCCACATACGCAGCATATTGGTTATATCCAAACAACTCCTTTTCTGCTGAAAAAGCTTCACTATTCGGATAGATTAAATTGCGAATAGACTCCAGTTCTGCCTCTGTTACAACATTTTTCTTTAGAAAATCACGGCAAAAGGACTGAATATCCTCTGGGAATGCCTTTAAATCCGGTTCCTTCCCTGCTGCCACCGCCATGGCCTCTTCATAAAGATAGGGCAAAATAAGCAGTCCGAAATTTTTCAGTTTTTTTTCTTTTTTTGCCGTTTCCATATTGCCGTGTATAACATCTCTGACATCTGCATAAACTTGGTTTCTCTCACTCTTCCATAACTGACTGAATTCCTCCGGATATGCCCATGATTTTCCGGTAATCGCACTTAAATCACAGTGTAAAATCTCCTCCACCGCCGATGCCATCAGGTATCCCACGATTCCCCCTAACTCGTTTTTTTCAATTTCGTTTGAAATATAGGGCAGAGCCTCTATGCCAAGCCCCACTAACCTGCGATAATATTCCGTATTTCTATAGTGGTAAAAATCGGACCAGATGGATAACATACTGTCTTCTAATTCCCCGGATTCTAATTTTTGATTTAATTCTTCCACCGTTTCCTTTACCCGCTTTTCCATTGATTTCACTGTAGTCGGAGGCGTGTTGCTATATTCCCCTACGACTGCCACTGTCAAAACTACTCCCACCACAAGCAGACAGGCTGCCGCCTTTGCCACATGCCGCCATTTCCGTCTGCGCCGGAGCTTTCTGTTGTCAAAGTTAAACATCTCTTCGACAAACCGCTCCTCTACCTCACCGATTGCCTCGGATAATTTTTCTTCCTTCATAAGAACCTCCATTCCGGAGCGTCAGCGTAGGAAGCACGCCGAGAAAGATGCGAAGAACTTTAGTTCTTTATTTTCCTCGGCTGTGCATCAATACTATTTGTGACGCTCCGGCACAAATAGTGGTGCGAAAAATATGCTATCGAGCATATTTTTCACACTAACACCCCCTGTTCCAACAGATATTGATACAATTTCTTTCGTATCCGCATTAACTGCATAGCAGCATTTCGCTGGGATATACCACGGGAAATTGCTATCTCCTTTACCGGCTCTGCCAACCAGTACCGACGCATGAACAGATTTCTTTTCTCCGCATCCAATGTTTCCAGAAATTTTTCAATTATCTCCGTCAGCTCCTGCGCCAGTATTACTCCCTCTACGGTTTCCCTCGCCGGAATACATTCTTTCAGTTCCTCTAAAGACCGAGTGTATTCGCTGTAACGCTTTCCGGCATGATTATCCCGCCAGACTTTCAACGCCAGATTCCGGGTGGTCCGGCACAACCATGCCCGCAGCGAGTGAGGTCGGAGCGGCGGAATACTGTTCCATGCAGCCAGACAGGCGTCACTGACACACTCCTCTCCATCTTCCTTATTACCTAATATGCGAAAGGCAATCTGCCTGCATAACTTTCCGTACTTTTTCTCTGTTTCCGTAATTGCTTGTTCTGAACGTTCAAAAAAAAGACGGAGGATTTCCTCATCGTCCATAATCTACTATCTCCTCCCTTCATACATATAAGTACCCATTTATGATCCGATACAACACATTCCGTCATAAAAAAGGGGCGACCGAAAACCGCGCCCCACTCCGCAAAAGAGAACTTTCCTATTTTCTATTTCCTATCGCAACTTGCGTAGATTCTTCGCATACTATTTTTCAGATAAAGAAGGGGACTACACCTGACGGTATAGTCCCCTTCTTTATGCGGATAACAGGACTTGAACCTGCACGGGGGTTGCCCACTAGAACCTAAATCTAGCGCGTCTGCCAATTCCGCCATATCCGCAAACATGGTACATTATAGCAGACAGTCCGCCTCTATGTCAATCCCTGATAACAGGCAATAAACTCCTTCTTCCTTTTTCTATTCAATTTCCAAAAAACGCTTGATTTTCCCCATCTTCTCCTTTGTCATACGGTAGCCATGCCAATATGACATTTCCAGTCGCCGTACATCACTTTCAAAACTGTTCAGAAGATGGTTCGGGCGTAGTATCAGTGCCTTACCCTCTTTGACCAGTTCATTGCAAAACTTGACTGCCTCGTTATAACGCTCCGGACGTCCTAAAATCGCACGCTTGATTTCCGGGTAGCGGCGTCCCAGCATACGGGCACCCATTTTGTCATATTTCCCGATGTGCTTCACGTAACCGCGGGGTTGTGTTAATACAATCAGAAGCTTATCACATCCATCTTCAAGGGCCTTTTTGACCGGAATCGGGTCACTCAGTCCCCCGTCGTAATATTTATTTCCATCCAATTCAATCGCCGGGAAAAACATCGGCAACGCGCAGGTGGCACGGAGCATCGTATACTTATCATCCATCTCCATGGCATCTTTATATTCTGCCTGACCGGTAGCGGCATTCGTCACTCCCACCAGACATTTTCCCTCGTAGCTGAAAAAAGTTTCTCTGTCGAAAGGAATCAATTGATTTGGTATTTCACCAAAGACAAAATCCAGACCAAAAATGCTCTTGTTTTTTCTCCAGTTACTTCTGCTCATATAACGCTTATCATTGCGGTACTTCTGCATAATCTCCAGATTTCTCTGAGGCTGTTTCGAAATATAGGAAACACCATTCGATATCCCCGCCGAAACACCGATACAATACGGAAGTAAAATATTTTCTGATAACAGGGCATCCATAACCCCTGAACTAAACATCGGACGGAATGTACCGCCTTCCAAAACAATTCCTGTCACGTTCTGACTCCTTTCCCTGCTAATATATTTACCATTCTATCACATTCCGCTTTTCATGGCAATATGGCGGACACAGATGTCCGCCAAGCGGGTGCACAAGAAAAAGTACGGAGTCTTTATACAACTCCGTACTTTTTGAAAACAACATTATTTGATTAAAAATCTTTTATCTTGCGTTCGAGTATTTCGTTCCTGTCATCAGCTTTTTACCCTTTGCCTTAAACAGCTCAGATACCGAAACAACCTGCCAGCCCTTATCCTGGAAATACTGTAACAATGTCTCGATGGCTGCGACAGTATTTGCCTCCGTCTCGTGCATCAAGACAATATCACCGTCCTGCGCCTTCTCTACGTTTTCTATGATTTTTGCTGTTGTAGCTCCATCCCAGTCTTTACTGTCTACAGAGCAATCAATGAATGGAGCATTAATATAGCCCTGCATGATTGTACTTATTCTCAATTCCGGGGCTCGGAACAGGAAGTTACTGTATCCGGTGATTTCGGTCAGAAGTTTATTGGTCTTTTCAATAGAGTCTTTCACTTTCGCCTCACCCATGGTGTCCATCCTGTTCCAGTCATAGGAGTGGTTTCCTACCTCAAATCCGTATTCGTCCGCCTGTTTAATTTCCGCCTTAGCGGCATCATTATTAATCCTGCTTCCAATATAGAAGAAGGTAGCATGGGCATTATACTTCTTTAAAGCCTCATGAATTTTCATGCTGTTGCTTCCACTGGCATTTCCTACCGGACCATCATCAAAAGTAAAGGCTACCATTGGTTTACTGGTATCTATCCAGTTTATATCGGTTCCCGCATAGTTAAACTCTGTCGGTGGATAGGTCGGTCCCGGTGTCGGGGTCGGAGCTACCGGTGCACTCGGGTCCGGATATACGGCTCCGGATTTTGCCACAAACTCAAGTCCTGTTATGGTAATACTGGTCAGCTTAGCCGGCCATTTCCAGCTTGCGTTCATTGGCTGAATGTTAATTCCCACTGCAGTTCCGGCTATAGTTTCTCCCGACAAATCTATCGTCGCCGTGGTGCTGGTTGCCTGACCATAGGCAAAAGCAATACCATCGTCCGTTCCGTTTAGAGTACTACTATCCTGTGCCACGGCAAACTTTACAATGTTAAAATCCGATTTATCATCATCTTCAAATACCAATTTATAAGTAACCTTCAGCGATTTAAACAGGCTTAAATCAAAACGTTTTTCAATCTGATCTCTGAAATCAATTTTGCCCGAGGCAGTAAAAGTAGTGGTATACTTGCTCAAATCAATCACAATATTCTTTACCGGTTCCGGCACATAGGTCGGATCTGGTGTTGGCGAAGCATTATCCGATGGTGTTGGCGAAGTATTATCCGATGGTGTCGGTGAAGCATTATCCGATGGTGTCGCCGTAGGAGCTTTCGTTGGTGTTGAAGTCGGTTTTTTCGTTACAACCGGCTTCTCTGCCTTCTGTACGGTTACCTTACAGGTCAGCTTCTTCTTGCCCACCTTGGCAAGAATGACTGCCTTTCCAACCTTTTTACCCTTTATCGTTACACTGGTTTTTTTCTTTTTTGTTATCTTAATGTACTTTTTGCCCTTTTTAATGGACCATTTTACCTTCTTCTTCGTGTTCTTTGCGGTAATCGTCGCTTTATTCCCAACCCTGACTGTTACCGTTTTCTTGTTCAGTTTCAGTTTCTTTGCCGCATTCACCTGAGGCATAGCGATTCCCACTACCAGTGAAAATACAAGCATCAGACTGAGCAGCACCTTCTTATTTTGTCTCATAAAAGACCCCCAATCATTATAAATTTAAGTAATATAATTATATTACTTGGTTGATAAAATCTCAAGTAGTTATTTATAAAATTTTTATGGAAAGTCTTAACTGATTTCTATCATGCAATCCTGCCTAACTCTCTGCAATATTGCTTTCATTACAGGCTCCGGAACAGAAATGCAGCCTGCTGTCGGGTGCCCCTGTTCACAGTGAAGAAAAATGCCGGACCCTTTGCCGGGCGCGCAATCTTTATTATAATCTGTTGCCAGTGCATAGTGGTAGGCGCATCCCATGGAAACCAGATGCTCTGCACTGTTCCAGTCCCTTTCTACCGTCCCCTCCTCCACCAGCTGATTATAATAGGCAGAAGAGACATCATCCACCAGATAATGTCTCTCATCTACTTTTATATAGGGAAATACCGTTCCCGGATTTTCCTTACTGCCAAAGGCAAATAAAAACTTTAAGCTCCCCACCGGTGTTTTATTATCTCCCTCCCGCTCTTTGCCAAGACCGTTTTTTCCAATCCAGCCTCGGGTAAAAAGTCGCTGACACCAGTTTCCCTTTTCATCCCGCTCCTGCAACGATATCAATGCCCGGGCCTCCTGCGCCGTCACTAACAGTCTTTGCGAATGTTCCATTCCGCCCTCTATATCAATTTTTTGTTTTAATATATGCAGAACTACTGAAGATTGAAATACGTAATAACCGTTTTTTGATCCTTTTCCGCCGGAACCTTTTCACTTAACACCTCTGACGGTCTTTTAATCTCATTGAAAATACCAATATTTTTTGTCTCTTTGGAACCGTCCTTGTATGTCACCGTACAGGTAATACCCATATCTTTCGTAAGAAAATCACGTATTTTTTTATCTTCCTCCAGCGACCGGTCAATTATGCTATCCCTAAAAGACTTATACTGACTCAGTTTTTCTTCGCTCCATATATCAGAGGTATCGACTACATCTATACAGGTCTTATTATTTATTTGGTTATCATACTTGACGGTAAAGGATTTATACTGCTCCCATTCATAGGTAAGCTTTTCTTTTTCCTCACTTTCCTTAGAACTACCGGGAACATTTAATCCTTTCTTGACCTTTTCACCTGCCACGACAACACTTTTTCCTTTCGGATTCGAAATCTGGAAAGCACCATTCTTTATCTGATAGGTGATGGTGTCAATATTTTTTCCCTTACATTTCAATGGAAATCCAAAGGCAAAAGAAATTTCTTTTCCTTTCGTTCCACACTCTGCACCACTTAAGGATGAATATTTATCCGGAAAAACCTTTCCCGTTTTCGTCAGCTCCTTTGCATATGCCGTAACGACAAAATAATTATCCGTTGCTGTCGCTACGGTATCACTCTGTTTTCTCTGTAACATTGGAATTACTGCATTTAAAAATAATACAAGTGCCAGACTGGCTGCCATTACTGCAACCGGTTTCCATACTCTTTTTACTCCCATTTTGCTCTCCTTTTCATTGTTTACTTCGTGAAATAAGGCTTTTGCTTTTTCTTTTTCCGATTCGCTTAATTTCACTTTATTAAGTGTATTTTTATAATTCGCCTTCATTTTCAACCTCCATAATTTTTTTTAACTGATTACGTCCCCTTGTCAGTTTTGAATTTACCGTATTTTGCTTTTTGCCAAGAATTTTTGCAATCTCCTTTATTGTATAGCCTTCATAATAATGTAAATAAAGAATATTGCGATACTCCTTTGGCAGTCGGTATAATTCTTCCATAAGCTCCCGCTCTTTTTGTTCATAGGGAATTTCCAAATCCTCTAACGGAACAGTATTCTTTCGAAAGAAAGCTTTTTTGTAGTCCAGACATTGATTAATTGTTATCCGGATGAGCCATGACTTGAGATGTTCCTCGTCATGAAAGCACTTATTTTTTTGTTTCAGAAGTTTTAAGAATACATCCTGGACCGCATCCTCCGCATCATGGATATTCAATAGGTTCTGATAGGCAATCCGAAATATCATGTCAGAAAACCGTTCGACAACTTCACTGTATTCTTCTTCTGTTTTGATGTACATCATATAACCTCCTTTCACTAACTAACACGAATCAGTTTTGTATTTTAGTGCAAGGTTTGAAAAATTTTTTGAGTCTGTAATAAACTCTTCATATGTACTCATAATCACCACTCCTTTCACAAAACTCGGAAACGGTGGCGTTGCACCCTTCGGCTGCCTAGGTAAATATATTAAACTATCAAAAGGGAAAGATAACAAAGATTGAACATCCCAAATAAATAAAGAAAAGTATTGTTAAGAATTCTTTTTAGGATTATTATAGTATTATGCTCTAAGGATTGTTATTTGTCAAGGATATATCTCTTATACGAAAGGAAGAACAAGCATGAAACGTATGGCTCCGCTCTCTATTATTCTGGCCGGTTCCCTCTGGGGGATGCTCGGTGCTTTTGTCCGGGTTATTTGCGGCTACGGATTTTCCACCTTGCAGCTTACTTGCCTGCGTTGTATTCTGACCTTTCTCTGTCTGTTACTTTTTCTGGCAGTTTATGATCGTTCCCTGCTACGCATCCAGCGAAAGGATGTCTGGATTTTTTTAGGGACCGGTATATGTAGTATTGCATTTTTCAGCCTTTGCTATTTTCAGACAATTGAGATGACCTCTCTGTCAACGGCGGTCATTTTACTATATACCTCGCCGATTTTTGTAACAATCCTGTCGGCTGTTCTTTTCCAGGAAGCCATTACTCCAAGGAAAATAACGGCACTACTATTGGCATTTGCCGGATGTATTTTGATTACCGGTGTGTTACAGGGTTCCATGAATCTGACTCCTTTTGCCCTCCTATGTGGTCTGGGAGCAGGGTTAGGATATGCTCTTTACAGTATTTTCGGCCATTTTGCTGTAGAAAAATATCATCCCTTTACCATTACCCTGTATACCTTTTTATTTGCCAGTATTGTCACTGTTCCTTTTTGCCGCCCGCCAGTCATTGTTCAGCTTTTTTCCCAGCATCCCGGGGCGGCAGTACCGATTATAGTTTCCAGTATTCTTTGCAGCGTGCTCCCCTACATTTTTTATACTGCCGGGCTGGCGCATGTAGAGGCAGGAAAGGCCGCCATACTGGCAGCCATAGAACCGGTTGTCGGAACACTGGTCAGTGTATTCTATCTGAAGGAACCGCTGACAGGAACTTCCCTAGCTGGAATCTTTTTCGTACTGACAGCCTTAATTCTTTTAAATTTGAAATCAAAAGCGAAAGGAGAGTTACAGACATGAAAAAACTGACTTCAATTATTTGTACCCTTGTCCTTGTCATTAGCCTTGTTGGCTGTCAGGGGCAGGACACCGCCAAAACAACGACAGTACCGGAGAAGGCACCTCCCATTGGCATGCCAAACGGTCAGCCCGGCGGTTCCGGAGAAGTAACGCAGGGAAGCTCGGCAAACACCATTGACACCGATGGCACCTATTCCAACGAATCCTACACTTCAACGGGTGATGATGAAAATGCCCTGCGCGTAATCGGTGCAACCGCCTCGTTAAACAATATAACAGTCAATAAGAACTCCGGCACCTCCTCAAACACGGAAAACGGTGACTTTTACGGTGTGAATGCAGCTCTGCTTGCTACGGATGGAGCAAAGGTTACCATCAAGGGGGCTGCGGTAAATTCCTCGGCACAAAACGGTAACGGCGTATTCAGTTACGGAGAGGGCACCGTAGTAACTATTTCAGATTCAGCCATTATAACGACAGCTGATAATTCAGGGGGCATTCAGACTACCGGCGGTGCTACAACTAAGGCAAGTAATTTACAGGTGACGACGTCCGGCAGCTCTTCTGCGGCGATTCGCTCTGACCGTGGTGGCGGCACGGTAAATGTTGACGGAGGCAGTTATATCAGCAACGGATACAATTCTCCTGCCATATATTCCACCGCACAAATCAGCGTAAAAAATGCCTCACTTACGGCAAATAATTCCGAAGCATTGGTTATTGAAGGAAAAAATTCCATTGCTCTTGAAAACTGTACTGTGATTGGTAACATGAGTGACACAAAGGGAAGCAGTTCAGATATTAATGTACACAATGTCATGATTTATCAGTCCATGTCCGGTGATGCGGATGTGGGAACTTCTGTTTTTTCCATGACAGGGGGAAATCTTACTTCCAATAATGGAGATATGTTTTTTGTGACAAATACAAAATGTAAAATAACATTGTCCGGCGTCGGGATTGCCGGCACTAACGGAGACAGATATTTCCTGCGGGCCAGTGGCAACGACGCGAGCCACGGTTGGGGAGCCGCCGGTGCAAATGGGGCACAGGTGGAATTTACGGCAGACGGTCAGACACTTGATGGAAACATCGCTGTTGACAGCATATCCACCCTGGCAATGACTCTGACAAACGGCAGTGTTTATACCGGTGCAGTCAATATTCTGGACAACGAACAGAACGGCTCAGCGGTCGAAAATAATGCCGTGATCACCATTGACAGTGGAAGCACCTGGAATCTGACGGGAAATTGTAAGGTGACTACTCTGACAAACAATGGTATAATTAATTTTAACGGTTATACCATTACACTTGCAGATGGAACCGTTTTAAATAAATAATGACAATACAAAGGAGGACAATATGACAAAGAACTTTAAAAAATGGGTATCTGTATTTTTAATATTGGCATTGGCAGTGGTGGGGGTTCCACAAAAAGCATCTGCCAAAACGCTTCGATTAAAAAATACAGGAAAAACAAAGACAATGGCAGTAGGAAGCACGTTTCAGATTAAAACAAACCGGAAGGCATCTTCCCTGAAATTTTCATCCAGCAAACAGTCTGTTGCTAAAGTTTCGGCTAAAGGTCTGATTACGGCGAAGAAAAAGGGAAAAGCGACCATTACGGTTCGCATGGGAAAGAATAAACAAAAGATAAAGCTTACTGTAAAGAAACCGGTTGGTTATACGATTAGTAAAAAAGCAGGCACCTATAAAGGCTCTGTAACTACAAAAGTAAAGGCCAAAAAAGGATATACGGTATACTACACCGTTTCCGGTAAGTTTTCAAAATCCAAGAAGATTAAGGCAAAATCCTCTAAAACCTTTACCTTTACTTCTACCAAAACCTTAAAGCTGTATCCGGTGAAGGGTAAAAAGATGACAACGGCAAAGCTGAGAAAGACAGAGAAAAAAAGTAAACTTCGGTCCGATTACCTGTACACGATAAAAAAGGGAACACCAGACAGCACACCTACACCAAATGCTACTTCTTCTCCAAAGGTAACTCCACCGGGTGACAGTCAGTATAAGGGAGACGATTCCATGAAGGGATATGTGGAACCGAGTGTTGCCGAGTATGATGAAACAGACCGGAATACAGAGATTCCTGACGATGTGGTAGAAATTACCATCCCGGCAAAAGCTCCGGCACAGAAAATTACTAAGACCACATATGAAATTAGCAAGAAAAACAAACTGACTATTATCACTCCGGGAACCTATCTCATTCACACAGAAACTACAGATACCGCTGTAGACGGTCTGATTGAAGTAGATTATTCCGGTGGAGAAACAGGAACCGCACATATTATTCTGGATGGAGTGAATCTCACATCATCTAACAATACGGAACCGGACTCCGATACGGGACTGATTACCGTTAAGAAATCGGTGACGCGTGCTGTCATTACGGTAAAAAAAGACAGCGTAAATACTCTGATGGATACCGGTAAGACAGGCATTGATAAGGATGATAGTGTTTCAACTACGTATACCGGAGGAATTGTATGTAAAAAAATTCCGCTTACAATAAATGGCACCGGAACGTTGAATATCTTTTCCGAGAACGGAAATGGCATTAAGGCAACCAATGCACTGAAAATATTGAATACAAAGATTTCCGTCAGCGGTCTTGAAAATAATGCCACCGGACACAATGGAATTACGGGAAAAACAGAACTTTCTGTGTACCAGGCAGAATTAAATATTCATTCGGACGGAGATGCTTTAAAGACAACGCTGGACGAAAGTGATTTGGCAGATGATACGGACGGAACATTGGCAGCTCTCGGTAACATGGATCTGGATGGCGGTGTTTACCGAATCGTATCGGATAATGGGGATGGCATCAGTGTATTCCGGACATTGCGTCTGAATCCATCCGACTTAGAAGTTACGACTAAGAATCTGTCCAACTCTGCAGAGAGCAGCAGCTATAAGGGAATCAAAGCGGGAGTTAGTATTGGTATCCCGGCTACAGCAGGAAAAATAGCAGCAGATACAACAGCAACTTATAGCGAACAGCGTGAAAAGCGAAATGCCAATGATCCATTGGCAGATGATGCCCTGCATTGTTCCGGCAGCATTCGTATTGATGGCGGTACTTTGGAACTTTCGGCAGGAGATGACGGCATCCACTCCGATACCGGATTACAGATTAATGGTGGAAATATTCAGATAAAGAAATCTTACGAGGGGCTGGAAAGTGGTGACATTACAATAAATGGCGGCACAATTACAGTGACGGCAAAAGATGATGGTCTCAATGTTGCAGGCGGAAACAATGCCTCCGCCGGAGATAACTTTTCAAAAGGAGAGTCGGCATCCCAGACCAATTATCAGATTATTGTCAATGGAGGCTCCCTTACTGTTTACGCCTCGGGCGACGGAATCGATTCTAACGGAAACATTTTCTTCCGGGGTGGAACCGTTACCGTAAACGGGCCGGAAAATGGGGGCAATGGAGCATTAGATTATGGAGATCATAATTGTGTCTGCGAAATTTCAGGTGGTACGCTGATTGCAGCAGGTGCAGTCGGAATGGACGTTGCACCGACCAGCGGCTCTTCCCAGCCTGCCGTGAATGTCAGATTTGAAACGGTACAGGCAGCAGGCACATATGTAGTATTAAAGAATAGTGCCGGTCAGACTGTTATGACGGCAAAACCGGAGAAAAAATTCCAGTCTGTCGTCTTATCCTGTGAGGCATTAAAATTGGGAGAAGCCTATACGGTTTATTATGGAACATCTCTGAATTCTCTAACACAGTATACGAAATTTACATTTACTTCCACCAGTGTCAGTGCCGGAAGCAATAGCAATACCCCAGGTGGAGGCTGGGGGCCGGGCGGCGGTGGAACCCCAGGCGGTGGCCTCAGATAAAAAAGTGTCGTGAAGATCCGACGCTACTCCACTTTTCTATATGATAAAAAACAGGCAGTGTGAGGTGACACTGCCTGTTTTGTTTTTCTTTATTTCTCTGCTATTATTTCAACACACTGTATACATTTTTGAAAGAATCTTTCACTCCATAAAGCTCATCAAATAAACCGCAGTATGGACCGTTCATGGAATATCCATAAGAGCCCTGTGTCAGGGTCGGGTCATCAAACAGCCCCCAGATGCTCACTGCCTTTAACGGCTTATCCTCACCGGTATTGATACCGATAAACATCTGGAACAGCTTCTTATAAAACTCCGCATGCGTCTTCATATTTTTGGTACTGCCGGAATAATTCCGTACGGCCATTTCCGTTACCTGGACCTCAAATCCAAGGGACGCATATTTCTCAATGGCTGTCTTTATCAGAGGAATCTGCGCCTCATTCATACAGCCCGTCTGAGTACCATAGCCTCCGATATAACCCTGCATGCCGATACCATCGCAAAGCTTGCGGTACTGTCCGGAGTCATCCTTGACATAGGAATTAATGCTGGTAGCCAGATTGCATATTTCCTCCCGCTTTGCAGCAAAGAAAGCATTGTAGTCATTGTAATACAGTTTGATATCTGCACCTAAGTCTTCCACCACATCCTTTGCATACAGGAATGTCTGCTCCACATAATCGCTGCCGAGTATCTGGTAAAACTGATTGTCGGTTCTGAGATTTCTCTTATCGTTCCCCACAGAACTGTCGGCAACTGCTTCATTTACCACATCCCAGCAATAAATTACACCCGGATATTTCTTTTCAAAATGAGTAATGACATCCTGAATGTAGTATTTCAGACGTTTCTGCATAACCGCCTTGCTCACATACTTTTTGTCCTGGTCATAGCCCTCGCGGAAGAACCAGTCCGACATATAGGCATGCCACACAAGGACGTGCCCTCGTATTTTAATTCCATTTGCTTTGGCAAAATCCATAATGGCATCTGCCATGGCATAGTTCATGACCGGCATTCCATCCTTATTTTGCGCGGACTTTTGCTGGTCTAACAGGGAATATGCTTTAAACTCATTTCCCGCTGTCAGACTGTTAAAATGATACTTTACAAGATTCTTGTAATTTGTATCCGACATATATCCATAATTTACTACCGTACCCAACTTCATACCATGCTTTTCGGCAAGCTTTGCCAGTGAGGAATACTGGGTAGTCGCTTTTTTAACATTTGCCTTTTTCTTTGCCGCCGGGGAAACATATACCTCTGCTTTGAGTTTACAGGTTAATGTCGTCTTATAAACCTTTTTTGTCCCCTTTCTACGATAGCGGACAACCGCCTTTACCTTGGTGCTTCCTGTCTTTTTTCCCTTTAACTTTACCGAAGTTTTCTTTTTCTTCGACAGGGTAACAATCTTTTTATTGCTTACTTTCCAACTGGTTTTTACGATGGTTTTCGTACCATTCTTTTTTACCTTCAGCGTCTTTGTTTTGCCGATATATACGGTCATCTTTTTCGCCGAAAGTTTTGGTTTTTTCGCTGCCTCTGCCGGCTGGCTGCCAAATACAGCACCTACACTAAGTAGCATACACATCGCCAGAAAAAATGCCACAACACGATTTCTTGTTTTTCCCATGATGAACCTCCCTTTACCGTATTAAATAATAGTATTATATTAAAACATCCACAGAGACAGGGACGGCCTCCACCGCTTCTCCGGTCGGTACAGCGGCTGCACCTTCTCCTGCTTCCACCGGCATTTCAGACATCTCTGTTTCCATGGACATTTGTTCCATAACCGCTTCCCTCTTCTGCTCCCTGATTTTTTCTTTCAGATAGCGCATATTCGCGTTTTGAATTGCGTTATTTTCTTCACTCCGGTTTTTCCGGCGCAGCTTCTTTAACTCCCTCTGAATCATCTGACGGAGCTTTTCTTCCTCCCTGACATTCTTTGTGGTATCCTTTTTATTTCCCTTGCTTTCTATGGCTTCTTCGTTTTCCATATTTCTAAGCTTTTTCTTTGCACACTTTACAATCCGTTTGGCATGAGTCAAAGCCGCCTTTATCTCAGCCTCATCATACTGCCCACTGGCTGCACAACGCTGCAACTGATCCACCTTGCTTCTCGCCCGTAGTAAAACCATCGATACTCCGGCGGCACGGGTGGCACGCATTAGCTGCATCGAAATATCCGTTGGACTATAGCCCAGTTTTTTCTTTTTTGTTTTCGCATTCTTTTTCGTTTTCGCCTTGGCTACTGCCTTTTTCTGCATCTCCAGCCGGTTCTTTAATTCCTGCAGGGACGTTTCTGTAGAATTTTGAACTGTCATATCCATATGACCATCTCCTTCTCACGGCAAATCCGTTTGCCGCCACTACTCTATTATGGTTATCGGCAGTCTCTCGA
Source organism: Lachnospiraceae bacterium (assembly GCA_022510615.1). GTDB lineage: Bacteria > Bacillota > Clostridia > Lachnospirales > Lachnospiraceae > Eubacterium_F. The sequence continues at coordinate 7,590 of JAFLTC010000004.1, read as the reverse complement.
TAAAACTTTATTGGTTTTATTCCTCTTTACACCAAACACGGATATCAGCAAAAGCACCAGGCTAATGACGGAGGTCATCAGAAAACTGGCATTAAAGCCCCGGAGCATGGCGGAGCTGTTATTTGCCGCAATTCCCGCCGCTACAGCCGTCATAACCCCTACAGAGATTGCCTGTCCCACCGCTCCCGCGATGGTCCGAAGGGAGGTCAAAAGGGCTGTCGCATGGGCTGTCTTTTTCAGCTCAATACCACTGGTTCCCCAGGTAACTAACGGCATCATAAGACATCCGATTGCCATGCAGCGAATTGTATTGTATACGCCGGCCAGCCAGATTGGCGTATCCATATGGATGAACATCATGGCCGCATTACTAAACATCATACACGCCGCACCAATTACAAACAATAGCTTCATGCCCAGCCTGTCATAAATTTTTCCGGCAAAAGGACTGATGATAGCCATCGCCAGCGAGCCGGGCAGCATGACAATTCCCGATAAGGTAGCACTGCGTCCCATAATGGACTGGACATATAATGGCAGCAAAAGGGAAGAACCCATCATAACAAAATAAAGAAGCATACTTCCAATCACACTCAGCGTGTAATCTTTATTACTCAGAATACGGAGTTCAAGAAACGGATCCGTAAGCCGGAACTGTCGGATTGAAAATATCACGGCCGCCACAATACCGATTCCCAATAACCAAAGCACCTGAACACTCACAAAAGAGTAGCTGCCGATATTTCCGATTCCCAGAGTAATTCCGCCAAAGGCAATGGCACTAATAACAAAAGACAAAACATCGAATTTCTTTTTCATCGTGTCCAGAACATTATCAAACACACAAATTGCATAGACGAGAGAGAGTATCATAATAGCAGCCGCAATGTAAAAGATCATTCGCCAGCCGAAAACATCCACTATCATTCCCGCCAGTGTCGGAGCGATGACGGGAGCCGCACCTACTGATAACCCATACCATCCCATTGCCGTTCCCTTTTTTTCATTTGGAAAAATAGAAAGAATAATAACCTGCGCCATGGAAGTAAGTATTCCATTTCCGCATGCCTGTAACGCCCTACCGCTCATCAGCACCGAAAAATCCGGGGCTGCCGCACACAGTACCAATCCCAGCAAAAAGCAGATAACCGCGGATATGTACAGCTTTCTGGTAGGAAATCGGGTAATAAGAAATGCCGTAAGAGGCATCATAATTCCCATAATCAGCGAGTACCCGCTTGTCAACCATTGTCCCGTTGCCATATCAATGGAAAGCTCTTTCATCATATTTGGCAGTGCCGTATTGAGTGCCGTTGCTAACATGGACGAGGCGATACAGGTTATAATGATGTTTATAAAAATAAGCGTTCGTTTTTTATCTGTTATATTCATTATCTGTGACTCCCTTTTCTTTCCTGATTTCTAATCAGGTTAGTATTATAGACAAAGTATTTTTCTTTGTCAACTCCGCTTAAAATAAACGTAGCAATCCCTATTTCCCCATGCTATAATATCAATATAAGTAATACGTGCTACAAATCCGTGAGGAAATTTTATAAAGTAAGTAGGAAGGAAAGGTGCTATGGGATTACGTAAGAAACTGCTTGTTGTCTTATTCATGCTGCTGGCTGCCGCCGGCGTGCTTGGTGTCAGCTATTTGTATATAGAATACCGGAGTGAAAAAGATAGTAAATTTATTCAGAGAGTGCAACAGACACTCTCTCTGGCTGCTGCCGGCTATCAAAACCGCACTGTCTCCCTCACGATTGACGGACAAAACCATTCCTATACCATGGAGCAGTTAGGGGAACATATTTATTATCAATATGATGAAAATACTACGTATGAACTGGGAGAAGAAGCCTCCCTTGCCGAGCTTATCTTTAATGGGAAACATACGGTGACAGAGGACGAATTGTCCGGCATGGTTCAGTGTGCAGCAGACGAAGAAGCAGTACAGACTGTTATGAAAAAACTATCTGACACCTATAACACCCCTCCTAAAAACTCCCGGATTGATTCCTCGGGGGCCATTACTCCCTCGGAGCTGGGGCATACACTGGACACTGCCACGATACATACTGAACTGATGACGTATCTGAATCAGGAAACAACGGATCACTATTCCGCCTCTTACCGGACCTCTACCACAGAGCCGGAGTGGACCACGGAGAAAGTCGAAAAGGTAACTCATGTAATCAGCAGCTACTCCACCTCTTTCGGGGCTACAACACCAAGGGGTACTAATATCCGCATAGCCGCCTCCCGTCTGGACAATACATTTCTTCTGCCCGGCGAGTCGATTTCCTTTCTGGACATTTTATACGATGACTCAGACGGAAAATCCTATAAAAAATCCGGCGCCTATTTTAAAGGAAAGGTAGTGCAGGCAGAGGGTGGTGGTATCTGCCAGGTATCTACTACCGCCTATGACGCCTTTTTGATTGCCGGAATCATTCCGGTCAAGCGTTATCCCCACAGTATGCCTGTCAGCTATTCACCTCTCGGTCTGGACTCTGCTCTTTCCGTAGGCGGCAAAGATTTGCAAATAAAAAATACACTGGATGTTCCGATTCTCGTTCTGGCGAAAACGAAAGGCGGTCGTTTGAATGTCCATATTAAGTCTTATAAAAATGCTCTGAAAGGATACCGTTACAAGCCACGAGCAGAGCAACTATCCGCTAAAAAGGCGAAGTCCTATCTGGATGTTTATAAAAATGGAAAGAAGAAAAAGACGATTTTTCTGTCGAAGGATACTTATGATTAAAACAACAGCCGGTTCCGACGAACCGGCTGTTGTTTTACAAGTTTATATTCCTTTTATTTCACTGTCACCTTCACTCTCTTTGCATAGCCATTCTGGGCAAATACATAGACGCTGCAACTTCCCTTGTCCTTGGCGGTTATCTTTCCGCTCTTTGACACCTTTGCCACGTTAGTATTAGTGGATTTGTAGCGGTACTTCCTGCCGTGCCCCTTTGGAAGCAGTTTCTTTTTCTTCTCCACACGAACGGTCTTTGCCTTGATCTTAGCACTCTTTCCAACCTTCAAGATAATCCCTCTTTTCGTGACTTTGACTTTCTTTGCATTGGTGTATTTGTAGTTTTTCTTTAACTTCAGTTTCTTGCCACCGATTTTCGCCACCTTCACTTTCGTGGTGGAAGATTTTTTGATGGTCTTTGTCGCCTTCCTCGTAAACTTCTTGCCGCAGTACTGTACATATACCAGATAGCCGTCTGCATCTGCTGCATTTCATCCGAAATTGTATAAATGCCTTGCTCTGTTTGACCTTCATATGGCGTCCCCGACTCCTCTGCCGCAGACACAGTCACCACCCCTGCGGCAGTATGGTCATACACATGCAAAAAATCATAAGTATGGATAGTATTCTTCGTTTCATGTTCTGCTTTCTCCTTCCCATGTTCCATATAAAATTTTTCCGAATTATTCTATTAACTGCATTTCCAATTCCGTTTTTTTCAATGTGTTATTTTCATAGACCATATAATACCCTTTCACACTTTCACAAGATTTGATAAAAAAGTATTCTCCCCCGTCTTCCACAAAGGCAGTATCCCTTTCCAGCGCTAAGCCGGATAGTCCTTTCGTTGCCAGCATCGTATCAAATATATCTCTATCCTTTTCATCATAATGTGGACAAAACGCCGCCGGATATAAATTTAACATCCCATTTGCCCAGCCATATGCCACACCCTCCGGTTTTTCAGCCTCTTCACTGTCACTGAGGCCACAATGAAACCAACAGATGGCTCCGGCACTAATCCCCATTAATACGGCTGAATCATTTCTGTATATGTTTTTTAATTTAATATCCAGACCACACTTTTTCCAACAGTTCATCATATATACGGTATCACCGCCGCCAATATAAATCAGGTCTGCCCAGTTAAGAAGGGCATCCAGTTCCTGCTCTGTATATTCCCGTCTTGTCAGTGACAAATCCTTTACCTCACAGCGAAAATTTCTAAATGTCTCTTTTATATTTTTTATATAAAGTACATTATCTTTACTTGCCGTTCCAATAAATAGTACATTTGCCTGCTCTTTTTTCGTTAAAGCTACAGCATACCTATTAATTGAAAAACTGGATTGTAAATCTCCTCCGGCTATAGCTACGACTCGTCCCATTGTATCATTACCTCCAAATACTTACTATTTTATATCCAACATAAAAAAACACTTCTCTCACAAGAAACTTTAACTTAACCCATGTCCCCCGGTACATAGAGGTGGTGGTTGGCGAAGAATAGGCTTCGATTCCTTTATCCCTTGCTAACAGCATTGCCCTTTTCATATGTAACGGGTCACTTACCAGTAATGCACTATTGTAGTGACTTTCATCCATGATCGCCTTTGCATTTTCCAGATTTTCTTCCGTAATGGTTGATTTCTCCTCTATGAGAATATCCCCCTCTGGGATACCCTGTTCCTTCGCATACTGGTACCCTATATACGCATCGGAGTGTTGATTCCCCTCTCCATAGCCGCCTGTTATAATCATCTTTTTTACCCAGCCATTCTGATATAGCAAGATACCCTGATTCATTCTTTCTCTGAACACAGGGGACACTTCACTATCCGAGGCGGCGGCACCTAATACAATAGCAACATCCGCTTTACGGGTTTCATCTACATCGGCATAATTCCATATGCTTAGTGCATTCCAAAATATGTACACGATAATAATGAATAAAAGAATCAGGGCATAGTATCTTTTCTTTATTTTTTTCACGGAAATTTTCATATGGTATTCCTTTTCTACAGATTTCTCGCATAATGGTGTCAAATATCTTTTTATCTTCTTCGCCAAATCATTGTCTAGCATAACGGCGCCGTTATGCTAACCCACACATCAATTTCATCTTTATCCGGCATCTCAAAAAGCGCACCGAATTTCGCGGCAAGGTTATCATCGACAAAATAAGCACTGGTTTCCTCAGCTAATATAGCATCGTTTCTCTTGCGTAGGCGTAATGCCCAAGTCTCATCGCTGATATCGATATAGTGAAATTCGCATTCAATATTCCGGGACCTATAAAACTCCTTTGCAAAGTCTCTTTCTTCTTTCATCCAGAATCCCCAGTCAAGTATGACATTGGTTCCGGTTTCAATAATTTCAACTGATTTATCAAACAGGTATTTTTGTGTTTTTTCCACATACTCATCGTGTTTATCGCCAATGTGCTGTTCAAAGAGAGCAAGCGTTATTTCATCAACCGAAAGTAAAACTGCCTTGTTTTCAAGACGCAGCTGCTCTGCATAGGTACTCTTACCGCAGCAGATTTTCCCACATATAAGAATCACTTTTGCCATTTTGTCCTCCACACATCACATCAAAACATTTATAAATTCGTATTTTATTGCATCCAATCAATGTCCTCTCAAATCAAAATCCTGAAATGGTGAAATCCCATCTCCCCAAGAATAAACAATATAGAATTGTCCGTTTGACACATCGGTTTCAAACGAAAAACTGCATCCCATTCCCATTTCCTGTCAGCTTCCCTGCCTGACTGAACCGTTCTACAATCTGTGTGTTTCCAGGCAGTGGAACGGACTCAATATCCGCTACAATGCGTTTGGCAGAAATGTTATTTACAATTGGACAAGAGATAGAATTTTCATAAATCAATTCCCCCTTCGTTGCCTATGCATCCGGAACTGAAAGATATGCTTAAGATTAGTATAACATAATTCCGGCTGTCTGTGCTATGAATCTTTAACAAATCATTCATTTATTGTTACAATTGGAAGGCAAGAAAAATTGATATGTGTGTGTCTTTTGGGAGGTGGTATTTTGAAAAATAGTGTCGATTAAGTGATGTGGAGTGTCGATTAAGTGATGCCCCCGAAAAAATATTGAAAAATTCTTATGATTTTGATATAATCTCATAACTCACAAAATTTATATAAAAAGCATGGATATGCGAAAGGAGATAAAAGGATGAAAATAGGAAAGAGAGGATTAGCGGTTCTGCTTTCTGTGGCACTTGTGGCAGGCATACTGCCGCAAAGTGGAACGGATGCGGATGCTAAGGGTAAGCCGACAAGTATCCAGATAAAAGCACCGTTTAGCGCAAAGGGTAAAAAGGTCACCACTACCCTGACGCTGAAAAAGGGAAGCACCTTCCGATTGAAAACCAAGGTGTTCCCGGTATCGGCCAGCAAAAAACTGGTTTACAAAAGTAGTAAAGAAGCGATTGCCACGGTTTCTTCCAAGGGAAAAATCAAGGCAATAAAGGTCGGAAAGACAACGATTACGATCCGGTCTAAGAAAAATAAAAAAGTAAAGGCAGTCATCAAAGTAACTGTCGTTAAGAAATTAAAAAGAGTAAAGAAAATTGAGCTGAATAAAACTACTTTGGCCCTTTCCAAGTCTGGAGCCAACCGCAAAGCACAGTTAAAGGCAACGATTGTCTCCCCGAAAAAGCCGACCACGAAGAAATTCAACTGGTTCAGCTCCAATAAAAATGTAGCGACCGTAAATAAAAAAGGTCGGGTAACAGCGAAAAAAGCAGGAACCGCCAAGATTACGGTAACCTCTGCGGACGGCCGCGGTGCCAGGGCTGTATGCAGTGTCACTGTAGATACTGGAAAAATCCAGGTAGAAGCACCGTTTAGCGCAAAGGGCAAAAAGGTCACCACTACCCTGATGCTGAAAAAAGGAAGCACGTTCCAGGTGCAAACCAAAGTGTTCCCTGAATCTTCCAGCAAAAAACTGATTTACAAGAGCAGTAAAAAAGCGATTGCCTCCGTTTCTTCCAAGGGGGAAATCAAGGCAAAGCAGCTTGGAAAAACAACGATTACGATTCAACCAGACAGTAATAAAAACGTAGAGGCAGTCATCAAGGTAACTGTCGTTAAGAAACTAAAAGAAGTAAAGGAAATTAAGCTGGACAAAACCACTTTGTCCCTTTTCACGTCTGGAACCGACCGCACGGCACAGCTAAAGGCAACGATTGTCTCTCCGGAAAAGCCGACCACAAAGAAATTTAACTGGTTTACCTCCAATAAAAATGTGGCGGACGTAGATAAACACGGTCTGGTAACAGCGAAAAAAGCAGGAACTGCTAAGATTACGGTCACCTCTGCGGATGGTCAGGGTGCCATGGCTGTATGCCGCGTCACTGTAACTGCTGCAAAAATCCAGGTAAACGCACCGTTTAGCGAAAAGGGCAAAAAGGTTGCCACTACCCTGACGCTGCAAAAAGGAAGCACGTTCCAGACGAAAACCAGTGTATTCCCGGCATCTGCCAGCAAAAACCTGGTTTACAAAAGCAGTAAAGAAGCGATTGCCTCCGTTTCTTCCAAGGGAAAAATCAAGGCAAAAGAGGTCGGAAAGACAACGATTACGATTCGACCAAAGGATAATAAAAAAGTAGAGGCAGCCATCAAGGTAACTGTCGTTAAGAAACTAAAAGAAATAAAGGAAATTGAGCTGGACAAAACCACTTTGTCCCTCTTCACGGCTGGAGCCAACCGCAAAGCACAGTTAAAGGCAACGATTGTCTCCCCGAAAAAGCCAACCATAAAGGAATTCAACTGGTTCAGCTCCAACCAAAATGTGGC
>JAFLTC010000039.1 GCA_022510615.1 Lachnospiraceae bacterium | reverse complement strand
TAGTGAGAAATAAAATCTTAGCTTCCGGATGTTTTTTTAAAATCTCACTGCCGGCGTCCAGTCCGGTCATCCCTTCCATGCGGATATCCATTAAAAGTACATCCGGTTTTTCCTCTTCATACAGCCGAATGGCATCTTTACCGCTGTTTCCCAACCCGGCAATAGTAATCCGTTCATCTGCTTCCAAAATTGTTTGTAGTGATAACGCCACAAGGTTGTCATCATCAATGATACATATTTTCATAATTCCTCATTTCTGCCGTTCCTGGCATATTTGTTCTCGTTTTTCATAATCGTGATAAAAATACCAAAGCCTTTTTCCGTGGAAAACCGGATCGTACCATGCAGGGCGTGAACCCGTTCCTCCATATTGGATAAGCCGATTCCGTTCTCCGTTCGGATTTTTTCCACCGTGCCATTATCCTGAATCTGGAGATGATAAAATCCCGGGTGTTCCCGTAAAATAATTTGTGCGCTATCGGCGTTACTGTGCTTGTGTATGTTCTGCAATGCCTCTTTCACAATAGCAACAAAGGCGTATTTCATATTCCGGGGAACCTGATCTCCGATATCATAATCCAGATGGATGGAGGGCTTTTCAACCCCGGCAATCGCATCCTGTAAGGCAGAATATAAATCAATGGATTCATCATGCAAATCATGAACACTGTTACGGATACTTGTCATGGCAGTATTCAACGTGTCGTGCAGCGTAGCTAAGGGCTCCACAAGAGCCGGCTCCCGGTTCATTATCTTTAACGCCCCTGTCTGCAAAAGCGAACGTGTCAGCATATGTCCTACATTGTCATGGATTTCTCTGGCAATGCGGTTTCTCTCGGACAAAGTAGCGACGTGGATTTCCGAGTCCTGTTTTTCCATCAGTGCCCGGTTTCTTTCCTTTAAGATTAAAGTTGCTTCTCTGCTGTCATCCTGTAAAAGGTGAAGCTGGTTTTTCAGTTTATCCAGCTGTTCAGAAAAAAGGGACAGAAGAAAGGAAAAGACAGACAGGATAAGGCAGGAAAAAGCCAGAGTATAAGGCATGCGAAAAAAAAGCTGTAAGGTAGCAACAATTGCCACCGGAAGGGTCAAGTGCCTAAAATTCCGGCAGGAGTCATAAAAAAGCAGAGGAAGATACAGACCGAATACCGGAAAAATAAAACAGAGCAGGCAATATCCCCAGAGCAGGCAGACCGCTATCTTTGTCTGTGAAAAATAGGTACACAGACAGGTCACGATAAAAGAGAGGACAAAGACGGCAGTCGTCTGAAACCGGAATCCGTCAAGGGAAATAAGGCAGGTACAAACAATAAATAAAATCAGCTTCATTCCTAAATCCCGCATGGCATCCTCCCTTCTGAACCCTTTGACCTGCAGTGTCCATCAAACAGTTCCCATTATCATATGAATTTATTATACGGTATAATCAGAGAAAAAGTAAATGACAAATGTCACAGGATAGAAATGCCGATTTTCACTTTCTATTTTTAGGCTTTATTGGTATAATAGGGACAAAATCGCTGTGATTAGCAGCAGAATGGAGGAGAATATGGCAGCGGTAATAGAAATCGAAAATCTGGTAAAACGATATAAAGAATTAGTGGCACTGGATCACTTTAACCTGACCATTGAAGAGGGGGAAATTTTTGGACTGCTGGGACCGAATGGTTCCGGAAAAACGACTACCATTAACTGTATTTTGTCCCTGTTAAGCTATGACAGGGGTTCGGTACGGGTATTCGGTAAGGAAATGAAGCCGGATTCCTATGAGCTAAAAAAAGAAATTGGTGTGGTTATGCAGAATGTAGCAGTGTTCGATGAACTGACAGTATATGAAAACATTGATTATTTCTGTGGGTTATATATTTCCGATAAAAGTCTTCGGAAACAATATGTGGAAGAGGCCATTGAGTTTACCGGTCTAGAGGAGTTTCGGAAGTTTTATCCGAAAAAGCTATCAGGCGGTCTGTTAAGGAGATTGAATATCGCCTGTGGTATTGTCCATAAGCCAAAGCTGATTTTCTTTGATGAGCCTACGGTAGCGGTAGATCCTCAGAGTCGAAATAAGATTTTAGAGGGAATTGTTCGTTTGAACAGTCAGGGGGCCACGATTATTTATACCTCCCATTACATGGAGGAGGTAGAGCAGATCTGTACCCGGATTGCCATTATGGATAAGGGACAAAATCTGGCCATTGGTACAAAAGAAGAATTAAAAAAGATGATAAAAAATACCGAGACCATTACCGTGGAGGCACCGGAGTTGTCTGAGGAGAACGTAGAGAGTCTTGGCGGTTTACCACATGCTTATGAAGCAAAATATGAGGAAGGCAGCATCTGCATCCGCTTCAGCGGAGGAAAGCATAACCTGATTCGCGTGCTGGATTACTTCAAAAATCAGGATATCCCATTTGGACGGGTATATTCGGAGCTGCCGACTCTGAATGATGTATTTTTAGAAATTACAGGAAAAGAATTACGAGACTAAGAGGGGAGGGGAAACGATGTTTTTCCATGTATTCAAATATGCCTTAAAATGTCTGATAAAGACACGGGAGACGGTATTTTGGACGTTAGTATTTCCCTTTGCCCTCAGTACCTTTATGTTTCTGGCATTTGGAAATTTATATGAAACCACGGAGAAATTTCACGCCGTTTCCGTGGCTGTGGTGCAGCAAAAGGAGAATCCGATTTTTGAGCCGGTGCTCAAAGAGGTATCCGGAGAAGGAGCTCTTTTAGCTGTGACAGAAACGTCGGAACAACAGGCAGATAAGCTGTTAGAGGAAGACGAAGTAAAGGGAATTATTACAGTGGGGGATACGGTGACCTTAAAGGTAAAGGAAAGCGGTATGGAGCAGACGGTGCTCCATGTATTTCTCAATCAGTTTTTACAGTTTAAAAAGACGATATCGGATGTGGCGGTGGCTCATCCGGAAAAAATGGGAGAGACGGTAAAAAAGCTGTCGGAGCAGGTGGACTGTTTTGTGGAGAAAAATAATACGGAGGGAAATCAGGATGATACCGTGAATTATTTCTATGCGATTTTTGCCATGACCTGCCTTTTTGCCTCCTTTGCCAGCTGTGACCGGATATTAAAGATTCAGGCAAATGCCACGGCATTGGGGCAACGCAGAAGTGTGGCGCCAACTCATAAGCTGAAAGGGGTTCTGGCAGATTTTGCTGCCTGTGAGCTTGTACAGTATGTGATTGTATGTCTGTTATTTCTCTATATGCGGTTTGTCCTGAAAATTGATTTTGGCACAAAAATTCCTGCCATTTTACTTCTGCTATTTGTGGGAACCAGTTTTGGTATTATGCTTGGCATTCTGGTGGGCTCGCTGCCCCGTCCGGGAGAAGCAGGAAAGATTGGCATTCTTATCAGTGTCAGCATGGTACTATCTGTGTTATCCGATTTAGTCGTTGACGGTATAAAGGCTCTTATCGAGCGAAACGTGCCGATTCTCAACGATATCAATCCGGCAGCGCTGATTTCGGATTCCTTCTATGCCCTGAACATATATGAGGGCTATGAAAGGTTTTTACAGAATCTCTGTATTCTGGGAGGTATGACAGTAGCGCTTGCTGTTATCTGCTACTTTGTGGTAAGGAGGAACCGGTATGCAAGTTTATAAATTATTTTTTCGAATTTTAAATAAGCAAAAGGGTCAGATGCTTATGTACCTTGGCATCTTTTTAGGGGTCGCGGCTATTGTCTCTACCCAGGGACAGAGCAATGACAAGAAAAACTTTGAGGCCGCCTCCTATGCCTTTTCTGTCTTTGATGAGGATAACTCCAGGATTAGCCGGAATCTCATTAATGTTCTGGCAAAAAATAATGATAAGACAGAGATTGAGGATGGAGAGGAATCTATTCAGGATGCGTTATATTCCCGGTGGGTAAACTGCGTGATACGGATTCCGAAAGGGTTTGGGAAATCAGTGGAAAATGGTGGGGAGGTAGAGAAAATTGAACTATTTACTATTCCGGGGACTATTTACAGCGAAACCTTCCAAAGTCTGACAAACCAGTATATCATGCTGATACAGGGATATCTGGCAGGAGGCTTTTCCACCGAGGAAGCCGTTATGAAGGCAGAGCTTGCCAATCAGGTAGAGGCAGAGGTGACGATGACAGAGGGGAGCGGAGGTGCGGTTCACAGTATATTATACTATTGGTTTGCTTATATCCCGTATATTTTTGTCTGCATCTGCGTGGTGGGAATCGGTCCGATTCTCATTGTGTTCCACCGCAAGGAGATAAAGGAGCGAAATACCTGTTCCTCCTATTCTCTCATGAGGATGAATCTGGAACTGCTTGCCGGAACGGTAACGGCAGGCCTGGGACTGTGTGTCCTGTTCTTTCTGATGGTGTTTGCCGTTATGGGGGTGGAGGTACTATCCCTAAAGGGGCTTCTGTTTATATGCAACATGCTCTGTTTTCTGGTAGTAGCTCTGGGTCTTGCATTTTTCGTGGGGCAGGTGGTAAAAAAGACAGCGACCCTGAGTATGATTTCCAATGTAGTCGGATTAGGAATCAGCTTTTTGGGAGGTGTCTTTGTACCTCTGGAATACTTGGGGGATGGAATTATCAAAGCGGCACATCTGCTGCCCTCCTACTGGTATATCATTGCTGTCCGCACCATTGACACCTATACACCAGGCGGCAATTTATCATCGCTCTGGATGTCTATGGGAATTGAAGTTCTGTTTGGCACGGCACTGATTGCAGCGGGCCTGGCATTTTCCAAGGTAAAAATGCATCAGGTGGTAGCATAAAAAATAAGGAAAGACTGTAAATTTTTATAAAAACATGCTATGATAATGACTATTGGATTATCATAGCATGTTTTTTTGGAGGTAGATTTACTTGAAGAATTTAAAGAAAATGATTAGTTATTATAAGCCCTATCTGGGAGTTTTCTGGGCGGATATGTTTTTTGCGCTGGTGGCTTCTGCCACCACGTTAGTTATTCCGATTCTGGTCCGGTATATTACCACCAATGTCATTATCCGTCCGGCAGAGGAAGCTCTGCACAGCATTCTTCTTTTAGGGTTATTGATGATTGGTCTGGTGGCGGTGGAATGCTACTGTAAGTTTTTCATTTCCAACTATGGACATGTTATGGGTGCAAAAATGGAATATGATATGAGGGCGGAAATCTTTGCCCACTATCAGAAGCTGTCCTTTTCCTTCTACGATGACCAGAAGGTAGGGCAGCTTATGTCGAGGATTACTTCGGATTTATTTGATATCACGGAGCTTTTACATCATGGTCCGGAAAATCTTGTGATTTCTCTCATAAAAATAATCGGGGCGTTTATCATCCTGTTTATCATTAGTCCTTATCTGGCATTGGCGGCGTTTGCCCTCATACCGTTTATGTTCGCCTATGCTTACTACTTTAACCGGAAGATGAAGCGTGCCTTTAAGAGAAACCGGGTGCAGATTGCAGAGATTAATGCCCAGATAGAGGATAACCTATCCGGTATCCGAGTGGTAAAATCTTTTGCTAACGAGGAGATAGAAGAGGAAAAATTTAAAGAGGGAAATGACGGATTTTTAAGTGCAAAGAAAAACAGCTACCTTTATATGGGTGGGTATCACGCCGGGTTGGGAGCCTTTACGACACTGATTCAGATTGTGGTACTGGTGGCAGGCGCCATTTTTATCACAAGAGGTGTGGTATCGGTAACGGATCTGATTACGTTTTTGTTATACATCAATGTATTTACGGAGCCGGTAAAAACCCTGATTGATTTTACGGAGCAGTTTCAGAACGGTTACACCGGCTTTGAGCGTTTTATGGAGATTATCAATATCCAGTCGGATATCGAAGATTCTCCGACTGCCCGTCCCCTTGGGGAGGTAAAGGGCGATATTGCTTTTGAAAATGTCAGTTTCCGGTATGAAGACAATGCAGAAAAGGTGTTAAATCATGTCAATCTTTCCGTTAAGGCAGGTTCCTACATGGCACTGGTGGGCAGTTCCGGTGCAGGAAAAAGTACGTTGTGCAGCCTGATTCCTCGTTTTTACGATGTGACAGGAGGGTGCATCCGCATTGACGGAAACGATATCCGGGATATTCAGCTGAACAGCCTTCGAAGCCATATTGGTATTGTTCAGCAGGAGGTGTATCTCTTTGTGGGAACAATTTATGATAATATCCGCTATGGCAGACCGGACGCCACGAGAGAGGAAGTAATCGAGGCGGCGAAAAATGCCAATGCCCATGAGTTTATTATGTCACTGCCGAATGGCTATGAAACGGATATCGGGCAGAGAGGTATCAAGCTCTCCGGCGGACAGAAGCAGAGAATATCCATTGCCAGAGTTTTTCTGAAAAATCCAGAGATTTTAATTTTTGACGAGGCCACCTCGGCATTAGACAACGAAAGTGAAAAGGTGGTGCAGGAATCGTTAGAGATATTGGCGAAGAATCGTACTACCTTTGTTATTGCCCATCGCCTGTCTACCATAAGAAATGCGGAAACGATACTGGTATTGACCGAAAACGGCATCGAAGAGAGTGGAAGCCATGATACGCTAATGGCAGCCGGAGGCATTTACCGGAAATTGTATGAGCTACAGTTTGAATAAGGGAAAATTCACACGAAAAAATTGTAAGTACCCCTTGTTTTTTGGCAAAAAGTTGGTATCATAGAAGGTGTAAGAAATCATATCTCAGGAGGGAA
>JAFLTC010000038.1 GCA_022510615.1 Lachnospiraceae bacterium | reverse complement strand
TAAGCCGGCGCGTATCCGTGTCCGCAAAAAGGAAGATGTCATAGATACTGTGAAAAACTTTTTGAATAAAACCTTTGAGGCAATGAACCTTGTCGTAGAGATTTTACTTGACTATGATACGGAAGAAAATATTATTAATATTGAATTAAAGGGCGAAGAAATGGGCGTGTTAATAGGAAAAAGAGGACAGACATTGGATTCTTTGCAGTATCTGACTTCTCTTGTTGCCAATAAAAAACGTCCGGAACAATATATTAAAGTAAAAATTGATACAGAAAATTATCGTCAGAGAAGAAAAGAAACCATTGAAAATCTGGCGAGAAATGTGGCAAGTAAGGTAAAGAAAACAGGAAGACCTGCCTTTCTTGAGCCGATGAATCCTTATGAAAGAAGAATTATCCATGCGGCACTGCAGGCAGATAAATATGTGGAAACCCACAGTGAAGGTGAGGAACCACACCGGAAGGTAGTTGTGACAACTAGTAAGGAATATGCAGATATGCCAAGGCGAAACCACTACCGCGGAAGACGAAATAATAATTATTCGAAAGACCGTAAGAAAAATTATTCAGAAAACAGAGATTAAGTGTGAAAGGCTGAATCTTATGATTCAGCCTTACTATTTATAGATAAGGAAAAGATATATGAAATATCAGGACACCATCGCGGCCATAGCCGTTTCTTCTAAAAACGGCAGTATTAGTGTGATTCGAATCAGCGGAGATGATTCATTGAAAATAGTAAGTGAAATTTTTTTCAATGCCAAAAATGAAAAAATTTCTCTGGAATCCTGTCAGACCCATACCATACAATATGGGTTTATTCAGAATGCTAAAAATGAACTGTTAGATGAGGTTTTGGTATTAATTATGAAAGCACCCCGCAGCTATACGGCGGAGGACGTGGTGGAAATTCAATGTCATGGCGGTGCCTTTATCTGTCAGAAAATATTGGAACTGTTAGTGGAAAAGGGTGTGAGGATAGCAGAGCCGGGGGAATTTACCAAGCGTGCCTTTTTAAACGGTCGTCTTGATTTATCTCAGGCAGAATCCGTTATGGATGTAATCCGTTCAAAAAGTAAGGTGGCACTGGAAAATTCTTTGTCACAGCTAACGGGAAAGGTAAAGGAAAAGATTGTTTCTTTGCGGGAAATGATTTTAGAGGATATTGCCTTTTTGGAAGCGGCCCTGGATGATCCGGAGCATATTTCTTTGGAAGATTTTTCTTCTGTCATGGGGGAGCATACGAAGCTGCTCCGGGAGGAAGTCAAATATTTACTGGATAACAGTGAAAATGGAAGAATTATAAAAGAGGGAATCCGGACTGTTATTGTCGGGAAACCAAATGTGGGGAAATCTTCTTTTTTGAATTGTATTCTAAGAGAAAACCGGGCGATTGTAACAGACATACCGGGGACTACGAGAGATACGCTGGAAGAAGAGCTGATGATTGGACAGACATTGTTGCACTTGGTCGATACAGCAGGTATCCGAAACACAGAGGATAAGATAGAAAGCATTGGCATTGAGAAAGCGAAACAGTCTGTGAAGGAGGCTGATTTTGTTATTTGCATTCTTGATTCCAGTGAGGAGTTGTCGGAGGAAGATAAAAATATTTTTAATCTAATGAGAAAAAAGCAGGGTATTATTTTGTTAAATAAATCCGATTTGACCTCTGTTATCCTGCCGGAGCAAATACAAAAAATGACGGAGAAAAAAGTGCTGCCTTTTTCTGCTGCTACCGGAGAGGGACTGCGGGAGTTGGAAGCCTATCTGAATGAACGATTTATGTTGGGAAGTGTGTCCTATCAGGATGAAATTTATATTACAAATATGAGACAGAAACAGGCACTTTATGAAACAGCGGAGAGTTTAAGGAATTTATCGGAGAGCATTGAAGCCGGAATGCCGGAGGATTTGTATTCCATCGATTTGTATAATGCCTATGAATCACTTGGAAAAATTATCGGAGAAACGGTGGAAGATGATATTGTCGACAAGATATTTAAGGATTTTTGTATGGGTAAATAAAAAGCAGAGTATTTTTTTTCTAAGGAGAGGAAAAAATGAGTGAGTCGGTTTTTACAGAAACATATGACGCTGTCGTAGTGGGAGCCGGTCATGCCGGATGTGAGGCGGCATTAGCTCTTGCCCGATTGTCATTCCATACGGTAATGTTTACGGTCAGTGTAGACAGTATTGCCATGATGCCCTGCAATCCCAATGTAGGGGGAACCTCAAAGGGGCATCTGGTTCGGGAGGTTGACGCCCTCGGTGGAGAAATGGGAAAAAATATTGACCGTACCTTTATTCAGTCTAAAATGTTAAATAAATCAAAAGGTCCGGCCGTTCATTCTCTCCGGGCCCAGGCGGATAAAAAAGAATACAGCGATTCCATGAGAAAAGTACTGGAGCAGACAGAAAATCTCTCCATTAAGCAGGCAGAGGTAACAGAGCTTTTGACAGAGAACGGAGCGATAACCGGTGTAAAAACAAATACCGGGGCAATATATTATTGTCAGGTATGTGTTCTCTGTACCGGAACTTATTTAAAGTCACGGTGTATTACAGGAAATATTTCTGTTTACACAGGACCGAATGGACTTCAGGCTGCCAATTATCTTTCCGATTCCCTGGAAAAATTGGGAGTGGAGCTACGGAGATTTAAAACGGGTACACCGGCAAGGATAGATGGAAGTACCATTGATTATTCGAAAATGGAACCTCAATATGGGGATGAGAAAATGGTTCCTTTTTCCTTTACCAATTCACCGGAGGATTTGGAGAGAGAACAGGTAAAGTGCTGGCTCACTTATACAACAGAAGAAACTCATGAAATTATCCGGGATAATCTGGACCGCTCTCCTCTTTATTCCGGTACCATTAAGGGAACCGGTCCAAGGTACTGTCCCTCGATTGAAGACAAGGTGGTGAGATTTTCAGATAAAGACCGCCATCAGGTTTTTATTGAGCCGGAAGGAAATTATACAAATGAAATGTATGTGGGCGGGATGTCCAGTTCATTGCCGGAGGATGTTCAGATTGCCATGTACCGAAGTGTGCCGGGATTGGAAAATGCAAAGATTGTCCGGAACGCTTATGCCATTGAATACGATTGCATTAATTCACTGGAACTTCTTCCTACACTGGAATTAAAAAAAGTAAAAGGTTTGTACAGTGCCGGACAGGCAAATGGCAGCTCCGGGTATGAAGAGGCAGCGGCTCAAGGTTTGTTAGCAGGTATCAATGCGGCAATGAAATTAAAGGGGAAGGACCCGGTTATTATTGACCGCTCCCAAGGATATATCGGAGTGTTAATTGATGACCTTGTGACAAAGGGTACGAATGAACCCTATCGGATGATGACCTCCCGTGCGGAATACCGTTTGCTTCTCCGACAGGATAATGCGGATGAACGACTGACGGAAATAGGATATCAGGTAGGATTAATATCGGAGGAGAGGTACCAGCATTTACAGAAAAAATTGCGTCTGATAGATGAGGAAACTGAACGAGTAAAAAAGACCTATGTGGGCAATACGGAAGAGGTTCAGAAATTATTAGAAACTTATCATAGTACGCCACTGATTAGCGGCATTGCTTTGGCAGAATTAATCCGTCGGCCGGAGCTTTCCTATGAAATATTGGCAGCGATTGATAAGGACCGACCAGTTCTTCCGAAGGAGGTACAGGAAGAAGTCAATATCCATTTGAAATATGAGGGATATATTAAGCGGCAGCAAAAGCAAGTAGAACAGTTCCATAAGCTGGAAACGAAAAAGATTCCAAAGAATATTGACTATTCGGAAATCGGCAGTTTGCGGCTGGAAGCGGTTCAGAAGCTTTCCGAGGTTCAGCCTGAATCCGTTGGACAGGCGGCAAGAATCAGCGGAGTTTCTCCTTCCGATATTTCTGTCTTGCTTGTATATCTGGAGCAATATAAAAGGAAACAATAGATTTATTCCGGAGGAAGCTATGGAAAAAATATTGAAAGAAAATGGGCTTGATGTTTCTGATACCCAGCTAAAACAATTTCAAACCTATTATGAATTGCTGATGGAATGGAATCAAAAAATAAATCTCACGGCAATAACAGAACGGGAAGAAGTAATTCGAAAGCATTTTGTGGATTCTGCACTTTTATCAAAATGCCCGTTTTTTGATTCCCAGTCGGAAACAAAAATTTTAGATGTGGGAACAGGTGCTGGATTTCCCGGTATTGTTCTTGCCATATTATTTCCCCAGTGTTTTTTTACTTTACTGGATTCCCTGAGGAAACGAATTGACTTTTTACAGCTTGTAGTGGAAAGACTGGAATTGAAAAATGTTCATCTGTTTCATGGGAGAGCGGAGAATTATGGAAGAGATACCAATTTTCGGAATCAGTATGATTTTGTTGTATCCCGTGCCGTGGCAGAACTTCCGCTTTTGTTAGAATATTGTGTTCCCTTTGTAAAGCCAGGAGGATATTTTGTTTCCTATAAGGGAAGAAAATATCAAGAGGAATTACAATTAGCTGACAATGCTTTTCGGGAGTTAACCTGTCACCTGGAGGCAACGGAAGCCTTTTCTTTATCCGAAGAAGAGAGGGAGAAAAGAGTTCTTTTGTTTATTCGCAATAATGAGAAAACGAAAGATAAGTATCCGCGTAAAGCGGGGAAACCAAAAAAGAATCCGCTATAGATGTTTCACGTGAAACATTTGTAGTTTGCCAATCAGGGATGTTTCACGTGAAACATTTTTATCACATATTTTTACAAATAATAGTGGTAATATAATGATAAAAATGATATAATTATATTTACTAACGCGGCACGAAAAAACGTGCAAGATGGAGGAATCAATGAGTGAAATAATGGCTATTGCAAATCAGAAAGGTGGCGTGGGGAAAACTACTACCACAATTAATTTATCTGCCGCCCTGGCTGAGAAAGGCAAGAAAGTATTGGTAATTGACATGGACCCCCAGGGAAATACATCCAGTGGACTGGGGATTGACAAAGATGAGTTGGAAACAACAGTATATCAGATGATGATCGGGGATAATACCTTTGAAGAATGTGTCCAAAGGGATGTTTTTGAAAATTTGGATGTGCTGGCGGCAAATGTAAATCTTGCCGGTATTGAAATAGAGACAATGGATATGGAGGATAGAAATTATATTTTAAATAAAATAATTTCTCAGATTCAGGATGAATACGATTTTATTATTATTGACTGCCCTCCGTCATTGAATACGTTGACGATTAATTCCATGACGACGGCAGATTCGGTTCTTGTTCCTATCCAGTGTGAATATTATGCCCTGGAGGGATTGAGTCAGCTGATTTACACAATCAATCTTGTAAAAGAAAGACTGAATCCAAGATTGAATATTAACGGAGTTGTCTTTACCATGTATGACGGAAGAACAAATCTTTCGATGCAGGTTATTGATAATGTTAGAAACAATCTTCATCAGAATATTTATAATACAATAATTCCGAGAGGTGTAAGGCTGGCAGAGGCACCGAGTCATGGTTTACCGATTACACAATATGACAGCCGTTCCACAGGGGCGAAGGCTTATATCGCACTGGCAGATGAAGTGATTGAAAGGAGCAGCAGATAATGGCAGCAAAAAAAATGGGACTGGGCAAGGGGCTAGATTCCATGATTCCACCAAAAGCAACTGCCCGGACCGCATCAAAAAACGAGAAGGTATCGAAAACTGGCGAGACCATTTTAAAAATAAATGAAGTGGAACCAAATAAGAAACAGCCGAGAAAAAATTTTAATGAGGATTCTCTGCTGGAATTGAGTGAGTCAATTAAACAACATGGTATTGTCCAGCCATTAGTTGTCACGAAGAAAAAGGACTATTATGAAATTATTGCCGGTGAAAGAAGATGGCGTGCGGCAAAGATGGCAGGATTAAAAGAAGTCCCTGTTGTCATAAAGGATTATTCGCCACAGGAAATCATGGAAGTGGCGTTGATTGAAAATATCCAGCGTGAGGATTTGAATCCGGTGGAGGAAGCGAAGGCGTATCAGGGTTTGATTAAGGAATTTAATCTGAAACAGGATGAAGTGGCAGAAAAGGTTTCCAAAAGCCGTACGGCGATTACAAATTCTTTGCGCCTGTTGAAGCTGGATGAAAGAGTGCTGGATATGCTGGTGGATGAAAATATCAGCAGTGGACATGCCAGGACATTATTAGGACTTTCGGATAAAGAGCAGCAGTACAGTGTTGCCAACCGGATTTTTGATGAGAAGCTGAGTGTCCGGGAGACAGAGAAGCTGGTAAAGAGCATTGTGAACCCTGCACCGAAGAAGCAAAAGAAGGAATTGAAAAATGATTTTGTCTATCGGGATTTAGAGGAGAAGTTAAAGCAGAAAATCGGGACAAAGGTTCGCATTAACCGGAAGACAGAACAAAAGGGAAAAATTGAAATAGAATATTATTCGCCGGAAGAATTAGAAAAGATTTTAGCGTATTTCAAATAGGAACATATGTTCGCAAGGAGGAAGATTTCATGTTTAGCTTTAAAGATATTGGATTGGAAACAGACCTTATTGTTGTGATTAGTCTGGGAATTATTTTCTTGTTAGTTATTTTAAGTATTGTGTTGTTAGCGAAGGTAAGTAATCTGAAGAGAAGATATGAGTCCTTTATGAAGGACGCAGACGGAAAAAGTCTGGAGAGTGCTTTCCAGAAAAAGTTTGCGAATATTGAATATATCAACGATAAGCTGAAAGAAGTTGATACACGACTGAACGGTATTGATACGAATCTTTTACAGACCTACCAAAAAATAGGAATTGTAAAATACGACGCTTTTAAGGAAATCGGTGGAACACTGAGTTTTGTTCTGACACTTTTGACAAAGGATGACGATGGTTTTATTTTGAACTCCATGCACAGTAACACAGAGGGGTGCTATACCTATATTAAAGAGGTTAAGGCGGGAGAGGTATTTGTTTCCCTGTCTGAGGAGGAGAGCCAGTCGCTGGAGGAAGCAAAGAACTGTAGGTAAAAGGGGGCGGCTGAGAAAAAAGGGCAAAAAAAAGCCCTCACCCAGCAGTTGCAGGACTGCCAAACAAGGACTCGGGAATACGCCATTGGGGGCTCGAACCCCAGACACCCTGATTAAGAGTCAGGTGCTCTACCAACTGAGCTAATGACTCATGTTG
>JAFLTC010000037.1 GCA_022510615.1 Lachnospiraceae bacterium | reverse complement strand
GTTATGCTGGCGTTTGAACTTCAGCGACTGGATGGGATAGAAGAAGACACTCAGGATATTCGGCCGGAACAGATTATTACAAATGGCACGATATATAAGCGATAAAAATAAGCAGAAAAAGGTCAGGAAGGATGACGAGAACATGGAACAAAATAATTTTTCTCTAGAAGAAATCGGGGCAAGAGCAAAACAGGCATCCCGGGAGATGAACCGTCTCGGTGTGATGGCAAAAAACCATGGACTGGAAGCAGTGGCAGAGGCGCTACTTGCCAATCAGGATAAAATGATCCTGGCGAATAAAGAAGATGTTAAGACAGCAAGAGAAAATGGAATCAAGGAATCTCTGATTGACCGGCTGACCCTGACGCCGGAACGGATTGCCGGCATGGCAGAGGGGATTCGGCAGATTATAGCGTTAGAGGACCCGATAGGAGAAGTGATTTCCATGAAAACCACACCTCTTGGTATGCAGATAGGACAAAAAAGGGTGCCTCTCGGGGTAATCGGGATTATTTATGAATCCCGTCCGAATGTGACGGCAGACGCCTTTGGGCTTTGCTTTAAAACCGGAAATGCTGTAATTCTCCGGGGAGGAAAGGATGCACTGGCCTCCAATCAGGCTATTGTGGAGGTGATTCGAGAGGCTCTTATGCAGTGCAAGCTGCCGGCAGACAGTATCCAGCTTCTCACCGATACGTCCCATGAGACGGCAGAAAGGTTCATGCGACTGAACCAGTATGTGGATGTACTGATTCCACGGGGAGGGGCAGGACTGATTCGGACCGTAGTAGAAAAAAGTACCGTGCCTGTCATTGAAACCGGGACAGGAAACTGTCATGTGTATGTAGATGCGGCTGCGGATGTAGAGATGGCAGTGGATATTATTGAAAATGCCAAGACACAGCGGTTAGGTGTCTGCAATGCCTGTGAGTCATTAGTCATTCACAGTAAAATTGCAGATGAGGCATTACCGCTTATCTGTGAGAGACTGGCAGAGCATTCTGTGGAAATCCGGGGAGATAAGAGAGCATGTGCGATCTGGGAGAATATGATAGAGGCTGCTGAAGAAGATTTTGGAACAGAATATTTAGATGCCATTATTTCTGTAAAGATAGTGGATTCCCTAGAGGATGCCATTGAACACATTAACACATACAATACCGGACATTCTGAGGCGATTGTCACGGCAGATTATAACAATGCCATGCGGTTTTTAAACGAAGTGGATGCGGCGGCAGTATATGTAAATGCCTCCACCCGTTTTACCGACGGTTTTGAATTTGGCTTTGGTGCAGAAATCGGTATCAGTACACAGAAGCTTCATGCCAGAGGTCCCATGGGACTTTTGGCGCTGACTACGACAAAATATATTATTCTTGGTAATGGACAGATTCGGAAATGAGGTTTTTCGTTTGAGGATAAAAAAAGGATTGCGCCTGGTTCGAGTTTTATTGGTACTTGTCTTTCAAATGCTGAAAAACTATCGGGCGCTAAATCATGATTTAGAGCACAATTTTATAATATGCAAAAAAATATGCCAGAAGGTCCTTCGCACTGCCGGCATCCGGGTTCGTGCGGAGGGAAATGAAAATCTGCCAGATACTCCTTTTCTACTCGTGTCGAATCACCGGTGCTTTTTTGATGTGGTGATTCTGTTAGCGATGGTGGACAAGCCGGTTCGATTTGTGGCGGCAAAGGAGCTTGACCACTATCCGGTCCTAAGGCGGTATCTGGCCTCCATAAAGTGTATTTCCATTGAGCGGTATACCAAAGACTTTACAAAAATAAAGGAAAGCATTGTTGAAATCAGCAGGGCATTGGAAGATAGTAATCTGGTACTGTTTCCAGAAGGAGAATGCAGCTACGAAAACGAACAGATGGGAACTTTCAAAAAAGGAAGCTTTATGGGAGTTGTCAGAAAAAACATCCAGGTAGTTCCCTGTTTTATACAAATTCAGGAGTTTGAAAATATCGGACGCTGGATGATTCCCAGGGGAAAGGTTAAAGCGGTGATAGGACAGGGATTTAATCCGAAGGAAGTCGTGGAAGATGCTAACCGGAAAATACAGAGTGAACAGCTGGCGGACTATGCCAGAGCACAGGTATATGAGTTGCAGCAGAGCATAGCTGTTGCTTATGATAATTCTCAAGAATAAGGAACATCCACAAATCGACTCAAGCGGGTAATGTTTCGCTGATTTATGGATGTTCCCTATTGTTTAATAGATTTAATATCTGGTATAAACCCTAAATCCCTCCTGCGACAGAGAACTCTTTGTAATTTTGCGGTCCCAATGAACAGAGGAGTTATAATTTCCCTCAACTACGGTAATGTAGTCAGAGGATTTTGTCAATACAATAACGGAATGGTAATTGCCGATGCGGATATTGTCCCCCACTTTGATGTTACTAAAGGTGGAATGTGTGGTATAAGCCTTTTCGGTACCAAAGACCGTATCACTTAATTTGGCGGCAAATCCGTAGCAGCCATATCCGTTACCGAAGCGCGGTGAGTAGTAATAATAACTGTTTGTCAGTGTCATTCCCTCCGGATAGGTGCTTCTCAGGGAATTTAATATCCGGTATGCTTCGCTTTCCGTCATCGTGGAAGAGGAAGGCGTTGCCGTGGCTGCCGGCTTGCTTGTAGCAGCAGGTTTACTTGTGGCTTCCGGCTTATTCGTAGCAGTCGGTTTCGTGGTAGCAGCAGGGTTGCTTGTAGCTGACGGTCTGCCGAAAATGTCAGGCCAGATGGATATAACCGGCCCGCAGGAGATTGATGGTGGACAGGATACGCCTGGTTTGTAGGTATATATTGGTTTATAGGTAACGGCTGGTTTTTTGGTAACGGTGGCAGCCGGTTTTGGCGTCTGGACAGCTCGTTTTGCCTTTACCGTAACCTGACAGCGGTATTTTTTTGCTTTAACCTTGGCAGTAATAGTTGCGCTGCCTTTTTTCTTTGCTTTTACCAATCCCTTTGTGCTGACGGATGCAACCTTTTTATTACCGGATTTCCATGTTACTTTCTTTTTTGTTCCCTGAATGTTCAGCTGATAGCTCTGCCCCTTTGTCAGTGTCAGTTTTTTCTTGTTCAGTTTGACAGTTGCTGCATCGGTATCCCGGACCGGCAGGATACCGGAAACAATGAGTGACAATGCGAAAATCCCACTGGTAAATGTTTTTTTTAATTTCGTATTTTGACTGTGTTTCATAGAAAAACACATCCTTTCGTTTTTGTAATAGCCGGTACTGTTTATTTTTGTGCTGGCAGAAATGATTATAACACAAATTATTACGAAAATGTTAAAAAAATTAAAATTACATAAACTTACCAGAAAAAATGGTAAAACGCAGCAGAAGTGCAAAATTCGGTAAACTGTTGACATTTATATCTAAAAAAACTATAATAAGAATGCTTAAGAGTTTACATTTCAGGAGGCAGTGGTAATGAAACCATACGGATTAAATGAATTGAGAAAAATGTACCTGGAATTTTTTGAGGGCAAGGAGCATTTAGTGATGCCAAGTTTCTCATTAGTTCCGCAAAATGATAAAAGTCTGTTACTGATCAATGCCGGTATGGCACCCTTAAAGCCTTATTTTACCGGACAGGAAATTCCGCCGAGAAAAAGAGTGGCGACTTGTCAGAAATGTATCCGCACCGGCGACATTGAAAATGTTGGTAAGACGGCAAGACACGGCACTTTTTTTGAGATGTTAGGAAATTTTTCTTTTGGCGATTATTTTAAACATGAAGCCATTGCCTGGTCATGGGAATTTTTGACGAAGGATTTGGAAATTCCGGAGGATCGTTTATATCCATCGGTATATGAAGAAGATGATGAGGCCTTTGATATATGGAATAAAGAAATTGGAATTGCACCGGAGCGGATTTTCCGTTTTGGCAAGGAAGACAACTTCTGGGAGCATGGGGCAGGACCATGTGGGCCTTGTTCTGAAATTTATTTTGACAGGGGAGAGAAATACGGCTGTGGCAAGCCGGACTGTACGGTAGGTTGTGATTGCGACCGTTATATTGAAATCTGGAATAATGTATTTACCCAGTTTGAAAATGACGGAAATGGAAATTATACCGAACTGGCAAGTAAAAATATTGATACGGGAATGGGACTGGAGCGTCTGGCTACCATTATGCAGGATGTGGATTCGATTTTTGATGTTGATACGGTAAAGGCGATACGGGATAAAGTATGCGAATTTGCCGGCGTAACTTACGGAGAGGAATACAAAAAGGATGTTTCCATCCGTGTCATTACCGATCATATCCGTTCTGTGACATTTATGGTTTCCGATGGTATTACACCGTCGAATGAAGGACGGGGATATGTACTGAGGCGGTTACTGCGAAGAGCGGCACGTCACGGAAGATTGTTGGGTATACAGGGAGAATTTCTGGCAGAGCTTAGTAAGACGGTCATTGCTGAATCGAATTCCGGATATCCGGAATTAGCGGAGCGTCAGGACTATATTTTGAAACTGATTACCGTGGAGGAGCAGAATTTTAATAAGACCATTGACCAGGGACTTTCCATTTTAAATGATATGATGTCTGACATGGAGAGAGAGGGTAAAAAAACTCTTTCTGGTGAGGATACCTTTAAGCTTTATGACACTTATGGTTTCCCAATGGATTTAACCATTGAGATTTTAGAGGAAAAAGGGTTTTCCGTGGATGAGGAAGGCTTTAAGAAAGCAATGGAAAACCAGAGAGAAACCGCCAGAGCAGCAAGAGAAACGACAAATTATATGGGAGCGGAGGAGACGATTTATCAGTCCATTGATGCTTCTGTTGAAAGTAAATTTGTAGGTTATGACAAGCTGGTACATCAGTCGGAAATCACGGTTCTGACTACGAACAATGCCATTGTGAATCAGTTATCTGCCGGAGAGGCGGGAACGATTATTGTTAAGGAAACGCCAATGTACGCCACTATGGGTGGTCAGGTTGCCGATACCGGTGTCATTACGACGGCGGGCGGGAAATTTGTAGTAGAAGATGTGATTAAACTGCAGGGGACGAAAATTGGTCATGTCGGCAAGGTGACGGAAGGGGTGCTGAAACAGGGTGAGACAGCGACTCTGACGGTAGATGAAGAGAGAAGAACTCTCACAGCCAATAATCACAGTGCTACGCATCTGCTGCAAAAAGCATTGCGGCTTGTACTGGGAAATCATGTGGAGCAGAAAGGCTCTCTGGTGGATAAAGATAAACTGCGTTTTGACTTTACCCATTTCTCACCGATGACGTCAGAGGAAATGAAAGAGGTAGAGGAAATTGTAAATAAACAAATCCATAACGCGCTTTTAGTTGTAACAAAAGAAATGACGATTGAGGAAGCGAAAAAAACGGGGGCTATGGCACTGTTTGGAGAGAAATACGGTGACATTGTCCGGGTGGTACAGATGGGGGATTTTAGCTCCGAGCTTTGTGGCGGTACCCATGCGGGGAACACCGGTAATATTTCTGCTTTTAAAATTGTGTCAGAGGGTGGTGTGGCTGCCGGTGTCCGCCGAATTGAGGCATTGACAGGACCTGCGCTGATGATGTATTATAGTGAAATGGAGAAGGATTTGCAGCAGACGGCAAAATTATTAAAGGTAAGTCCTTCCGAGGTGATGAGCCGGGTACTTTCCCTTCAGGAGGAGTTGAAATCATTCCAGAAAGAAAACGAGAGGCTGAAGGCAAAAATTGCAAAAGAAGCAGCCGGAGATGTGACAAGCGAGGCCGAGGAAATAAATGGTATTCGGATTTTGGCAAAACAGCTGTCGGATGTGGATATGAACGGTATGAGAGAGTTGGGGGATGAGACAAAGAATAAGTTAGGAGATGCTTTTCTTGTTTTTGCCTGTGAGGCAGGGGGAAAGGCAAATCTTATTGCCATGGCAACACCGGGGGCAATGGAGAAGGGAGCCCATGCAGGCGACCTGATTAAAGAAATTGCTTCTGTGGTGGGCGGAGGCGGAGGCGGCCGACCAAATATGGCCCAGGCCGGCGGAAAAAATCCGGTGGCAATACCGGAGGCATTACAAAAAGCAAAAGAAGTAATGAAACAGCAATTAATCAGTGAATGAGGAGGACGAAAATGAATTCAAACAACAGGGAAGGAAAGAAAATACCATTTTTTAGAAAAATTAGTTTTAAACTTGCACTCGTCGTCGGTCTGGCAAGCCTGCTGGCATCGGTTGTTACCATGATAATTACAATACCGAACAGTGTTTCCATGGTTACTGAACTTACTCAGAATGAGATGAGGAGTATGGTTACCGCCTATTCTGGAGAGATGGAAGGGCTCTTTGCTGAAAATTCTGAGAAAAATTATGAGTTTTATTCTGCTGTATTACAAAATGTGAAGATAGAAGGCGTAGAATCTTCCTATGCTTATTTAGTAGATGCCACCGGAGTCATGCAGTATCATCCGACTCAGAGTATGGTAGGTAAAATTGTTGAGACTGAATTTGTAAAAGATTTGGTAGGGCGTATTAAAAGAGGCGAGAAACTGGAGCCTGCAGTAGAAGAGTATTTATTTAATGGAGAAACTAAATTTGCAGGCTATGCGGTTCTTTCGGACAACAGCCTTTTGGTTATTACTGCAGATGAGAATGATATTTTAGCCGCCACGAACCAGATTATGGTACTTGGTATCATAAGTACGATTGGTGTTACCATCGGTTGTACGCTTATCGGTGTCATTATTGTACTCTTTACCATGAAGCCGCTTAATGTATTGACAGAGGTAATTGAGAAAACAGCTAATTTTGATTTTGTGGATGACGGAAGATCATCCGCCATAGCAAAACGTGGCGATGAGATTGGATATATGGGCAGCACAGTTGCTAAAATGAGAGGACAACTTCGAAAAATAGTTGCGGACATACAGGAAGCCAGTGATAAAATTTTCCGGGATGTATCTATGGTAAATGATGTAAGTGAAAGAATCCGATCAGAATGTACGGATAATTCAGCGACGACGGAGCAGTTGGCAGCCGGAATGGAGCAAACCTCCGCAACAACCGGAGCGATTAGCGGAAATATCAATGAAATGAAAAATGAAGCTACGGATATTTCGAAACTTTCCGAAGACGGCGTAAAACTTTCCGGTGAGATTACAGAGCGCGCCCTTTCCCTTCGTGAATCTACTAATGTGGCGGCAAAGCGTACAACAGATATGTATGATACAATTAAGCAGCAGTCTATCAAAGCGGTTGAAGCAGCAGAATGTGTTCATCAGATTAATGCAATGACGGAATCTATTATGCAGATTTCTTCCCAGACCAGTCTTCTTGCTTTGAATGCTTCTATTGAGGCAGCAAGAGCCGGAGAGGCCGGAAAAGGATTTGCTGTTGTGGCATCTGAAATCAGTAAGCTGGCAAACGAGACTTCTGATTCTGTAACAAATATTAATAATATTGTAGAACAGGTAAATGCCTCTGTGGACGATATGGTAAAGAGCATGGAGAAAACGACCCAATTCTTAGATGAAGTAGTATTAAAGGATTATCAGCAGTTTAAAGAGGTCAGTGACCAGTACAACAATGATGCGGATGTCGTAAAGGATAGTATGCAGAAGGTGGAAACTTCGGTTACTACTTTGACAAAGTCCATTTTGGAAATTACCGATTCTATCAAAGGCATCAACTCTACCCTTGATGACTCTACTCATGGCGTAACAAATATTTCAGAAAAAACAAATAATGTCGTACTTGAAACCTCTAAGAATGCAGAGCTTGTAGATGCCTGCAGGGAATCTGTGAAAAAGCTGGAGGATATCGCCAAGCGGTTTAAAATCTGATAGAAAATTATATTATGGAATAGAAAAAGAGTTCCTGCCGTATCTGCGGAAAGAACAGGGACACGCGATGCGTGTAATGTTCTTTCCGTCAGATACGGCAGGAACTCTTTTTTTAAAACTAAAAAAGGTTGACTCCAGTAGTACAATATGCTAATATAATATAAAAAGGATGACAGTAGTCATACAATAGTACGGGAGGATAATATGAGAAAAGTTATATTGCAGCCTAGTGAAAGGATTTTAATGGAAGAACTCTGGGAGGATAATCCACAAACAATTACACAGCTGTTTCATACTTTGAATGAAAAACGTGACTGGACAAAGAGTACGGTCAGTAC
>JAFLTC010000036.1 GCA_022510615.1 Lachnospiraceae bacterium | reverse complement strand
AGGGCGTGAAGGTGGTCGGGGCTACCGTTCACTTTGTAGATGAGGGCACGGATACCGGCGCAATCATTTTGCAGAAGCCGGTTGCAGTAGAAAAAGGAGATACCCCGGAAGTTTTGCAGCGCCGCGTGATGGAACAGGCAGAATGGAAAATCCTGCCTGAAGCAATCGACTTAATTGCCGCGGGCAAAGTTTCCGTAGAGAACGGTCTGGCATATATAAAAGATTAATCATATCGCCGGCTGGTTATTATATTTGAGATTCAGAAATTACAGATAAATAAAAACGCAGTGCGTAATATGCAGAAATGAGGAAACATAAATGAAAGTGTTAATCGTTGGAAGTGGTGGCAGAGAGCACGCCATTGCCTGGAGTGTATCTCGGAGCAGACGTGTGGATAAAATATACTGCGCACCGGGAAACGGAGGAATCCGTGAAATTGCCGAATGTGTTGACATCGGAGCAATGGAGTTTGACAAACTGGCTGATTTTGCCTGTGAAAATAAAATTGATTTGACCATTATCGGTATGGATGACCCGCTGGTTGGTGGAATCGTAGATGTGTTTGAGGAGCGCGGACTAAAAGTGTTTGGTCCACGTAAAAACGCCGCTATTATTGAAGGCTCCAAAAGTTTTTCTAAGGATTTAATGAAGAAGTATGGTATTCCAACCGCTCGGTACGAAACGTTTGATTCTCCGGAGGAGGCATTGATTTATTTGGAGAATGCACAGTTTCCAATTGTACTCAAAGCAGATGGTCTGGCATTGGGCAAGGGAGTTCTTATCTGCCAGAATCTGCAGGAGGCAGAAGCCGGTGTGGCAACTTTGATGTTGGATAAACAGTTTGGGGATGCCGGAAATACCATTGTCATTGAGGAGTTTATGACAGGCAGGGAAGTATCTGTCCTTTGTTTCTGTGACGGCACACACATTGCGCCGATGACCAGTGCGCAAGACCACAAACGTGCCAAGGACGGAGACCAAGGCTTAAATACCGGTGGTATGGGTACTTTTTCACCCAGCCCTTTTTATACCGAAGATATACAAAAAATATGTGAGGAACAGATTTATCAGCCCACTATGGATGCCATGAAGGCTGAGGGACGGGATTTTATAGGAATCCTGTTTGTGGGGCTGATGCTGACGGAGGACGGTCCGAAGGTGTTGGAATACAATGCCCGCTTTGGTGACCCAGAGGCACAGGTGGTTCTGCCCCGTATGAAAAACGATATCATTACCGTGATGGAGGCATGCATAGACGGCAGACTGGGTGAGATTGAATTAGAATTTGAAGATAATGCTGCCGTATGTGTCGTACTGGCATCGGACGGCTATCCGGAACATTATGAAAAAGGAAAACCGATTACTTTTATGAAAGATTTTTCTGCGGAAGAGGGTTACTATGTATTTCATGCCGGGACAAAACAAACCGACGAGGGAATTGTCACCAACGGCGGAAGAGTATTAGGTATCACTGCTAAGGGAGATACCTTGCAGAAAGCGCGCGAGAATGCATATAAGGCAACCGAATGGGTGTCCTTTGAAAATAAATATATGCGAAATGATATTGGAAAAGCAATTGATGAAATATAAAGGAGGAAAATGATGTATTCATTTGAAGAAGTGGAACGCTTCGATCCCGAAGTTGCCAGTGCCATGGCAAAGGAAACCGGACGTCAGCGTGAAAACATTGAGCTGATTGCATCAGAAAATTTAGTCAGCAAAGCGGTTATGGCAGCTATGGGAAGCACATTAACCAACAAATATGCGGAAGGATATCCCGGCAAACGCTATTATGGCGGTTGTGAATATGTGGATATTGTGGAAGATTTAGCCAGGGACCGTGCAATGAAATTGTTTGATTGCACATATGCCAACGTACAGCCTCATTCCGGTGCACAGGCAAATATGACAGTTTTTTTTGCACTGATGCAGCCGGGTGATACTTATATGGGTATGAATCTGGATCATGGCGGACACCTGACACACGGCAGTCCTGTCAATATGTCCGGAAAATATTATAATTGTGTACCTTACGGAGTCAATGATGACGGTGTCATTGATTATGATGAAGTGGAAAAAATTGCTAAGGATTGCAAACCGAAAATGATTATAGCAGGTGCCAGTGCATATGCCAGAAAGATCGACTTCAAACGATTCCGCGAAATTGCGGATTCTGTCGGCGCATATCTGATGGTAGATATGGCACACATCGCCGGTCTGGTTGCAGCAGGAGTGCATGAGAGTCCGCTTCCTTACGCCCATGTTACCACAACTACCACACACAAAACGTTACGTGGTCCCAGAGGCGGCATGATTCTTTCCAGTGAAGAATTTGCGAAAGAAATCAATTTCAATAAAGCAGTATTTCCCGGCATTCAGGGTGGTCCTTTGATGCATGTAATTGCGGCAAAAGCTGTTTGTTTCAAGGAGGCACTGGATCCGGCATTTAAGGAATATGGTCAGAATATTATCAAAAATGCCCAGGCGTTATGTAAGGGATTACAAAACCGTGGCATTAAAATTGTTTCCGGTGGTACGGATAATCATTTGATGCTTGTGGATTTAGCGGATAAAGGGCTTACCGGTAAGGAAGTGGAAAAGTGGCTGGATGCTGCCCACATTACCTGTAACAAAAACACCATTCCCAATGACCCACAGTCACCGTTTGTCACCAGCGGTATCCGTTTAGGTACTGCGGCTGTGACGACGAGAGGGTTTGGAGAGAAGGATTTGGATCAGGTAGCAGATGCGATTTCCTTAATCATTGCAGATCCGGAAGGAAACAAGGAGAAAGCCTCCGCAATGGTAAAGGAGCTTACAGATCGTTACCCACTTTATGAGTAAATGGAGGTTTTCATGACGCCTAAGGAAAAGAACTACGAAAATTTGGCACAGTCCATCATTGAAAAATTAAACAAGCGTGGAATTGATGGCTATTACTGTGTAGACCGTGAGGAAGCAAACGCAAAGGCGAAACGCTTCCTGACACCGGATTGTTCCGTTTCCTGGGGCGGCTCAGAAACTCTTATAGAAATTGGTCTCATTGACGATTTGAAGGAAAGTGAAGACTATATCATCTATGACAGAATGTCTGCTACGACTCCCGAGGAGAGGCGGGAGATGAGCGGCAACATATTTATGTCAGACTATTATTTTATGAGCACAAACGCCATTACTCTGGATGGCGAGTTGATAAATATTGACGGCAACGGAAACCGTGTTGCCTGTCTGTGCAACGGTCCTGCCCATGTAATTATTGTTGCGGGTATGAACAAGGTGGTAGACAGCATTGAGAGCGGTGTGGCAAGAGTCCGCAATATTGCGGCACCACCCAATGCGATTCGATTGGGACTAAATACCCCATGTGCAGAGTTAGGTCGTTGCGGTAACTGTTTATCCGAAGATTGCATCTGCGGACAGATTGTCATCACGAGGATGTCCAGAACGCAAGGACGGATAAAAGTGCTTTTAGTTGGAGAAGAATTAGGGTTTTAAAAAAATGACAAGGTATGAAAGAAATGAGGTGTACGTATGAGTGAAAACCAGGGAAATGTTCCACAGTTTACAGACATTGAAAAGAAACTGCTTTTAGATGGTGGCTGGCAGTGTTCTTTTTGTATGTTCGTCAATGCTAGTTATGAGGATCCCTGTTCCTGTGGACATAGCAGAAAGGATAGTGATCTAAATCGTTTGGGGTTGTATACGGAACCGGATTTAAATGCGCCTGTGGCACCGGCTTCGGCACCGGCAGAGATGGAGGCATCTGAAGCAGCTTCTGCACCGGAAGAAAATCCCTTCCAAACAGCTGCTTCTGATTCAGCATCAGATCCTTTTCAGACAACGAGTCCCGCTTCGGAGGGAAATCCATTTCAGACAGCAACTCCGGCAACACCGGAAGTAACATCATCAGACAATGATCTGTTTGTGGATTTTCAAGAAGAACCGGCTCCGGTAATTAATCCTACCCCGGCGGCAGAACCGGCTCCGGCAGCGCAATCGGCTCCGGCACCAGCACCGGCAGCACAATCGTCTCCGTTAAAAAGTAAATTCATCTATGAGGATACGGATTTAGGACCGGAAGACGAAGCTACTATCAAAGACGGCGGTTGGCAATGTGCATTCTGTCGTCGAATCAATGCGTATATCATAACTTCATGTGCTTGTGGTCATAATAGAGAAGACAGTGATTTGAAACACTTAGGACAATACGTTGATCCGGAAGAAGAATATGAGGATGACGACGAATACGAGGATGACTACGAAGATACTGAAGCGACTATAACATCTCCGGAAGTTGTTTCCGTATCGGAAATGACTCAGGCAATTCCTGTTCCTGAAGTGACACCGATACCGGACTATGTTCAGGCAGCACAAAATCCGGAGCCAAGTTCAGTACCTACATTTATTCCGGTAAATCGAATTCCTGATCCGGAACCGGCTCCTGAAGAAACTGTACCTGCTCCGGAAGCAACACCGGCTCCTGAAGCAGTGTCGACACCGGAAGCAGTTCCGGCAGCGACACCGGTACCTGAGGCAGTACAACCTGCTCCGGCTCCCGAAGCAGTACCGACACCGGAAGCAGTTCCGGCAGCAACACCGGTACCTGAGGCAGTACAACCTGCTCTGGCTCCCGAAGCAGCACCGGCACCGGAAGCAGTACAGCCTGCTCCGGCACCGGAAGCAGTACAGCCTGCTCCGGCTCCTGAAGCGGTACCGACACCGGAGGCAGTTCCGGCAGCAACATCGGTACCTGAGGCAGTACAGCCTGCTCCGGCTCCTGAAGCAGTTCCGGCAGCAACACCGGCACCGGAAGCTATACCTGCTCCGGTTTCCGAAGCGGTACCGACACCGGAGAGCACTCCACAGAACGATTCTCCATTTGTGGATTTTGGCGCAGAGGAAAGTCCGGAAGCTTCACAGGAACCTGTGGCGGCACCGACACCTCAGCCGGCTCCTGCACCTGAGGCAGTACAGTCTGCTCCGGAATCGGCACCGGCTCCACAGAGTGATTCTCCATTTGTGGATTTTAATGTAGAAGAGGAATCCGCAGTCGTTCAGGAAGCACCGGCAGAAGCAGCTCCAGCGCCAGAGGCAGTACAGCCTGCTCCGGAGGTAGTTCCGGCACCTCAACCGGAACCGGTTGCACCAGCTCCTGAAGCAGCACCTGCACCATCGGAGGCAAACGGAGCCCCCCAAGACGACAATGCTCTTGAAAAAGCAAAATTAGAAGAACAGATTATGAATGATCTGAAGAAAAACAATTACTCTGACGTTGCTCTTGTACGTGCAAACCGTAAGTATAAAGAGATGGTGAAAAAAGGCATTATGACCCAGGATGAGTATAATCAGAAAATACATGAATTGATACCTACTGAAGAGGAAACTACGGAAGAAGAGGAAAATTCAGAACAGGCAGCTGAGGATAATGCGGAATAATCATTGACGTAGCATGATGGTGCCAATTTGAACCCTGATTTCAAGATTGAGGCAGTGTTCAAATAGGTACTGTTATACTAAAATGGAGGTAACTGCCATATGGGTATTGATGTGAACGTTACAAAAATCGTAAAGTATGTTTGTATTGCCGGTATAGCTATTATTGCAATTATATTTGGCGAAAAAGCATATGCAGAATATATTCATGCTAAGAATAGGGAGGAGCAGTAAACGTTTCGTTTCTGTACAACTATAGTATATGAGTAAAAAATTATTTATTGCTGAGAAACCAAGTGTGGCAAAGGAATTTGCCAAAACACTTGGTGTCTCGGGAAATACAGGACAGGGTTACATGGAGTCAGCGGACTATATTGTCACATGGTGTGTCGGACATCTGGTGACAATGAGCTATCCGGATGCCTATGATGAGGCATTAAAAAAATGGTCACTCCAGACCCTGCCTTTTTTGCCGGAAAATTTTCTGTATGAATTGATTCCGAATGTAAAAAAACAATTCGACATCGTCTCCGGTCTGCTTAACCGGGAAGATGTCCAGACTATATATGTATGTACGGATTCCGGACGGGAAGGAGAATACATATACCGTCTCGTGGATCAGATGGCACAAGTATCTGACACAAAGGATAAACGTCGAGTCTGGATAGACTCTCAAACAGAAGATGAAATCAAACGTGGTATAGCAGAGGCAAAACCACTGTCAGAATATAATAATCTTTCAGCTTCTGCCTATCTTCGCGCCAAAGAAGATTATCTCATGGGAATCAATTTTTCGAGAGTTCTCACTGTAAAATATGGTCGCACAGTTATGGATTACTTAAACACAGGAAAGTGGTCTGCCATCTCAGTGGGACGTGTGATGACCTGTGTGCTGGGAATGGTGGTGCGCAGAGAGCGTGAAATCCGTGACTTTGTGAAAACGCCTTTTTACCGCATACTGGGACAATTTACCCATCAGGGACAGCAAATAGAAGGAGAATGGCGTGTCACAGAGGAAAGCATATATCATGAATCTCCTAAATTATATAAAGAAAACGGATTGAAAGAGCGAAAAGATGCAGAAGCACTCTGTCAAAAACTTTCCGAAAAAACTATGACCGCCACTATTGATAAAATAGAAAAAAAGAAGGAAAAGAAAAATCCTCCGTTACTGTTTAATTTGGCAGAGTTACAAAATACCTGCTCAAAACTATTTAAAATCAGTCCGGACGAAACCTTAAAAATCGTGCAGGAGTTGTATGAAAAAAAACTGGTCACCTATCCCCGTACCGATGCCAGAGTTCTTTCTACAGCTGTAGCAAAAGAGATACATAAAAATATCCAAGGCTTAAAAAATTACTCGTTAGTTCGTCCATACGCGGAACATATTTTAGAACAAAATATGCATACAGGTCTGGCAAAGACGCGTTATGTTAATGACAAGCAAATCACAGACCATTATGCCATAATTCCTACCGGTCAGGGATTTGGGGCATTATCTGGTGTCAGCTCTACTGCCCAAAAGGTATATGAAGTCATTGTAAGGCGATTTCTGTGTATTTTCTATCCGCCGGCAAAATATCAGAAGTTAAATGTTGTAATCTGTAAAGAATCCGAGTCTTTTTTTGCAAACTTTAAGGTACTGTTGGAACCGGGGTATTTAGAACTTGCCACGGCATCTTTTGCAAAGAAAAAAATAACCGAAAAAAAAGACAACGACAAAGAAAGTTCATCGGACGAATCCGCGGAGCCGGAGGAGACGGAAACATTGGATAAAAATTTATTGGATGCCATCCAAACATTAAAGAAGGGGATGGAAGTAGAGTTAAATAATCTAACCATTAAGGAGGGAGAGACATCTCCTCCCAAACGTTATAATTCCGGTTCTATGATATTGGCGATGGAAAATGCCGGACAGCTCATTGAGGAGGAGGAACTCCGTGCCCAGATAAAGGGAAGCGGAATCGGAACCAGTGCCACCAGGGCTGAAATACTCAGTAAACTGGTAAATATAAAGTATTTGAAGCTTAATAAAAAAACACAAATTATCACACCGGAACTTTTGGGGGAGATGATATATGATGTGGTGGACAGCTCCATTCGCTCCCTCTTAAATCCCGAACTCACTGCCAGTTGGGAATTGGGACTGACCCAGGTGGCAGACGGCGAGATAACAGAAGATGAATATATGGAAAAACTAAACGGTTTTATCACACGTCGAGTACAATATGTCAAGCAGACATCAAATCAGACGGCTTTGCATAAACAGTTTGACAGGGTAGCCGTGCATTATAAACGAAAAAACAAAAATAAGTCATAGCCTTCAAAAATTGGAGCGAAGACGAGAAGCAGGAGGTCATTATCAGATGTATGATTCTATGAAAAACAAAAACTTTTTTAATATGGAGGAAACCATTGCCGCGGATATTTTTGAAAATCTGGATTATCCATGGGAAGTGTTACCGCGGATTGGGGATTTTATCATGGTATTGGGACAGACACTTTCCCCGGAGGAATACGACAAACATGGAGATAATATATGGATTGCCAAAAGTGCCACCGTTGCACCGTCTGCATCCATTACCGGTCCATGTATCATCGGAAAGAACACGGAAGTGCGCCAGTGTGCATTTATCCGTGGTAATGCCATTGTGGGAGAGAACTGTGTTGTGGGCAATTCCACCGAGTTAAAAAATGTACTTTTGTTTAATAATGTACAGGTTCCCCATTATAATTATGTGGGAGATTCCATTTTAGGTTATAAATCCCATATGGGGGCAGGCTCCATCACCTCTAACGTGAAGTCAGACAAATCAAAAGTAACGATAAACTACAAAGGCGAGAAATTAAATACCGGATTAAAGAAAATGGGAGCTATCTTAGGAAATTATGTGGAAGTGGGCTGTAACAGTGTCTTAAACCCGGGAACTGTAATCGGCAGCAATACAACGATTTATCCCTTGTCCAGCGTGCGTGGATTTATTTCAAAAGGATGTATTTTCAAAAAACAGACAAATATTGTACAGAAGGAATTATAATTTTTAGGGAAACTTGACAAAAAGTGTAGACTAAATACAAAATTTGTGCGAAAATGGACATAGAACTGTGGAAATGATTTCCATGGAGAAAAAGCAAAGCGAAAGGAGCATAAGACATGATTTATTCACAGGAAGTAGAAAACATGTGCCCAGTTGCTCAGGGTGTGCATCATGGTGCAGCCCCAATCCCAGAGGAGGCAAAGTGGGTTCAGGCAAAAGAAGTAAAAGATATCTCCGGTTTTACACACGGTGTAGGCGGGTGTGCACCACAGCAGGG
>JAFLTC010000035.1 GCA_022510615.1 Lachnospiraceae bacterium | reverse complement strand
CTGGAGAATGGGAAATGGTGATATGTGTGAAAAAGTAAGGAAACACTTTTAGCATAAATGATGGAAAAACAAAAAAGTACAGAACAAATGTTCATTTGTTCTGTACTTTTTAATTGGAAGGTGGTATACTATAAAAGCAATACAAATTTCCGGCTTATGCTAGTCGAAGTAAAGAGAGGTTTTTGTATGCCAGAGTTCAAACTTCACTCCGAATACCAGCCCACCGGCGACCAGCCGGAGGCCATCGAGGCCCTTGTCAAAGGGTTCCAGGAGGGCAACCAGTTCCAGACGCTCCTTGGCGTTACCGGTTCCGGAAAGACTTTTACGATGGCGAATGTCATTGAGAAAATAAATAAGCCCACACTGGTCATTGCCCATAACAAAACACTGGCAGCTCAATTGTATGGAGAGTTTAAGGAATATTTCCCTGAGAATGCGGTGGAGTATTTTGTGTCCTATTATGACTATTACCAGCCGGAGGCATATGTACCATCCACGGACACCTACATTGAAAAGGATTCTGCCATTAACGAAGAAATAGACAAGCTCCGGCATTCTGCCACCGCGGCACTGACGGAGCGGAAGGACGTTATTATTATTGCCAGCGTATCCTGTATTTATGGTCTGGGAAGTCCTATCGACTACCAGAATATGACGGTATCCTTGCGTCCGGGGATGGAGCGGGACAGGGATGAGGTTATCCGCAAGCTGATAGATATTCAGTATACAAGAAACGATATGGATTTTCACCGTGGTACTTTCCGGGTACGGGGGGATGTGGTGGAGATTTTCCCGGCATCGGCTACAGACCGTGCTATCCGGGTGGAATTTTTCGGGGATGAGGTGGACCGGATTCAGGAGATTGACGTGCTGACGGGAGAAGCCCTCAGCAATATGGAGCATATGGTAGTGTTCCCTGCCTCTCATTATGTGGTGGCGCCGGATAAAATGGAGCGTGCTATTGAGGGAATTGAATCAGAACTAAAGGAACGGATAAAATATTTTAAGAGTGAGGACAAGCTGTTAGAGGCCCAGAGAATTGCAGAGCGGACTCATTTTGATATTGAAATGTTACGAGAGACGGGTTTTTGCTCCGGTATAGAGAACTATTCCATGCACTTAAATGGATTAAATCCGGGAGATACTCCCCAGACGCTGATGGATTATTTTCCGGAGGACTTTCTTATCATTGTGGATGAATCCCATATTACCGTTCCTCAGATTCGGGGTATGTACGCCGGGGACCAGTCACGAAAGACTACTCTTGTAGAATATGGTTTTCGCCTACCTTCTGCGAAAAGTAACCGACCTTTGAACTTCGAGGAGTTTGAATCCCATATCAGCCAGATGATGTTTGTATCGGCGACACCATCGGACTATGAGTCTGCCCACGAGCTTATGAGGACGGAGCAGATTATACGACCTACCGGTCTTTTAGACCCAGAGATAAGTGTGCGGCCGGTACAGGGACAGGTGGATGACTTGTTAGGCGAAATCCGGAAGGTGACGAAGGAAAAAGGTAAGGTACTGGTGACAACCCTGACAAAGCGGATGGCAGAGGATTTGACGAAATACCTAAAAGAGGTAGGTGTACGGGTCCGGTATCTCCATTCGGATATTGATACACTGGAGCGCTCGGAAATTATCCGGGATATGCGTATGGATGTATTTGATGTACTGGTTGGAATTAATCTGCTAAGAGAGGGCCTGGATATCCCGGAGGTATGTCTGGTGGCGATTCTGGATGCGGACAAGGAAGGTTTTTTACGTTCCGAAACGTCCCTGATTCAAACGATTGGACGTGCTGCCCGTAACGCAGAGGGGCGGGTTATCATGTATGCCGACGAGGAAACAGATTCCATGAAAAAGGCAATCGGGGAAACGAACCGCCGTCGGCAGGTACAGCAGGCATACAATGATGCCCATGGTATTACACCGCAGACGATTAAAAAGGCAGTCAGGGATTTGATTCGGATCACATCCAAAGCGGAAAAGGATATTGCGGAGGAAGAAAAGGATCCGGAATCCATGAGCAGGGAAGAGTTAGAAAAGGCAATCCGGAAGATATCAAAGAAGATGAATCAGGCAGCTACCGAGCTGAACTTCGAACTGGCAGCCGAGCTGCGTGACAAGATGATGGAATACAAAAAGCATTTACAGGAATGTATGTGACGAAGAGAGGGAAAGCATGAGCACAAAAAATACAGACAAAAAAAGAACAATACGCATCCGCGGAGCAAAGGAGCATAACCTGAAGGATATCAGTCTGGATATACCCAGAGATGAATTTGTTGTTCTGACGGGTCTGAGTGGTTCCGGGAAATCCTCCCTGGCTTTCGATACGATTTATGCAGAGGGACAGAGGCGGTATATGGAGTCTTTATCCTCCTACGCCAGACAATTTTTGGGTCAGATGGAAAAACCGGATGTGGAGAGCATTGAAGGACTGCCGCCGGCGATTTCCATTGACCAGAAATCCACGAACCGCAATCCCCGTTCCACGGTGGGAACCGTTACGGAAATCTATGACTATTTTCGTCTTTTGTATGCCCGTGTGGGAATCCCTCACTGTCCGGTCTGCGGCAAGGAAATAAAGAAGCAGACAGTGGACCAGATGGTAGATGAAATTATGAAGCTGCCGGAGCGGACAAAAATTCAGCTATTGGCACCGGTGGTTAGAGGACGGAAGGGAGAGCATGTCAAGGTTTTTGACAAGGCGAAAAAAAGCGGCTATGTCCGTGTGGTAGTAGATGGTAACCAGTTTGAACTCAGCGAGGAAATCAAGCTGGAGAAAAATATAAAGCACAATATCGAAATCATTGTCGATCGGCTTGTAGTGAGAGAGGGCATTGAGAAACGTATGACGGACTCCATTGAAAATGTGTTAAAGCTGTCAGACGGATTACTGGTGGTGGATGTTGTTGGCGGGGAGCCGATGAATTTCAGTCAGAGCTTTTCCTGTCCGGACTGTGGTGTCAGCATTGATGAGATTGAGCCGAGAAGCTTTTCTTTTAACAATCCTTTTGGTGCGTGCCCGGTCTGTCACGGCATTGGCTACAAGATGGAATTTGATGAGGATTTAATTATACCGGATAAAAGTCTCAGCATTGACGAGGGGGCTATTGCGGTTATGGGATGGCAGTCCGTTACGGATCCCGGCAGCTACAGCCGGTGTACGATGGATGCCGTGGCAAAGGAATACGGTTTCCGTCTGGATACGCCTTTTGAGGATTATCCAAAGGATGTTCAGGACATTATCTGGTATGGAACCGGCGGTCACCGGGTAGAGGTACACTATACCGGGCGCCATGGACACGGCGTGTACAATGTTGCCTTTGAGGGGCTTATTCATAACATAGAGAAACGTTACCGGGAGACTGCCTCTGAGGTATCGAAGCAGGAGTATGAGTCCTTTATGCGGATTACGCCCTGTCGGGAATGTGGTGGCAGGCGGTTGAAAAAGGAATCCCTGGCAGTTACGGTGGGGGATAAAAATATTGCGGAAATTTGCGACCTTTCTATCGTAGATTTAAAACAGTTTATGGAAGATGTGAATCTCACGGAGCGTCAGAAGCAGATTGGACGGCTGGTATTAAAGGAAATCCGGGCGAGACTGGGATTTTTAGTAGATGTGGGTCTGGATTATCTCAGCCTGGCACGTGCCACGGCATCTTTGTCCGGCGGTGAGGCACAGCGAATCCGTCTTGCCACCCAGATCGGCTCCGGTCTGGTGGGGGTGGCCTATATTCTGGATGAGCCGAGTATCGGTCTGCACCAGAGAGATAATGACAAACTGATCCGGACGCTGAAAAAGCTGAAGGATTTAGGGAATACGCTGATTGTAGTGGAGCATGATGAGGATACGATGCTGGCGGCGGATTATGTGGTGGACATTGGTCCCGGTGCCGGCGAGCATGGCGGTGCCGTGGTGGCGGAGGGAACGGCGCAGGATATCATGAAGGTGCCGGAGTCTGTTACCGGTGCGTATCTCAGCGGAAAGCTTCAGATTCCTGTGCCGAAGAAACGTAGAAAGCCGACAGGGTTTTTGACGGTAAAGGGAGCGGAGGAAAATAATTTAAAGAAAATAAATGTCAAGATTCCTCTGGGGGTAATGACCTGTGTTACCGGCGTATCCGGCTCGGGAAAAAGCTCTCTGGTAAATGAAATTTTGTCTAAAAGCCTCACAAGAACCTTAAACCGTGCCCGCTGCATCCCGGGAAAGCATATCGGGATTGACGGCGTGGAGCAGTTGGATAAGGTAATCAATATAGACCAGTCGCCCATTGGAAGGACGCCCCGCTCCAATCCAGCTACTTATACCGGAGTTTTTGATATGATTCGGGATTTGTTTGCGGCGACACCGGATGCCAAGGCAAAGGGGTACAAAAAAGGGCGCTTTAGTTTTAATATTAAGGGCGGACGATGCGAGGCCTGTGCCGGCGACGGAATACTGAAAATTGAGATGAACTTTTTGCCGGATATTTATGTTCCCTGCGAGGTATGTGAGGGAAAACGCTATAACAGGGAAACCCTGGAGGTAAAATATAAGGGGAAGAGTATTTATGACGTGCTGGATATGACAGTGGAGGAAGCACTGGATTTCTTCAAACATATTCCAACCATCCACCGCAAGATTCAGACGATGTATGATGTGGGACTTTCCTACGTGAAGCTGGGACAACCTTCCACTACATTGTCCGGCGGCGAGGCGCAGCGGATTAAGCTGGCTACGGAGTTAAGCAAGCGCAGTACCGGACGAACCATTTACATTCTGGATGAGCCTACCACCGGTCTTCATTTTGCCGATGTGCATAAGCTCATCGATATTTTGCACCGGCTGACGGAAGGGGGAAACTCCGTTGTTGTCATTGAACATAATCTGGATGTTATTAAAGCATCAGATTACATTATTGACATGGGACCGGAAGGTGGCGACAAGGGCGGCACGGTAGTCACCCAGGGAACACCGGAGAAGGTGGCAAAATGCGAAAAGTCCTATACCGGATACTACATGAAGAAAATTTTAGGAGGAGAATAATGTATTCATTTTTTGCCATGATGGCGCGTATGAAATATATTGAGAGATGGGCGCTGATGAGAAATTCTTTACAGGAGAATATCAGTGAGCACTCTCTGGAGGTGGCAATGCTGGCTCATGGCTTAGCCATTATTTCCAATGAAAAGTGTGGGGGACATCTGGATGTCAACCAGATTGCTCTGATGGGATTGTATCACGATGCCAATGAAATCATTACCGGGGATATGCCTACGCCGGTTAAATATTATGATGAAGCCATCAAGGATGCCTATAAACGGGTGGAAAATGTGGCAAGCCATACGATGATAAACAAGCTTCCGGACTATATGAAAAAGTATTATGAACCATTGTTTCTGCCTGGAGAAGAGGCAGAGGAAGCATGGCGGATTGTCAAGGCGGCGGATAAGCTGTCCGCCCTGATTAAGTGTATGGAGGAATTTCGTACCGGCAATCAGGAATTTAAAAAAGCAGAGGAAACGATTCGGCAGACGTTGACGGAAATGAATATGCCGGAAGTAGAAATTTTCATGGAGGAATTTTTACCGGCTTATGAC
The DNA here is from genome assembly GCA_022510615.1 of Lachnospiraceae bacterium. Lineage (GTDB taxonomy): Bacteria > Bacillota > Clostridia > Lachnospirales > Lachnospiraceae > Eubacterium_F. The sequence goes on along the minus strand of JAFLTC010000035.1, from coordinate 3,324 downwards.
CTGACGCTGGATGAGTTGCAGGGAACTTGACGGAATGGTCCATTTATGCTATAGTGGTGGCAAATAGAGGTCTTCAGGGCGGGGTGAAAGTCCCCACCGGCGGTATAGCCCGCGAGCAGTATATCTGCTGATTCGGTGAAATTCCGAAGCCGACAGTATAGTCTGGATGGAAGAAGATTGTATTACGGATATATCATGCCCGGAGTATCTTTATGTGCTCCGGGTTTTTTGTATATCATGCACAAAAAAGTGTGTGCAAATGGAGGTGGCAATGACAAAGCAGGAATACATGCAGTTAGCACTGGAACTGGCTAAAAAAGGGATGGGACACACTTCGCCGAATCCTATGGTGGGCTGTGTGGTTGTGAAAGATGGGAAGGTTGTGACGGAGGGCTTTCATGAACGGTACGGAGAATATCATGCCGAGAGAAATGCCCTGACAAGATATGACGGGGATTTGACGGGGGCAGACCTGTATGTGACGTTAGAGCCCTGCTGTCATCATGGAAACACGCCGCCCTGTACGGATATTATTATAGAAAAAGGCATCGGCAGGGTTTTTGTCGGCTCCATGGATCCAAATCCCAAGGTGGCGGGAAAGGGTGCTGCCATTTTAAAGGAGCATGGCATTACAGTGGAAACGGGCATTTTGGAAAAAGAGTGCAACGAACTGAATGAAGTGTTTTTCCATTATATTACGACGGGCTTACCTTATGTGGTGATGAAATATGCTATGACACTGGATGGAAAAATAGCCACCGCTACCGGGGATTCCAAGTGGATTACCGGGGAAGAGGCCCGCAGTCATGTTCATATGCTGAGGAAAAAGTATAGCGCCATTATGGTAGGAATTGGGACGGTATTAGCAGATGATCCGATGTTAAACTGCCGGCTGGAAGAGGGGGTGGACCCGGTCCGCATTATTTGTGATTCCGGACTGCGTATTCCACCAGACAGCCGGATTGTAAAGACGGCGGGAGAAATTCCTACGATAGTCGCGTATGTGGTGGGTGATTCGGAGAAGGAAAGGAAGCTGAAGGAGGCAGGGATTGAGCTGATTCAGACCTCCGGGCAGAACACGGTAGATTTGCCGGAATTAATGAAGGAGCTGGGGAGAAGAAAGATTGACAGTGTGCTGATAGAGGGCGGTGGTACCCTTCACGGCACGATGTTAAAAAGCGGACTGGTGAGTCGGGTTTACTGTTACGTGGCACCGAAGCTCATTGGCGGAAAGGAAGCGAAATCTCCGGTGGAGGGAGCAGGATTTTCTTTGATGAATGAGGCATTGAAAATTGAGGAAACGGAAATAGTAGAGTTCGGAAATGATGTATGTATCAGTGGCCGTGTAGCGCCTCAGTCAATTTGACAGTAAGGAGGAATTGCTGGTGTTTACAGGAATTATAGAAGAAATCGGACAAATTGAATCGGTGGAAAAGGGCAGCCGCTCAGCCGTGCTGCATATCAAGTGCAATAAAGTACTGGAAGGAACAAAGATTGGTGACAGTATTGCGGTAAATGGGGTATGCCTGACCGTGACAACGATGCAGGGGAACGGCTACACCGCAGATGTGATGGCAGAAACGATAGATCGCAGCTCTCTGGGGACATTAAAGTCTGGCAGCCGCGTGAATCTGGAGCGGGCGATGCCGGCAGATGGAAGGTTTGGCGGGCATATGGTAGCCGGACATATTGATGGAACCGGGACCATACAGGAGATTTCCCGGGATGAAACGGCGGTCTGGTACCGCATATCGGCAGAGCCGGCTCTGCTCCGGTACATTGTGGAAAAGGGCTCCATTACGATAGACGGTATCAGCCTGACGGTGGCAAGGGTAAGTGAGAGGGATTTCAGTGTTTCTATTATCCCTCATACCCAGGCAAATACTTCTCTGGCAGACCGGCAGAGAGGAGATATCGTAAATCTGGAAACGGATATCATCGGAAAATATGTGGAAAAGTTATTACAGCCGAGGGAAGCAGCAAAGCCGGAAAGTAAGCTTACGATGGAATTTCTGGCAGAAAACGGCTTTTAAAAACAGCAGGAAAGGATAGGAAAAATGGCAGAAGAAAGGGCAGAAATAGCAACAATAGAACAGGCACTGGAGGACTTAAGACAGGGAAAGGTGATTCTGGTAACGGATGATCCGGACAGGGAAAATGAAGGGGATTTAATCTGTGCGGCGGAATTTGCCACTACAGAAAATGTGAATATGATGGCGACTTATGCCAAAGGCTTAATTTGTATGCCTATGAGCAGTGAACTGACGGCAAAGCTTGGACTGAAACAGATGGTAGAGGTGAATACAGACAATCATTCCACCGCGTTTACCGTATCCATTGACCATGTGGATACGACCACGGGAATATCGGCGGTGGAGCGTTCCCTGACGGCGATGAAATGTGTGGAGGACGGTGTGAAACCGGAGGATTTCCGCAGACCGGGACACATGTTTCCGCTGGAGGCAAGAGAGGGCGGCGTGCTGAAACGTGCCGGACACACAGAGGCAACGGTGGATTTAATGCGGCTTGCCGGATTAAAGGAGTGCGGATTGTGCTGTGAGATTATGAGAGAAGACGGTACCATGATGCGCTCGGAAGAGCTCTTTGCCTTTGCAAAAGAGCATGGTCTTCATGTCATTACCATTGAGCAGCTCATAAAAAAACGTCTGGAAAAGGAAAGTCTGGTAAAACGGGAGGCGGAGGCTAATCTTCCGACCAAGTATGGAGATTTTACCATTCACGGATATGAAAATATTACAAACGGAGAGCATCATGTGGCATTGACGATGGGAGATGTGGCAGACGGAAAGCCGGTGCTTTGCCGGGTACACTCGGAATGTCTGACAGGAGATGTGTTTGGTTCAAAGCGTTGTGACTGTGGGGAGCAGTTGGAAAACGCCATGAAGATGATTGCCAAAGAGGGGAGAGGAATTCTTCTTTATATGAGGCAGGAGGGACGGGGTATCGGTCTTTTAAATAAACTGAAGGCCTACGAGTTGCAGGAACAGGGTTACGATACCGTAGAGGCAAATGTGAAGCTGGGATTTGCACCGGATTTGAGGGAGTATGGTATCGGAGCACAGATCCTGCATGATCTGGGTATCCGAAAGTTGCGGCTTTTGACAAACAACCCTACGAAAATAGCAGGGCTTTCCGGGTACGGGATAAGCATTGAGGAGCGGGTTCCTATTGAGATGGAGCCAAAGCCGGAGGATTATAAATATCTGGTGACAAAACAGGAAAAAATGCAGCATATGACGCATTATAAAATAAACAAATAAATTTATCGCCGGGATATGGACTGAAATTTCCGAAAACAGGGAA
>JAFLTC010000034.1 GCA_022510615.1 Lachnospiraceae bacterium | reverse complement strand
CTGCATTCTGCAAAAGGGCAGACTTGAAATGGCGGAGACCTTTGGCCTCTGTGATGTCATAACGGTTTTATTCGTGGGCCTGACCGAGGAGATGGTATTTCGGGGTTGGCTGCTCAACGCGACGATAACGGAAAAGAGGAAGTGGTGGCAGAGTATACCTATGATAAAAACGGCAATCTTTCCGGTAAAAGTACCGGGGTAGGTGAGGTTTCCTATGAATACAATGCAGCTAACTTAGTGGTCAACATGGAGAACAAAACGGAAAAGGGAGCGGTATCCTCCTATCAGGCTGCCTACTCCCGTGGCGGCAAGAAACAGTCGGAGAGCAGTGAGACGTTAGGAATCGATGGGGAGAAAACGAAAGGAAATGTCACCTATACCTATGACCAGCTTGGAAGACTGACAAAAGAAGAACGTAAGGGAGAAGATGCCATTACGTATATGTATGATGCCCATAATAACCGGTCGGAAATGGTAGAGGGAAACGAAAAGACGGCATACCGGTATAATAAAAATGAGGAGCTGATTCGCACCGATACGCTAAACACGGATACGGAGAAAGATTCTGTTACTTTATATAAAAATGATAAAAACGGAAATCAGCTGGCGGTGGTAAACCGGAAAGGAGCAGAGGGAAAGAAAGAATATTTTGATCTGGATGTGACGCTGGGGGCAAACCGTCTGAATGACAACGTTGTATATCATTATAACGCCCTGAATCAGTTGACGGAAATGCTGATAAAGACTACAATGGTAACATATATATGAGAAATGGATGAAAGATATGAAGAAATTAAAAATAACATTACTTGTATTCCTTGGTGCCATTTTAATTTTTGCAAATATTATATTGATTGTAATGTTTATGCAAAAGTACCTTGATACAGATTTTTTCACTAATGATTATTTGTCTAAAGCAGAGAGGATAAGTAATCTTGATTTGGATGGTGGCAATATAGTGAAATCTATTGATACCCACGGTGGTTTTTTTGGAGAAGGAGATACTTTAGTAGAGATTCAGTATTCTTCTGATAAGTTTAATGATATTGTGAAAGAGATTTCTGTTCAAGAACATTGGGGAAAATTACCAATGAACGAGGAACTTGAGAAATATTTATTGGGGTTGGATTTTGAATTGCCCGAAAAAGGTTATTATCTATTCTATGACCGGCACAATGATGCCAAGTTCCATTATGATTATAAGGCAATGATGAGAAGACATAGCATAAATTTCTCTTTTCTTATTGTCGATGAAGATGCAGAAGAAGTTATTTATATGGAAAAGGATACATAAGTTGTGCATGATTAGCGGTATGACTTGTCATTTTTTTGAAAAACTTTTATAATATAAGGGAAAGAAAGACAATCCTGTGCGAATGGTGAAAAAATGACAGAACAGATTTTGGAGTACAAAGGTGTCGCCGTCTATCTGACCCGGAAGAAAATTAAAAATTTATATATTCGTATCAAGGAACCGGATGCCAGAGTAATGGTCTCGGTTCCTTTACGCACGTCCCGGAAAGCCATTGCTGCTTTTCTGGAGGGTCACTGGAGCTGGATTTGCGAAAAGAGGAGCGAGATTCTTGAAAACCAAAAGCCGCCGGAGCCGGAAAAACAATATCTCTCCGGTGAACGGCATCTGCTGTGGGGGATACCCTATGAACTCATAACAGAGCGTTCCCTGAAAAAGCCGTTGACGGAGCTCCGTGAAAATGCCATTTATATGAGAGTGACAGCACATTCTACAAAGGTAGAGCGAAAGAAGCAGCTGGATAGCTGGTATCGGCAGCGGCTGGAGGAAAGGTTGGCAGAGCTAATACCGACCTGTGAGGAAATCGTGGGAAAGCATGCGCTGGAATGGCGGTTTCGCCGGATGAAAACAAGATGGGGAACCTGCAATATACAAAAAAAGCGGATATGCCTGAATATCCAGCTGGCGGAAAAACCTCCGGAATGCCTGGAATATGTCGTAATCCATGAGCTGACACATCTGCATGAGCCGGGACACAATAAACGGTTCTGGGGCTTAATGGATGTATTCTGTACGGACTGGCGGGAGAAGAAGAGAAAGCTGAACGGCGATTAGTATGAAAAAATATGCTAACGCTTCGGATTGGAGGTTACTATGCAGCAGGAATGGGAAACACAATATGATAAAATGACGAGGATGCCGGTGTCTAAGCTGGTATTACAGTTGGGAATTCCAACCACCCTGAGTATGCTGGTAACCAATCTTTACAATCTGGCAGATACTTATTTTGTGAGTCAGCTGGGAACCAGTGCCAGTGCAGCGGTAGGTGTTATATTCCCGTTGATGTCAATTTTACAGGCCTTTGGCTTCATGCTGGGACATGGGGCAGGCAGTAACATCAGCCGCCAGCTGGGAGCGAAAAAGACGAAAAGGGCCAGTGTATTTGCCTCCACCAGTTTTTTTCTCGCCCTGATTACCGGAACTCTGATATTAGCTTTGGGATTAGCATTTTTAGAACCCCTTATGCGGCTGTTAAAGAGTACGGAAACGATATTGCCATATTCGACAGTGTACGGCGGCTATATTCTTGTGGCAGCACCGGCGATGGTAACGAGCTGCGTACTGAATAATATTCTCCGGTATGAAGGGAGAGCCACTCTTGCCATGATCGGGCTGGTGTCCGGAAGTCTTTTGAATATTCTTGGGGATGCCCTGTTTTTGGTGGTGCTAAAAACCGGTATATGGGGAGCCGGATTTGCTACGGCCTTTTCCCAGTACATCAGTGCGGGGATATTACTAAGTATGTTTCTTAGCAAAAAGACCCAGAGTGAACTGAGAGTCCGGCTGTTTAGCTGGAAAGGAAAGGTCATCTGGAATATTATATCCGTGGGAGTGCCAAGCTTTGCCAGACAGGGCTTAAACAGTGTGTCCGTTACAGTTTTAAACGGAGTGGCGGCGGTTTATGGGGATGCGGCGATCGCGGCGATGAGTATTGTGTCCCGGTTTTGCAACTTTTTATTTGCTGTTGGTCTGGGAATCGGGCAGGGCTTCCAGCCGGTCTGTGGTTTTAACTACGGAGCGGGGAAATATTCCCGGGTGAGAAAGGCATTCTTCTTTACCCTTGGCCTCGGAACTGCTATACTTGGAATTTTTGCCATAATGGGATTACTATTTTCCGGGCACATCGTTGAGTTGTTCCGGGATGATCCTGAAGTAATTCGAATCGGCACACCGGCATTGCGTTACCAGTGTATTGCCCTGTTTCTTATTCCTGTTTCCGTCTGTGGCAACATGCTGTTCCAGAGTGTGGGAAAGAGCGGGCAGGCATTGTTTTTATCCTGCCTGAGAAGTGGTGTCTGTTTTCTGCCGCTTCTGCTGTTGTTTTCCGCCCTGTTCAAACTGACCGGAATCCAGCTGGCACAGCCGGCGGCGGATGTGCTGTCCAGTGTGCTGACGGTTCCTTTTGTTCTACATTTTATGAGACAATTGCAAGTTGCAAAAGAGGGTGGAACCCTCTCTTGACATTCCCCGTTCCCATGCTATATAATTAGTATACCATATCGGAATAATATGAAAAGAGGCGAGTAAATGAATTCATTAATATATTTGGATAATGCTGCTACCACAGCAGTAAAACCGGAAGTTTTTGAGGCGATGAAGCCTTATTTTCTGGAAAATTACAGTAATCCTTCCAGTATATATACCTTTGCCGGTAAGGCAAAACAGGCAGTGGAGGAAGCAAGGGAGAAAATTGCCGAGGCACTGAATGCCAAACCGGAGGAGATTTATTTTACGGCAGGCGGCAGCGAATCGGATAACTGGGCGATAAAGGGAGCTGCCGGTGCATGTAAGGAAAAAGGACGTCATATTATTACCTCAAAGATTGAACACCATGCAGTACTGCACACATGCCAGTGGCTGGAAAAGAATGGTTATGAGGTGACATATCTTGATGTGGATGAAGACGGTCTGATATCGCCGGAGGAGTTAGAAAAGGCAATCCGTCCGGATACGGTTCTCATTACGATTATGTTTGCCAATAATGAAATCGGGACGATAGAGCCGGTGGAAAAAATCGGAGAAATTGCAAAGAAGCATGATATTTTGTTTCATACCGACGGCGTGCAGGCTTTTGGACATGAACCGGTTGATGTACAGAAAATGAATATTGATATGTTCAGTGCCAGTGCCCATAAGTTTCATGGACCAAAGGGAATCGGATTCCTCTATTTACGAAATGGAGTGAAGATAGATACGTTTCTTCATGGTGGTTCCCAGGAGCGATCCCGCCGTGCCGGAACCCACAACGTGCCGGGCATTGTCGGCATGGGGAAAGCCGTGGAACTGGCTGTAGAAGGAATGGAAGAGAGAAGGGAAAAAGAAACTCGGATTCGGGACTACCTGATTGAGAGGATCGAGAAGGAAATTCCTTATATTAAAGTAAACGGGCACAGACAGAAACGTCTGTCCAATAACGTCAATATCTGTTTCCGGTTTATCGAGGGTGAGTCTCTGCTGATTATGCTGGACCAGAAAGGAATTTGTGCTTCCAGCGGCTCAGCGTGTACTTCGGGTTCACTGGACCCTTCCCATGTACTGCTGGCAATCGGACTGAAGCATGAGATAGCCCACGGCTCCCTGCGACTGACACTATCAGAGGAGACCACGAAGGAAGAAGCAGATTATGTAGTAGATAATTTGAAAACGATAGTGGAGAGATTACGGAGTATGTCTCCGCTTTATGAAGATTTTGTAAAGGAAGGATGAGAACATGTATAGCGAAAAGGTAATGGACCATTTTTCAAATCCAAGGAATATGGGAGAAATAGAGGATGCCAGTGGTGTCGGTACGGTGGGAAATGCCAAATGCGGCGATATTATGAGAATGTATCTGGATATTGATGAGGACACGAAGGTAATCAAGGAGTGTAAATTTAAAACCTTTGGCTGCGGGGCGGCTGTGGCGACAAGCAGTATGGCTACGGAGTTAGTAAAGGGAAAGACCATCTATGAGGCTCTGGAAGTGACGAATAAGGCTGTTATGGAAGCCTTAGACGGACTTCCTCCGGTGAAGGTCCACTGCTCCCTTCTGGCAGAGGAAGCCATTCATGCAGCACTTTGGGACTATGCAGAAAAACATGGTATCCGGATAGAGGGTCTGGAAAAGCCAAAACAGGATATTTATGACGAAGAATAAAACAGTAGTAGTGGGAATGTCAGGGGGAGTGGATTCCTCGGTGGCGGCTTTTTTGCTCAAGGAGCAGGGATACCGGGTAATCGGAGTAACCATGCAGATTTGGCAGAAGGAGAGCGAAGAAGTACTGGAAGCCGAGGGCGGCTGTTGTGGTCTCAGCGCCGTGGAAGATGCCAGACGGGTGGCGGCACAGCTTGATATTCCCTATTATGTGATGAATTTCCGGGAGGAATTTCAGAAACATGTCATTGATTATTTTGTAAAAGAATATCGGCAGGGAAGAACCCCAAACCCATGTATTGCCTGTAACCGTTATGTCAAATGGGAATCCCTTCTGAATAAAAGTCTTGCTCTGGGGGCGGACTATATTGCCACCGGGCACTATGCGAAGGTATGTCAGTTGGAAAATGGTCGGTACACGGTCTGCCATTCCGAATCCGATGGAAAGGATCAGACCTATGCCTTGTACAATCTGACCCAGGAGCAGCTTCGCCATACGCTGTTTCCGGTAGGAGAATTTGATAAAAAGGAAATCCGTAAAATAGCAGAAGAAGCAGGGCTAAAGGTTGCCCACAAGCCCGACAGCCAGGAAATCTGTTTTGTGCCGGACGGTGATTATACGGCATTTATTGAGAGGGAAACAGGGAAAAAAGAAGTTCCGGGAAATTTTGTTGACAGTGAAGGAACGATACTGGGAAAACATCGGGGCATCAGTCATTACACGGTAGGGCAGCGAAAGGGACTTGGTATTGCCTTTGGTGAGCCTGTTTTTGTCACGGAGATTCGTCCGGAAACGGATGAGGTCGTACTGGGAAAAAGTGAGGATGTATTTACCGGACGGCTGGTGGCGGAACATATTAATTATATGGCGGTGGATAAATTTGAGCCGGGTCAGAAGGTGATGGCGAAGATTCGCTACTCACATGCCGGGGCACCGGCCACGATAGAAACGGTAGAAGAAGACCGGTTTTCTCTTGTGTTTGATGAACCGGTCCGTGCTGTGACACCGGGACAGGCGGCGGTTTTATATGATGGAAATTATGTTCTGGGGGGAGGAACGATAGTAGGACGGTAGTGGCGCTATTGCCACCCACCGTCCATTTTTATAATCTGTCCGGTCAGATAGGATGGCATGCCAGTGAGCAGGGAAACAGCTTCTGCCACCTCCTCCGGTGTCCCCATTCTGCCGGCTGGAATCTCATCACAGATTGCCTGAATTTCCCCTTTGGAAAAGGAAGAATTCATCGGGGTATCAATCATACCGCAGGCGAGGGCATTGACGGCAATGCCGCTGGGAGCCAGTTCCTTGGCAAGGGCCTTTGTGAGAGAGTTGATTCCTCCCTTTGTCGCTGAGTAGGCGGCTTCACAGGAGGCACCTTCCGTTCCCCAGACCGAGGATATGAAAATGATTTTCCCCTCTTTTTTGTGTACCATATGGGGAATTATAGAACGACAGCAGTAGAATGCAGAAGAAAGGTTGGTATCCAGAATCTGATGCCATTGCTTGTCACTCATATCACTGAGTAATCCCAGATGGGAAATACCCGCACAGTGGATCAATACATCCACATGTTCCAAAAAGGAAAGGGACTTCTCAATCTGTTTTTCCACAATCTCACTGTCACAAATATCTCCCGCCAGTGTCAGAACCGGATTTTTATATTGACCGCATTCTTTTTCAAGGCGGGACAGTTTGTCCTGGGACTGATTTCCCCACAGAGATAAAGCATAGCCCTCTCCCGCCAGCTTTTTGGCAACGGCGCTGCCGATACCGCCGGAAGCCCCGGTAATTATTGCTGTTTTCTTTTTCATATTATCACGCTGCTTTCCATTCACATTTTGAGTTTTTTCTGCATATTTTTAACTATTATAGCATGTTTTGGAAAAAAGTTGTATATTTATCCTGAGTCTGATATAATAAAATGTATGTTTGTTCAATAAAGGAGAACGGAGCGGTGGAGGCGATTTATGAGTAAAGGTAGTGCGGTCGGTATTGCGGTCCGGTATTTTTTTAAAACGATGGGTGTTATTGTAATATTCATTGTTGCCGGTATATTGAGCTATTATTTGACCATGTTATATTATAATGAAACGTCGAGAATAGAAAGAAGCACGCAGTATACTCATGTCATTGATGTAAATGCGGGAAATGAATCCAGTAATCTGATATACAGCTATAATAAGGACACAAAAGAAATAGAAGCCATGGTTTTGGAATTGTTTGATGTGACGACGAAAAATCTTGACTATATTACAATTCCTGCCAACACGCAGATTTCCATTTCAGGAAAAACTTATGAGGAACTGCTGGAGGTAAGTCAGCAGATACCACAGTTAGCCACTATGTCTGAGATTAATACTTATTTTTCCGGAGATGTGGCATATGAGTATGGTATAAAAATTCTTCAGGAGGAATTAAAAGCGGATATCGGCTATTTTACCGCTCTTTCTTCCGAACAGTTTGATCAATATTTTGAAAAGAAATCAAAAAACGAACCGGTGTATCAGCCAAGCAAGGCGCTGTTAGCCCAAACCGCAAAGTGCACCTCGAAGAGGGAAATGAGTAATTTTATCGAAGATAAATGGGATTCGCTGATTTCCGATATTACCCTGTCCCAGAAAAAGAATTATTCAGAAGCGCTGAGCCAGGTAAAAACAGAATATATCCGGTATCATGGTGCTTATGGGACAAAATCCGGAGATGTGTTTATACTGAACAGGCGAAAAAACAGAAAGCTGATTAATCGTATCTGGGAATCGGAAGCCTATACAATATCACAGGCGGTTGTGGACGGATCTCTGAATAAATCTACGGAAAAAAACGAAAGCTCTGTTAATAGAAAGATATGGATTACCAATGCGAGTAATATTAACGGGCTTGCGGCGGCATGGCAGGAAAAGCTGACAACTGCCGGTTTCCAGGTGGCCGGTGTGGGGACTTTTGCCGGTGAAATACAAAAAAAGACAAAGGTATATGTGAAAAAGAAAAAATGGGGTAGAGACTTATTGAAATATTTTAAGAATGCAAGCATCGAAAAGGCAGATAATCTCACCAATGGAGCAGATATCGAGATTATTCTGGGGACACAGGACGATTTGTCGTAGTACGATGGCGTCATCGTGCTGGCATAATGACGCCATTATGCTTAGTATAAGGAGGCACTCATTTATGGGAACCAGAATATGTATCATGGATATGGAGTTGGATTTACTGACACCGGAAACCCTTCAGGAGGAATTGTCAGCATATCTGTCGGAAGATAACCTGAACGTGATTCATATGATTTCGCTAGATTATTTGGACGCCTATGATGAAAATGAACTGGTACGTCAGGTACTGGAGCAGGCAGATTTGGTTTTGCCCGGAGAAAAGACGGTTTTGTCGGCACATCATGTGGAGATGCTGGAGTCCGGGGGAATGGTGGTGGATTATCATGCGCTTTTGGAGGCCATCTGTCCGCTGAATCTGGAGAACCAGACCTATTATTTTGTCCTGCGGAATAAAAAAGAGGCGAAGGCGCTATACCGATATGTGACAAAGCCGTTTTCCAAAGAAAACGTGCTGGGACTCTATACGGCAGACAGTGATGTGTCCGAAGAGGCGCTGATTAATGACATTAATACAAAACTGCCGGATATTATTTTCTTATCCATGGATAGCACGGAGCAGGAGGAGTGGCTGGAAAACAACAAGGGCAAACTGAATGCCAAGCTCTGTTTTGTTATGGGGAGTGTGATGCCCCTTATTATGAGAGATAATGTACATGTTCCTCTCTGGATAAAAAAAATCGGTCTGGCGGGAATATATCGCCGGGCGGCGAAAATTCCATACTCCCATTTTTTCCGAAAGCGAATATTTAACCGTAAAATGGACGACTATATTACCAAAAAGAACTTACAGAGATAGTGTGATGCTTCAAGATGGAGGTAATATGTCCGGGAAAGAAAAAATCAGTTCCTATGGTGTTATTACCATAGGAACTTTTCTTATGGCAATAGGGGTAAATCTGATCTATGAGCCAATGTCCATGGTGACCGGTGGTTTTGCCGGTATTGGCATTATTTTATACCGCTTTTTCCAAATCCCCATCTGGATTACGACAACAGTACTGAATATTCCGCTGTTTTTTCTGGCCGGAAAAAAATTCGGCATGGCATTTGTGAAAAAAACGCTGTATGCCGCCGTTTGTTTCTCCGTTGCCCTGGCAGTGATACCGACGCTGCCCACAGCCTATGAGGATTATCTTATGGCAGCCCTGTTAGGCGGCGCTCTCAATGGGGCAGGTCTGAGTCTGGTCTTTGGAAAAGGCTCCTCTACGGGGGGGTCAGATTTGTTAAGCACCTTACTGCAGCCGGTGTTTCCGTGGCTGACAGCGGGCACCCTGTTATCTGTCATAGACGGAATTATTGTGGTAGCCGGTATGCTTGTATTTGGAATCCGGACCGGACTGTATGCCATTGTAGCCGTTTTTATTACGACAAAGCTTATGGACCGAATCCTGGAGGGTCTGAAGTTTGCAAAGCTTTTGTACATTATTTCGGAGCAGCCGGAGACAATCGCGGGGAAGGTCATGGAAGAGTTGGACCGGGGAGTAACCGCCCTGTCCGGCCGGGGGATGTATTCTAAGAGAGTAAAAAATGTGCTTATGTGTGCTGTGTCGAGAAAACAGGCAGTCGCCGTCATTCGTATTGTGAAAAAGGCCGATAAAAGAGCTTTTATCATTATTTCGGATGCCAGAGAGGTTATGGGAGAGGGGTTTACCTACCGCCTTTAGTAAATCCGGAACAGAAAAGAATAGTCAATTATGCAAATTATACAAAAGATTTTTAATTATTTATGGAAAATTAATATAGTGTTTTTTTGAAAATTAGTGTATAGTATCTTTTAGATGTTTATGACAAAAAATTATATGGTCAGGAGGAAATAGTAAATGGCAAGTTTATCATTAAAAAACATCAACAAAGTATATCCAAACGGTTTTCATGCTGTTAAGGACTTTAACCTAGAAATTGAAGACAAAGAATTTATCATATTTGTCGGCCCATCCGGATGCGGTAAGTCTACGACTCTCCGTATGATTGCCGGACTGGAAGAAATCTCCAGCGGTGAGCTCTGGATTGGTGACAAGCTCGTAAATGATGTGGAGCCAAAGGATAGAGATATCGCCATGGTATTCCAGAACTATGCGTTGTATCCACATATGTCTGTATATGACAATATGGCTTTCGGCCTGAAGCTGAGAAAGGTACCGAAAGATCAGATTGACCGTTTAGTACATGAAGCAGCTAAGATTCTTGATATCGAACATCTGTTAGACCGTAAACCGAAAGCTTTATCCGGTGGACAGAGACAGCGTGTTGCTATGGGACGTGCGATTGTCCGTGACCCTAAAGTATTCCTTATGGATGAGCCGCTTTCCAACCTGGATGCCCGTCTGCGTCTGCAGACAAGAGAAGAAATCCGGAAAATTCAGAGAAAGAC
>JAFLTC010000033.1 GCA_022510615.1 Lachnospiraceae bacterium | reverse complement strand
CGAAACCGGGAAAATCACGGCACTTGCTCCCGGTGATACGACGCTGATTGCGGAAATCACCCATGAAGGTGGGAGTGTTAGTAGAAAACAGTGTCTTGTTCATGTAGAGGAATAACGTGTCATAATAGTTTTAGAAGCTGCCGGCTGTAAACGGCAGCTTCTTTTTTATTCTTATAATTCAAAATAAAAATTAAAGAAAAATAAACATTTTATAAAATTGTAGCGAATTATGACTTTTTTTCGTCTATATAAGTAAAGGGTGGCAAAAAGAGAAGAAAGGAGGAGAAAAAAGGTAACTGTAAACCGGTTTTGAGATATTTCGTTTTGAGATGTTTCAAAATTTTTAAAAACTTTAAAACAATAATGTAAAGGAGGGTAAATTATGAAAACACCCGTAAGAAGACATTTAGCAAAGATTGTTGTCTTTGCCATGATGTTGTCAACAGCAGTCGGATTCACGCCGGCAAAAAAAGCAGCTGCGGCTGACTTATCTCAGTACCTGAATGTGGAGTATGGTATCAAATATTCAGGTGAAACTATTGCTACTGTTAATGAAGACGAAACCGCATGGAGCGTCGAATATTTCAACGTAGTAGATTCTTCTTTTAAGGAAGGAGATGAATTTTACATATCCTGTGGAATCTCCAGTACTAAAAACAATACACTCGATTTCAAACAGATAGCCATTCAGAGTTCCGCCAACAACTGGGACTGGAATGCCGCTCCAAAGAAATGGTCCGAAGGCGGATTTGAAGGAACTACCGTTGTAGCTGGTAAAATCACGGCAACCACGGATGGAGACAATCTGGCTTTTAAAATGCAGTTTGATAATGAGACAAAAGCACAAAGAGACGAAATTGACATCACACTGACAGACCTCTACATCATGAAAATCGGCAATATATATGAAGAGGCAAGTGAACTGCCGGAGGATTTGCAGGTAGACCTGGAAACTCCATACGATGGAACCGTGACAGCTAATCTCAATGAAGGTGCTTATGAGGCACAGTACTTCAATGTCAATGACTCTTCCTATTCAGCAGGCGATACATATATCATTTCCTACACACTGGACAAGGCTATTGATTTCAGACAGGCTGTTATCCAGAGCAACCTGAATAATTGGGATTGGGCTACTTCTCCAAAAGTATGGTCAGGAAACGGATTAGCAGAAGGACAGACCGTCATCGGCGACTTCACAGCAGCGGAATCCGGAGACGGTATTTCCTTTAAAATCCGTGTAGACAGTCCATTAGATGAAGAGGCTGAACTGCCAGAATCAATTGAACTGGCACTGAAGGACCTGATTGTTGTAAAGGTAAGCAACAGCACTATTCTTCCCCTTCCAGGAAGCATGATGATTGACATGGGAAGAAACTACGCCGGTATGGTAGATGCAGTTAAAGATGAGGAGATGGGCTCATGGAACGTACAGTATTTCAATGTCAATAATTCCCCTATTACCGCTGGACAGCAGTTCAAAATCACCTTCACTGTTTCCGGGGCTGATGCTTTTAAGCAGCTGGCTGTACAGAGTAACGTAAACGGCTGGGCCTGGGATGAGTCACCAAAACTCTGGAGAACAGAAGGTATTGAGGACGGTACTGCCTTTAGTGGCATTATCACTGCTACAGAGGACTGCGATCAACTAACTTTCAAGCTGTGGTTTGATAATCCTGTAGATGAAGACTTCGATACCACACCTGTAGCTATGACCTTAGACAACTTAAGCGTGAGTGACATCACTGAGGATGCTGCAACAGAATAATAATAACAGACATTATATAATAACAAACTCTACATCGGGATACTCCCCTTTCACACGAAAGGGGAGTATCTCATCATTAAATTTAAATAAAAAACGGAGGAAAAGCGTATGGAAACTAATAACCTGAATCGACAGCTAAAAAAAGGGCTTGCCATCCTTTCTGCTGCCGGTCTTATTGTTTCATCTGTTCCCGGACAGGCAAAGACGGGAACAACAACTACAGCGAATCAAATTCAATTAACAGCACCGTATACGGCAAAAGCGAAAAAAGTATCTGGTACATTAACACTAAAAAAAGGGCAATCCTTTAAAATTAAAGCAACGGTGTTTCCTAAAAAGGCAAAAAAATCTACCAAACTGACTTATAAGAGCAGCAAGAAAAAAATTGCTTCTGTCAATAAAAAAGGAAAAATTGTTGCTAAGAAGCCCGGAAAAACCACCATTACAGTCAGCGCAAAAAAGAACAAAAAGATTAAAGCAACCATCCATGTAACAGTTGTGAAATCTTTGAATAAAGTTAAGAAGATTACATTAAACAAAAAATCCCTTGCCCTTACACTTGGCAGCAACAAAACTTCAGAGCAGTTAAAAGCTACCATTACTTCTCCGAAAAAGCCAACGGTTAAAGGATTCAACTGGTACTCGACGGATAAAACAGTGGCCTCTGTCAATAACAAGGGTGTGGTAACTGCCAAAAAGACCGGTACAGCTAACATAATTGTAACTTCCGCAGATGGACGGGGCGCTAAGGCTTCCTGTCTTGTTTCCGTTTCTGAAAACTCTAATAAAAAGACTCCTACTCCATCCGGGGTACCGACTAAAACTCCATCGTCAACAGCTTCCGCAGTACCGTCAGATGGACCGACACAGCCAACCCCATCGAAAAGTCCTTCCATCGGTGCTATCAATAACGTAGTAGTTAAATCTGCCGGAAATGTGACAACGGTTTCCGCCGATATGCCTTTGCAGCTCTCTGTTGAAATCGATGCTACCGGAACTCCGTCAAAGGATGTTACCTGGTCGATACCAAGCCCGGTAGAAGGGGCATCTCTTACCTCCACCACAGGAAGTACCAACACTCTTTCCGTTACTGACAATGTAGGTGATGGAACATCGATTACAGTACGTGCTACTTCTGATTTTGATTCCAGTAAATACGGAGAAATTACTGTTACCGTCAAAAAAACCATGACAGAGGAGTTTGATTTTAATAAACTGGATGTGGAATATTTTGAAAATTTTGATGGAGCAGGTACAACTCTTGATTCCGTAGAGGAAGATGATGTACTTTCCTGGAAAGCCACAGACCCATCGGGACTCATGAGCGGAAAATTGACAAAACTTGATAAAGGTTATGGACTTCTCACTAACGAAGGCGGATCATGCACGTACGCCTTTGGCAGTATCTTTGGCAGTAAAGAAGACTATGTACAATTTAAAATAAACAACACAGATACCAGTGAAAAAACCTATACTCTTTCCTTTATGTTCCGTCTCCATGATATTGATGCGGACACCCTATATATATCAAAACAAATGAAGACTAATCCTTCCTATATGTCGTCCTACAAACTCCCATTAAAATTAGTGAGTGTTGATGATGCCGAAAACCCAATTACCATAAAAGAGAACATTGAAATTCCATTCCGTTGTTCCCGGTATTCCGATGGTAACATGGAATACTATAATATTTCATGCTCAGTCAAAATACCTGTGGAAAAAGCAGTTCGCCTGCGCCTGATGCTTGATGGTGACTTGCCAGAGTGCTACTCCTCTGAGCATAGTGGAATCCCTCACCCGGTCTCCTACAAGATTGACAACGTGGCAATCTCCAGTGGTGATGCTCCAACAGTTTCTGTAAAGGCAGGATCGGATTACCAGTTAAATCTGGATACGTTAGAGAGCGATACCGTAAAATACTACACAAACTGTTATGTGGCTCAATATACTCATAAAGACTATGAAACTGACTGCACCCGCTTTGACACCATTCCTGCCACTGTGGACGAAACCGGAAAAATCACAGCACTTGCTCCCGGTGATACGACACTGATTGCGGAAATTACTCATGAAGATGGAAGCATTAGCAGAAAACAGTGTATTGTTCATGTAGAGAAATAGCATATAATAGCAAATTTTATTGATTATGCAACATGAGAAAACTTTTATACAGATACAGGGCGAAAAAACAGGAGGGAAGAATATGAAACTATTCAGGAAAAAGCACTTAGCAAAGAGTATCATCTTTGCCATGCTGTTGTTAACAGTAGCCGAATGCACTCCGATAAAAAAAGCTGCTGCTGCTGACTTATCCCCGTACCTGAATATGGATTTTGGTATCAAATATTCAGGCGAAACGATTGCTACTGCTAATGAAGAGGAAACTGTATGGAATATCGAATATTTTAATGTGGCAGATTCTTCCTTCAAAGAAGGAGATGAATTTTACATATCCTGCGAAATCTCTGGGGCATGGCATTTTAAGCAGATAGCCATCCAAAGTTCCGCCAACAACTGGAACTGGAATACTTCCCCAAAGAAATGGTCCAATGATGGTTTTGCTGACACTGCAATTGTAGCCGGTAAAGTTACGGCAACCCAGAATGGAGACAAGCTGTCTTTCAAAATGCGGTTTGACAATGCTATAGGGGTACCAAGAGAAGAAGTTAGCATCACACTGACAGACCTCTACATCATGAAAATTGGCAATAAATATGACATAGCAAGAGAGTTGCCAGAGGATATGCAACTGAAATTGGGAACTTCATACGATGGGACTGTGACAGCTACTTACAACAATGGGATTTACGAGACAAAGCTATTCAATGTAAATGACTCTGCTTATTCGGCAGGAGATACCTATATTATCTCCTGCTCACTGAGCGGAGCTTCCAATTTCAAGCAGGGAGCTATTCAGAGTAACCTGAATGACTGGAACTGGAGCACCTCACCCAAAGCGTGGGCGGGAAACGGACTGGCGGAGGGACAAAGTGTTACTGGCGGCTTCACATCAGAAGAGCCTGGAAATAGCATTTCCTTTAAAGTCCGGATGGACATTCCGATAAATTCTGCGAAACTGCCAAATAGCATTGATTTAACACTGACTAACCTGATTGTAATAAAGGTAGCCAATAACGATACTCTTCCGCTGCCCAACTTCATGGTAATCAACAAAGAAAGAAACTACTCCGGTGTGGTGGAGGCAGTGAAAGATGAGGATATGGGTGTATGGAATGTACAATACTTCAACGTCAATAATTCTGAAATTGCTACCAGAGAACAGATTAAAATCAGTTTTGAAGTGTCCGGAGCCAAAGCTTTCAAACAACTTGCCGTACAAAGCAACGTAAACGACTGGTCCTGGGACGAGGCACCAAAAATTTGGGCACCTAATGGCATCCCTGATGGTACAACCTTTAGTGCTATTATCACTGCTACGGAAAATTGTGACATAATCTCCTTTAAACTGTGGTTTGATAATCCGGTAAAGGAAGATTTCAACTCCACACCGGTGGCTATGACCTTGGAGAACTTAAGTGTTAATGATGTCCATTGAGATCCCAAGCTTAAATATCGCCTACACTAATGTAGCTACTATAACAGCAACATGGCGGGCTATATGGAATGCCAAAACCGGCATTTGACAGGGTATTAAATGTTGCAACGACAGAATAACTATAACAACCATATAGAGCAACAAACTTTTAAAAGGGTATCCCTAGGCTATTTCATAACCGGAGGGATACCCTCTTTCTATACCAGCACCTTTGACAAAAAGTCCTGTAATCTTGGATTTTTCGGATTACCGAAGAATTCCTCCGGCGGCTCCTCCTCCAATATTTTGCCTTCGTCAATAAAAATTACTTTATTTGCCACTTCCTTGGCAAAGCCCATCTCATGTGTGACAATTACCATTGTCATACCCTCGTCGGCCAAAGCTTTCATCAGATCCAGCACCTCACCGACCATCTCCGGGTCGAGGGCACTTGTCGGCTCATCAAACAAAATGACATCCGGATTCATCGCCAGCGAACGTACAATCGCCACACGCTGTTTCTGACCACCGGACAAGGTCGATGGATACACATCTGCCTTATCCTCCAAGCCGATACGGGCCAGAAGCTGCATCGCCTGTTCCTTGGCTTCCGCCGTAATTTCTTTTTTGGTCTTGGTTATTTCCACAAGGGGCTTCTTCTTATCTTTACCGCGGAACAAATTGGTTATGCGCAAAAAGCAGTTGCTTCGTTTTGCCTTACGCATATCCTGACACTGAACGAACACCGGTGCCAGCATAATATTTTCCAGTACTGTCTTATTGTTATAGAGATTGAAATGCTGGAACACCATTCCCATATGACGACGGTGCACATTGATATCTACCTTCATGTCGGCAATATCCGTACCATTAAAAATAATCTGACCGCCGGTGGGGTCCTCCATACAATTCAAACACCGCAAAAAGGTACTTTTTCCGGAGCCGGATGGACCAATCACCACAACAATATCGCCCTTTTCTATCGTTACATCGATACCGTCAAGAACTTTATTATCCCCAAAGCTTTTTTGTAAATTAATTACGTCTATCACTTTTTCTCAGGCTCCTTTCCATAAGTTTAATTCCCAAACTGATTAACATGACAATCACAATATAAATCAGTGCCATTACCAGATACGGAACCATGAATTCATAACTGTTACTTCCTATATAGTTAAAGGCTACATACAGATCTGCGGCACCGACAAAACTAACCACCGATGTTTCCTTTATTAGGGCGATGAATTCATTACCTAACGTAGGTAAAATGTTTTTAATCGCCTGTGGAATGACAATTTTTCTCATGGTTGTGGCAAAACTGAGACCTACCGCCCGTCCTGCTTCCATCTGCCCGCTGTCAACTGACAAAATACCACCTCGTACCATTTCAGATATGTAAGCACCACTATTGAGTCCAAAAACTAAAATCGAAACCTGGACTCCTGTTATCTTTTGTCCCAGAAGCGGAAACAGTACATAGTAAAATAGCAGAAGCTGTACAACAACCGGTGTACCACGGAAAAATCCCACATACACCGAACAGATACCATTTAACGCACGAGGTAGCCAATTATACTTGGGAATAACACGCACAGTAGCAATAATAATACCAATGAGTATACCAATCAGCAGGCCCGTTACCGCAATTAAAACGGTGTTACGTAAGCCCTCTATTATCTTTTCATACCCATTCTGCTCAATTAATACTTCCACAAATTGATTCCATTTTACTTCAAAGTTGCCCATATCAATCCTCATACAAAACAGGTTCGCAGCACTGCGAACCTGTTTGCTTTCTTTCTACTGAACTTTATTAATTGCTCTTGTAATACAGTTTGCCGGTTCAGAGTCGATAATTACATAATTTAAGTTTCCATTAATCAAATCCTGTACCGCCAGTGAACCATTTTCATATCCCTTTGTTGTCACATTATAGCCGTCAAATCCCCAGTCCTTGTCACCTTCACAGTAGAACTGACCGGTTGTACCATTCTGAACACCGATGTTTACACTTTTGTCCTTTGTCTTAAGAATTGCCTCAACACTCGCTGCATCCTTGCAGGCATCAAATTCAGTGTCGTCACTCTTCACAATCAGACGCTGTGAGGCCTGGTAGTAACTGTCTGCAAAATCAACGTATTGTTTACGGTCTTCTTTTACTGTCAGACCGGACATAGCAATGTCACATTTATGCTGACCTACGGAAAGGCATACCGCATCAAACTTCATGTTCTGGATTACCAGTTCCTTTCCAAGCTTCTCGGCAAGCAAAGCGGCAACCTCCATATCAATTCCATAGTAGCTATCGCCTTTGGTATATTCAAATGGCTCAAATGCTGCATTTGTCGCTACTACCAGCTGATCCTTAGAAGAATCCAGTTCCGCAGACTTTACGGCTGTCGGCTCACCGTCGGCAAAGTATTTGTTACAGATTTCCTCCAGCTTTCCATTCTCCTTAATTTCCTTGATGAACTCATTGGATGCCTGCAGAAGTTCCGGCTGATTCTTATCTACACCGAACGCATACTCCTCCGTTGTCAAATCTACATCAATTACCTTTACTACTCCTGTTTTTGTTTCCTCTGTCGTACCCTCTGTACTGGTTGTTGTCGTTTCGGAACTACCACAGCCACACAAGGTAGCTGCTGCCATGACAACAACAAGCGCTGTTGCTAATAACTTTTTCATTCTTTTTCCTCCTAACTTACTTTAGTCATGTTATCATACCATGAAATCAGCAATTTTGCAAGGTTTATGGATTCTTCCAGTCACATGGGGGAAGTATAAAACTCTTACATACCATTTCTGATATATAGGAGTCTGTAGAAACAAAATCTTAGAAGCGTTCTACTTCACCGTCACCTTCATCTTCTTCGCACATCCATTCTGTGCAAACACATAAACGATACAGGTTCCCTTGCCCTTGGCGATTATCTTTCCCTTCTTCGATACCTTTGCCACGTCGGTATCCGTGGATTTATAGCGGAACTTTTTCCCGTGGGCTTTGGAAAGCGGTTTCTTCTTTTTATCCACAAGGACTGTCTTTGCTTTTATCTTAGCAGTTTTTCCTGCGTTCAGAGTGTACTTGCTCTTGGAAACCTTGACCTTCTTTACATTGGTGTATTTCCGGTTGTTCTTTCCTACGATGTGACCTTTCATACTCTTTTTAATTACTACTTTTTTGCCATTTACGATTTTGTAAGCGGTCACATAGACTTTGAAGTTTTTCTTTAAGTTCAGCTTTTTGCCATCTAGCTTCGACATCTTTATCCTGGTGGTAGAGGCGGATTTTATCGTCCTGGTCGGCTTTTTGGAAAACTTCTTTCCACAGTAGCGGACATATACCATATATCCATCGGCTTCCTTTACTTTTCTCCATTTGATTTGAATCTTTTTCCCCTTCTGGGTTACTTTCAGTTCCCCAATCAGACCAACCTTGTTTTTCTGTATTGGCGATACAGTGGTCTTTGGCAGTTTTGCGATGGTTTTGTTTATCGCTACACTGTCGCTTGCCTCTCCCCTTGTGATGGTCACTGTTCCAATAATGCTGCCCACTGCCTCTGAGGTGGCATCCTTTTTCGTCAAGTCTCCTACCGTCACCGTCACATCACTGAGTCCTGCCTCTTTCAAAGCGGCATCAATGGCCTGCTGGATGCTTTCTTGCGTGGTATCGTTGGTCACAGTCAGATTTTCCAGCACCTTTTCTACTATCTTTTTAGCCTCTTCCACACGTTCCTCGTCCGTGATTTCCCTATAGACCATGGCATAGGTGGAAAATCGATTCGTCTTGATAGTAACGGTGTCCGGGTTATTATCTAAGTCCTCTAAGAGAGTTATCTCCCCATCATGCAGACGGACAACGGCATACTCCCGGTACTCCTTCCCTTTCAGGCTGTCCGGTATGATAATGACAACTTCGATGGGCTTGTTGGTCTTTGTAATAGGGATTCCCTCTTCAACCTTGTCTGTGTCCACCATTTTGAGCAGATTGACATCCAGATACTGTCCCACGGTGTAATAGGAAGCACCTTCTTCTATTTTCTCCATGTCTGCCGGACTAACGGTGTTCCCGGCATTTTTTACCGTAATCAGAAGTTTGATGTCTTTTCCTCTTTCTAATTCCCGCTGGTCGTTTTCATCAAATACAGCCTCGGCCATTTCTTCCTCTGTCATCGGAAGCTGTGCTTCCGGGGCGCCCTCCCCGGACTGGGCTTCTTTCTCTAGATTTCCCCAGTTCGTTTTTGCCGGAATGACCTCTGTCTCCAATACCTTTTCACATACGAGACATTCCTTATGGCGGCTTCCTTCTGCTGCCGCTGTTGCCTCCCGGTCTATCAACCATTTACTGGCAGTATGGGAAGCAAGATCTAATTTTTCGTCACAGAAAGTGCAAACATGCCAGTGCTCCTCTTCATCTGCCTCCCAGACATTTCCCGGTATATGGTCATGAAGGGCGCTAATGCGCTTGTCAATATTTACAGTGCCTGTTGTTCCTTCCTTATCTAATGTCACGTTTCCCGTAATCTGTCCCGATTCCCCTGCCGTGGCATCCGTTTTATCAAAATCATCTACGGTGGCTTTCACATCTAAAAAACCACCTTCCTGCAGGGCCGTATCTATTGCCCCTTGAATTTCCTTCTCTGTGGTGTCATTGGTGGCTGTCAAATCCTTCAGCACCTTCTTCACAATTTCCGCTGCCGCTGCCACACGTTCCTCATCCGTCTCCACATGCACTTCATGGCAGATTTCACATTCCCTGCTCCGGTTTTGATTCGGTTCTCCATACCATTCGCCATAGCTGTGGGCTTCATTGACCGTAACTGTGACTGTGGTACTGTTTCCCGCTTTATCTGTCGCCTTGATGGTTTGTGGATGCTCTGTCCCGCTTAATGGTAAAGTACATGATTTGCCATCCTCTGACAGGATGATATTTTGTCCATCCAAGGTCACCGAAGACAGATATTTATCCGTAACCGTCACGGTCACATCCTGGGTTGCACAGTATGTTCCTTTATCAGCCACTCCTTCGATTTTCGGGGCAGTTTCATCAAAGACCATGCCGTCTGAGGACAGATAGGTGGTGTTTCCCTGTCCATCGACGATCTTTGCATAAACGATACACGCTGTGTCCGGACTTATGGTAAATGTCACTGTGTCGGTCTCTGCCCAGTCGTCTACCTCCAGCCATTCCGAGCCTTTTATCCAACCCGAAATGTCTTTCACGTCATCCTCGGTCAGTTCTGAGTCTGTCAGATAGTATGAGATCGAAGCCACCCCGGACTCCCCATCTTCTGCGGTGATTGTCACATCTTTGCTTTCTTTAAAATACTGATCAAAAGTAAAATTTTCTAAGAAATCGCTCCATTGATCTGTGTCGATGCTGATTTTTCCTGTCGGTGGTGTGTCATCGGTAAGGAGAACTCCGTACTCACCACCGCAGACGGTACATACAGCCTTCTTTTTATAGCCTGCCGTACCACCGGAGCAGGGTTCCCAATCACTTGAACGAGAGGGACCTTCTAATCTGACGCAAGTTTCGTCGGCACATATATGTTCATGATAATCCGCCCACGACGGATGACTGTGCCATGGACCAAAACTCCTATGCAACACACGATTCAGTCCTTGTACCGGACACGCAGGTACCCACACATTCTCATTATTTAGATCTAAATGCAAAACAGGACGCACGCCCATGGCACTAGCCACTGAGTAACCCAAATGCTGATCTTGTACATATCCCCGATTATCGATGTGTGTTGCTGCTGGAGTTGAATGACCGCCTTGGCTAGCCATTGACCGCAGATACCAGCAGTACTCGAGCCCCTCAAAATGCGCATAATCTGTCATATATGCTAATCTTGACTCATCACCGAAATCAACTTTTAAACTAGAAAATCCATAGGCCGGGTTCGTCACTTCACTAATCGAAGGAAGGTATACTTTGTCCAACGGGCCTTCTTCTGTTAGATTATCCTCATTTTCAACTTCGGTCTCTAGAATGGCATTCTTTTCCTCTTCGCTAAAGGCATTATCGAAAAAACTATTGCCGGTACCGCTGTAATCTTGTTCGCCATTTTTTTCAATGCCATATCCATTTAACCAGCTCCGCAGGGTGCAGTTCTCCCATATCACATCTGCCTTATTCGTCTTATTGTAGGCCTGGAAATTCACAATTCTGTCTGCCAGCAGAAAGGCGTCACCTGATTCATCTACGGAGAGTACCCGCCATTTGATGGGCTCCTTCGCATCTGACTGATCCACTTCACCATCACCGTTAGTATCATGATACCAATAGTTGCCGAAGTACACACAGTCAAGTGTCGTATACCAATCATCCGGATCTTCTTTATAAGGATTTCCCGGCCACTCCTTCTCTGCCGCTTTTGCTTCCTTCGGGCAACTCATCTGTGGCAGTATACCAGCCACAAGTGCTGCGGAAAGCAACACAGCCAGTCCCCTCTTTGCCATTTTTTTCATCATCTTTTCACTCCGCCTCCATTGCAAATTTGGTATGTTTTTTTGTAAAATTTACACTTTGACTTTATTCCTATATTTTATATAATAAAATTAATAAAAATTTTTATAAAATGTAGCAAATAAAAATCTTTTTTCAGATTACCATGAATCCTGTCTGACAGGAGGGTAATCACTTAATCTGCACCCCACATCACCTAATCGACACTATTTTTTATGAAACGGAGGATAAACAGTGATTCAGATTGCCATCTGCGACGACCAAATTAACGAACTGGAACATACATATTCCATGGTCCAGACATACCACAGCCTGCACCCCGAACTAAATATTTCTTTACATAAATTTACATCCGGCTATGAACTGTTGGAATCCATCTGTGGTCAAAAGCATTTTGACATATATCTGCTGGATATCCTGATGCCGGAGATAAATGGCATCAGGGTAGGTACTGCCATCCGCCAAAACGACAGCACCGCAGTCATTATCTATCTGACTTCCTCCCCCGATTATGCACTGCAGTCCTATCAGGTAGACGCAGGGGGATATCTGCTGAAACCATTTGGTGAGAAGGATTTATTTGCCACACTGGATAAGGTACTGGCAAAGCTGGATGCAGAGGATCAGAAGCGGCTTGTACTGCAGACACCCCATGACGGCATCGAAAGCATTCCCTACTCGCATCTGATATATCTGGAATACTATCAGCACCGCCTGATAGCCCATACCACAGAGGGAAGGACGATAGAAAGTATTTATTATAGAAAATCCTTCCAGGAGCTGACTGCATCTCTCACTGACAGCCGGTTTGTAAAAATCAATACATCTGTCATTGTCAATATGCAGCATATACGGAATATCAATTCAAAGGAGGTCCAGTTGTCCAATGAGGACAGGCTGGTTATTTCCCGTCTATATAGTACAACAGCCAGAAAAACGTTTATGAATTATCTGCTGGAAAGGGGGAACGAGATATGAATGCTGCCATAGCTGTACGCTGTTTTCTTTTAACACTGACGACCAACGTTATGGGTTTCACTCTGCTTGATCGAAAGTATAGGCAGAAAAAGACCCTGCTGATTTTCGCCTTCATCAACATAGGGGAGTTCGCCCTTAACATGCTGACCGCCATTTTCTTTGGAATAGAGGTGTTTTCAGCTCTCTACCCCGTCATGGCAAATGTCCCTACATTAGCTGCTCTTTTCTACCTTTCAAAAAGAAAAGGGTTTTTCGTGGTATTCAATATGACCACTGTTATTACCATCGTTTCCATCATCGTCCTGCCGGGGAATTATCTGCTGCAGGTAAAGGGAATATCAATCTGGGTAGAGATTTTGATCAGAATCGTAATCACTGTTCCGTTCATCCTGTTTTTGTATCGGTATCTGCGTCCTTCCTATCTGAAAATGTATGCCATAATGAAAAGAGGGTGGGGATGGCTGTGTCTGGTGCCGGGTTCGTTTTTTATTCTGAACTATATAAACATCACCCCCCTTGATCCCGGGTCTACAGACTATACCAAAACAGTGTTTACCTGTTTTCTGGCACTTATGACCGTGGTGGTTTCCTATGGCGTGATTTTTTTCCTGTTTACAAAGATTATTAGTGATTCTGAAATGCGCGAAGAGCAAGAGTTGCTCAAAAGCCAGATTCAGGCGATGGAACGTCAGGCCGATATGCTGAAAAAGAGCGAAGAACAGTTAAGTATTTCACGGCACGATTTGAGACACTATATCGCAGAATTAAAGACTCTTTTAGAATCCGGCAATACAGAAGAGGCCCTGCAGGTCCTTGGCAGCTATGATGATTACAATAATAGCATTCAAGTTCCCCACTATTGCGACAACCCAACCATCAATGCCATTCTTGCATATTATATCCAAAAGGCGGAACTAGATGGTATCACAGTGGAAACGAACTGCCGACTGTCTCAACAACTGCCTGTGGAGGCATCGGAGCTGGCCATCGTACTGGCAAACACCATTGAAAATGCCATCCATGCCTGCGATAGCGTCCCGGAAGGCAGAGAGCGTCTCATCAAAATAAAAGTGGTTTCTACCCCGCAGTTTGCTTTAGAAATTGCCAATTCCTACGAGGGCAAAGTGGCATTTGATGAAAATGGAATCCCTGTGGCTGATAAAATCGGACATGGTCTGGGAACCAAAAGTATTTCTGCTTTTGTGGAGAAACATGACGGTGTCATCGAGTACAACGCCGACGGGGCATTGTTCCGGCTGAGGCTGTTGGTGGGGGTATAAATATTCATTGCAGGATTTAAAAGCCCTTCCGGATTTACTAACCCGGAAGGACTTTGCGTTATACAATATTTCTTTGCCGCCGTCTCCTCCAAATCACGCATGGGGGATATTGGTGTACTCGGAAATTTCCCGATTAATGGTAACCAAATCCGATACTGACAAATCACTGAGGTTTTTATGTCCGGTTATGCGGGCAAAGGTCTCTAATTCCCGGAAGGTCACATTAAGGAAATTCGCCACTCTCTGGGCAGAAGCATCCACCTGCATACGCTTACGCAGCTCCGGATTCTGGGTAGCAATCCCCACAGGACAGTTGCCGCTTCCACAGATACGGTACTGCTGACAGGCTGCCGCAATCAGGGCAGAGGAAGCAATGGCTACCGCATCGGCTCCCATGGCAATGGCCTTGGCAAAATCAGCGGACACCCGCAGACCTCCCGTAATTACCAGTGAAATATCTGAGTGAATGGAATCCAGATATTTTCTGGCCCGATACAGAGCATAAATGGTCGGTACAGAAGTGGCTTCCCTCAAAAAGTACGGACTGGAACCGGTGGCTCCACCACGACCATCTATCGTAATAAAATCCGGCTCCGCATACACACAGTATTCCAAATCCCTCTCAATCCTTCCTGCCGCAATCTTAATTCCCACTGGCCGTCCGTCAGAACGGCTCCGCAGCATGGATACCATCTCCTTCAAATCTTCTTTCGTCTGCAGCTCCGGGAACTTACTCGGACTCTGTATCTCCTCCCCCTTTTTCTTTCCACGGATTCCGGCAATTTCCTCTGTCACCTTTTCACCCGGCAGATGGCCGCCCATCCCCGGCTTTGTTCCCTGACCGATTTTAATTTCTATGGCGTCGGAATTTCTCAGGTTTTCATCTGTCACGCTGTATTTATTCGGAATGTATTCAAAGATATACCGGTAAGAAGCCTCCTTTTCCTCCGGTAGAATACCTCCCTCACCACTGCACATAGCGGTTTTTGCCATGGCACTTCCCTTTGCCAGCGCCACCTTAATCTCCCTAGACAAAGCGCCAAAGGACATGTGGGAAATATACACCGGCCCTCTTAAAATCATAGGGTGTTTGGCATTTTTTCCAATCACCGTCATAGTATTTACC
>JAFLTC010000032.1 GCA_022510615.1 Lachnospiraceae bacterium | reverse complement strand
ATCATAAATGTAATCTCGCACAGGGGTTCTATTTCGATAAGCCTCTTCCCGTGGAAGAATTCGAAACAAGACTCGATGAAAATTATATTTATGACCGTTAAACCTATACACATAAGAGCAAAAACAAGGAAGAACACCTATTTGTGTAATTACTTTACCTACAATGATCCGGAATGATAGCATACGATTAGGGGAGGTGTTTATGGTGTCTATTAACAATAGGAAAAAGACAGGGCGTAATATTTTGATTTCTTTTGCAATGATTATGGCTATTTTAGCTTCATTGCTGCTCTTTATGCGAACGAATACCCAGCGCATCATAAGTCAGAACGAGAGTTATATTGCTGATGCAACGATTCTTTCTGCCGACCATGTCAACAACCGTTTTGCATCTAAGATTAGCAACATCCAGATGATTGCGGCTTTATATGGAGAAGACATGAACAGTCCGACAGTCGATGTGGACAGGATATTGGAGCTCTGCCCGAAGGGATATTTCGACCGCATAAGTTTTATTCCGGCGGATGGTCAGTACCTAACTTCCTCCGGAGAGACCGTTGATCTCACGACCCGCGAGTCCTATATTAACGGAATACGGGGAAAAAGTGGTGTTTGCACCGCCAACGACTATTGGACCACAGAATCTGCTGTACTTTCCTTTTATACGCCGATGTATTACAAAGGCGAAATTATCGGTGTTCTCTGCGGTTTATATGATGCCAAAGGAATCGAAAGCGTTATTTCCAATGAATTTTTCGGGGCCACGGCATGTGTTTATCTATGCACCGGAGATGGTACGGTAATTATCACTGCCGGTGATGATTCACCTCCCGATAACATACTGGAAGCCGCAAGGACTTCCGACGATTTCTTCGGTGAAACACAGGATTCTTTTTTTCAGGCCTTTGATAATCACGAATCACATTCGTTCACATATATAAATGATTCCGGAACAGAAAATGCCTATATTGCTGTTCTGGAATATAATGACTGGATCCTCATACAAAGTTTTCCGGCAGGGATTGCTGCCGATATGCTTCATAGGGCAAATAATGCAGGTATCGTACTGTGTGGCAGCATTATCCTTGCGTTTCTTACCTATATCATATTGCTTCTGATTGCCAAGAGGAGGAATGAGATCAGCCTGACAAACGAAAACGAGAAGAACAGCAATATTGTCGAGAGTGTTACCGCTGTTTTCAGTCGTTTTGCTGTTGTAGACTTAAAGAATGATGATTATTATTATGTTGCAAAGACGGATGGAATGCCACCGAAAGGAAAGTATACCGATCTCATCCAATATGTAAGTCAGTTTTACATTCCAGAGGAAGATTATGTTACCATGTCTGAGGTGGTCATGCCGGAACATATTCAAAAAACAATGACGGAGGATCTGGCGTATCTGCAATATGAATATCATATTAACAGAGGCGTGGATAAGTGGGAAAATCTCTCTCTCATATGCTTAAAACGAGAAGAGGGAAAGCCAGTCTCGATTCTCTATGCCGTGCAGGATATCACGGAACGCAAGAGTAAGGAGTTTGCAAGCAGAGTCGCTCTTCAGGAAGCTTTTGATGCTGCTGAAGCCGCCAATAATGCGAAAAGTGAATTTCTTTCCAGAATGTCTCATGATATCCGCACACCTATGAATGCGGTTATGGGTATGACGGCTATAGCGGCTACGAATATGGATGACAGAGAGCGGGTTGCGGATTGCCTTAATAAGATTACTGCTTCAAGTCGTCACTTGTTGGCACTCATCAACGATGTTCTTGATATGTCCAAGATTGAAAGTGGCAAAATTACGATTAACGAGGAGCCATTCAATCTCTCAGAGATGATAGAAGGTATTTTTACCATCATGCAGCCACAGTTTAAGGCGAAGAACCAGAAGATTAGTATTCGGACATCCAACATTGTTCACGAAGATCTAATCGGTGATACGCTCAGACTGAGGCAGGTTTTCGTCAATATCATGGGAAATTCAGCAAAATTTACTCCCGATGGCGGGCATGTTTCGCTGGATATATCCGAACTGGATTCCCAAGTTCCTGGGAAAGCCTGCTATGAGTTTATATTCGCCGATACGGGAATCGGCATGGAACAATCCTTTATCGATGAGATTTTTGAACCTTTTTCCCGCTCTAAAAATCCAAATTCCCAAAAGATTGAGGGTACCGGATTGGGGATGGCTATTGCGAAAAATATCGTAAACATGATGGATGGTGATATCAAGGTTGAGAGCAAGGTCGGAGAGGGTTCGAAATTCACAGTGCGTGTATTCCTGACGATTCAGGAATTAAATGAAACGGATGCTGATTTGCTTGAATCCCTTAGAATTCTAGTTGCTGATGATGATGAGATATCAGCGGATAGTACCAGAGAGGTCCTAAGCAGCATCGGCATGGACGCGACAAGTGTGTACAGCGGTGAAGATGCAGTGGCAGAGATTGTCCGCCACCATGAGCGAGGGGAGGATTTTGCTGCGGTGATTCTGGACTGGCAGATGCCGAACATGGACGGTGTACAGGCGACAGCCGAGATTCGTCGAAAGGTGGGCGATGAAATTCCGGTCATTATCCTTTCAGCCTATGACTGGACGGATATAGAACAGGAAGCCAGAGATATTGGTGTGAATGCGTTTGTCGCTAAGCCACTATTTCGCTCACGATTGATTTACGTCCTCAGAAATCTGGTTGGTCAGGCAGAACGGTCCACCAGTACGGATGTTGATCTCCTCGATGAGAACAAATTCAGCGGCAAACGTATTCTTGTGGTAGATGATATTGATTTGAACCGCGAGATAGCAGGTGAACTGCTGACTATGAACGGTATACTGGTCGAATACGCATTTGACGGTAAGATGGCAGTGGATACTCTTGAGGAAAAACCTGCGAATTATTTTGATCTGGTGTTTATGGATATTCAGATGCCAAATATGAACGGTTATGAAGCGACAAGAGCAATCCGTGCTTCTGACAGAGAGGATCTGAAGACAATACCGATTATTGCTATGAGTGCCGATGCGTTTTCGGATGATGTTTATAAATCGAAGGAATCCGGCATGAATGCTCACATATCGAAACCAATCGACATTCCAAGGCTTATGGATACATTGGCAATGTGGTTGGGTTAGTCAACGACATACAGATAATCAATAGTAAAGGCATTTAAAACATATTATAAGTAAATAGAAGTTTGATATTTTAACTAATGAAGTTAGCAGGATTTCATATGAGATAAGAGGGAGTGGTAATATGTATGGAATTCACGATTCATATTTAGTTAACTATGGTATAGGGTTGGTATTCATGAGTTTCTTGCTGATTAGGGCTTTTGTTGTTAAGGACGAGAATCTGATGAATTTTTTTGGGATAGAAAAAGATGCACAAAAATTCAGAAAAGTCAGAATAGTGTATACGGTTACGCAGGCTATATGTTTATTTCTGCTTGTACTATGTTTTTTCTATTTGAAAAATTTCTATGTATCATTGGCAGCAATTGCATTTGGGTGTGTTATTCCCCTGGGTGTCTCTCTGTTATGTGATATGTATTTGACCAGAAGACACAAACATAGAAAAAAGATTAGTTTGTGAGGGGAAGGACTTTTCGCTTTATGAGAGAGCAAAAAAGGAGTGTCAAACGTGACGGAAAAAGAAAAAGCGGCGGCAGGTTATTTATACAATGCGAACTATGATGAAGAAATATTGTCAGACATCAATCGATGTTCTGATTTATGCTATGAATTCAATAAAATTAAGCCTTCAAACCGTACTGCCCAGCAAAAGCTGTTAAGTCAAATTTTGGGGGAAATGGGTAACAATATAGTTGTTAACGCACCGTTTTGGTGTGATTACGGATATAATACTTCGGTTGGTGATTATTTTTTTGCCAATCATAATTGCCAAATTCTTGACGGAGGCAAGGTAACCTTCGGAAGCCATGTTTTTATTGCTCCCAATTGTTGCTTTACCACCGCAGAACACGCTTTTGATGTCGAACAACGTAATGAGGGACTGGAAGTTGCCTTGCCAATCGTTGTCGGGAATAATGTCTGGATAGGTGCAGGCTCCATCATATTAGGCGGAGTAACAATCGGTGATAATACCGTAATCGGTGCCGGGAGTGTTGTCACAAAGGATATTCCGTCGGGCGTAGTGGCAGTCGGTGTGCCATGCCGTGCTCTGAGAGAAATTACAGAAAAAGATAAGGAAAGGTATCCGAGGTATCAATAAGTTTAGTTTTAAAATACTTATTATAAAAAGCCCTTGACATTTTTAAACATTGTGTGCTACAGTAAAAAACGATAAAGACGTTGATGGTGCGGGCATTTTGCCCACAGATTACTATTTTCCCTCAGAGAGACGGAATCATCGGCTGAAAGTTCTGTCAGGTTCAGATAGTAATTGAATTTCCCACCGGAGTTTTGCTGTTGAAAGAAGTAGTAATACTTTTAGTAGAGAGCAACGAGTTATACCCGTTACCGTATACATGAGAGTCTGTCGGAAACAAAGCGGCAGGAATCAGGGTGGTACCGCGGAAATTTTCGTCCCTTGCATACAACATATGCAAGGGACTTTTTGCGTGCAGGCAATGAGCCGTGCAAAAACAGGCAGAGAAAAGGCGGCTGCTTGCAGACGCGATTTTCTATGACTGTTTTTATAGGGCGAAGCCCACGACCGAGCAGCTATAGCTGCGAGGTAGTGCAGGGCACATTGCCGTAGAGATGGGCGAAGCCCACGACCGAGCAGCTATAGCTGCGAGGTAGTGCAGGGCTTTATTGCCGTAGGAATTCTACGGCACATTGTCGGAAGTGTATGAAGTATTTTTTAGGAAAGAATGGAGGAAAAAAATGAAAGAAAAATTATCTCAAATCCTCGACAACGCACTGGGGCAGATTGAACTGTCCAGCGAACTGGAAAAATTAAATGATATCCGGGTTGCGTTTCTTGGGAAAAAAGGAGAACTGACAAGTGTTCTGAAATCCATGAAGGATGTAGCGCCGGAAGACAGACCAAAGGTTGGCCAGATGGTGAACGAGGCGAGAGCAAAAATTGAGGAAAAGCTGGAGGAGAAAAAGGCAGCATTTGAAAAGATAGTTCGTGAAGAAAAAATGAAAGCGGAAGTCATCGATGTCACTCTCCCGGGAAAGAAATTACAGATGGGACACCGCCATCCGAATACCATTGCCTTAGAGGAGGTAGAAAAAATCTTCATCGGCATGGGGTATGAAGTAGTAGAGGGACCGGAAGTGGAATATGATTATTATAACTTCGAGGCTTTGAATATTCCGGAAAACCATCCGGCAAAGGATGAGCAGGATACGTTCTATATTAATGATAAAATCCTTCTTCGCACCCAGACATCTTCTGTTCAGGTACACGTTATGGAAGAAGGAAAACTCCCAATCCGTATGATTTCACCGGGCCGGGTGTTTAGAAGTGATGATGTGGATGCGACTCATTCTCCGTCCTTTCATCAGATAGAGGGAATGGTAATTGACAAAAATGTCACATTCGCTGACTTGAAAGGAACCTTGGAGCAGTTTGCCAAGCAGCTATTCGGTGAGGAAACAAAAGTAAAATTTCGCCCGCATCACTTCCCATTTACGGAGCCGAGTGCGGAAATGGATGTTACCTGTTTTAAATGCGGCGGTAAGGGCTGCCGTTTCTGTAAAGGAGAGGGCTGGATTGAAATACTTGGCTGCGGCATGGTACATCCGCATGTGTTGGAAATGAGTGGTATTGACCCGAATGAATATGTAGGTTTTGCCTTCGGTGTGGGTCTGGAACGAATCGCACTTTTGAAATATGAAATCGACGACATGCGCCTCTTATACGAAAACGATAAAAGATTCCTGGAGCAATTTTGATACCTGTCAAGCACTGCGTCGGAGAGAATGAATTACTCCGCAAGCTTGCTTGCTGGGAGTCATTTATTCTCTCCGGCATAGGGCGCGCAGCGCCAAGCGAGATTTTTCAGCGAAGCCTGAAAAATCGAGCGAAAGTGCTTGACAAAGCAAGGAAAAGCAGTGTTCGAGATTTTTCAGCGAAGCCTGAAAAATCGAGCGAAAGTGCTTGACAAAGCAAGAGCGGCTCGGGCAAGAGTGAAGCAGAAAGTAAAGAATTAATTGGAGGGAAAAGGATATGAATACACCATTATCATGGATTAAAGCATATGTGCCGGAACTTGACTGTACCGAACAGGAATACATGGATGCAATGACAATGTCCGGTACCAAAGTAGAAGGCTATGAAAAATTTGATGCCGATTTGGACAAAATTATTGTCGGAAAAATAGAAAAAATTGAGAAACATCCGGATGCCGATAAGCTGGTTGTCTGCCAGGTGGCAATTGATGAAGAAGGAACCACAACCCAGATTGTTACCGGAGCACCGAATGTAAAAGAAGGACAGAAGGTGCCGGTGGTATTAGATGGCGGACGTGTGGCAGGCGGTCATGACGGAAAAAAAGTAGAAGGCGGAATCAAAATTAAAAAAGGAAAGCTTCGTGGTGTTGTCAGCAACGGTATGATGTGCTCTATTGAGGAATTAGGTTCTTCCACCGATTATTATCCCGATGCACCGGACAACGGAATTTACATTCTCAGTGATAATCCGGAGTATAAAGAAGCACCGGTAGGCAGTGATGCCATTGGACTTTTAGGACTCAGAGATGCTAATTTTGAATATGAAGTAACATCAAATAGAGTAGACTGTTTTGGAGTATTGGGAATTGCCAGAGAAGCGGCAGCCACTTTCCGCAAACCATTTGTTCCACCGGTAGTAAAAGTGTCCGGCAATAATGAGAGGGCGGAGGACTATATTTCTGTCGAGGTAGAAGCAAAGGATCTCTGCTCCCGTTATGTGGCACGGGTCGTAAAGAACATTAAGCTGGCGCCATCGCCGGAATGGATGCAGAGAAGGCTGGCGGCAAGCGGTATCCGTCCAATTAATAATA
Source organism: Lachnospiraceae bacterium (assembly GCA_022510615.1). Classification (GTDB taxonomy): domain Bacteria; phylum Bacillota; class Clostridia; order Lachnospirales; family Lachnospiraceae; genus Eubacterium_F. Next base: position 11,678 of record JAFLTC010000032.1, on the reverse strand, counting down.
TTGTAGATATTACAAACTATGTAATGGAAGAATACTCGCAGCCAATGCACGCCTATGATTTAGACACCATTGCCGGCAATAAAATTGTAGTAAAAAGAGCAAAGGACGGAGAAAAATTCCAGACACTGGATGGACAGGAAAGAGACTTAGATTCTTCCATGCTGATGATTTGTGACGGTGAGAAGGCAGTTGGCGTAGCCGGTATTATGGGGGGAGAGAATTCCAAAATTACGGATGATGTCAAGACAATGCTTTTCGAAGCCGCCTGCTTTGACGGTACAAATATCCGGTTGAGTGGCAAAAAGCTTGGTATGCGTACAGATGCCCAGGCAAAATTCGAAAAGGGATTGGACCCAAATACGGCAATGGAGGCCATGAATCGTGCCTGCCAGTTAATAGAGGAACTGGGGGCAGGAGAGGTTGTTGGCGGCTGTGTCGATGTTTATACGGAGAAAAAAGAAGCCACTACCGTTTCTTATGACGTGGATAAAATCAATGCGCTTTTGGGAATTCATCTGACCGAGGATGAGATGTGTGAATACTGGAATATGGTAGAACTGACGCCAGACAAGGAGAAAAAGTGTGTTACGGTTCCAACCTGGCGACAGGATATTGCCTGTATCGCTGATTTGGCAGAGGAAGTGGCAAGATTTTACGGATATGATAAAATCCCTACTACCTTGCCAAGCGGAGAGGCTACACAGGGCGGTCTGTCTTTCCAGACTACCATTCAGAATATCGCCAGAAATGTAGTAGAACAGTTTGGTTTCTCCGAGGGAATGACATATTCCTTTGAAAGCCCGAAGGTATTTGACAAGTTGTTAGTACAGGAAGACAGTGAGCTGCGCAAGTGTATTGAAATTTCAAACCCGCTGGGGGTAGACTATAGTATTATGAGGACATCACCTCTCAATGGTATGTTGACTTCCCTTGCCACAAACTATAATCACCGGAATAAGGATGTAAGATTATACGAACTGGCAAACATTTATCTGCCAAAGGCACTGCCGCTAACCGAGCTGCCGGAGGAAAGAATGCAGCTGACTCTCGGCATGTACGGAAAAGGTGATTTCTTTGATATGAAGGGTTGTGTGGAGGTTATTCTTGAAAAATTAGGTATTCAGGATGTAGTAACCTATCAGCCGGAGGATAATCGCCCTTATCTGCATCCGGGTAGACGGGCAGATATCATAGCGGATGGTACTTCCATCGGGTATCTGGGTGAGGTTCATCCGGAGGTGGCAGACAATTATGATATTGGAACAAAAACCTATGTCGCCGTTTTAGATGTGGAAGAACTTGCAAAAAGGGCGTCCTTTGATGTAAAATATAAGGGAGTTGCTAAGTTCCCTGCGGTAACTCGTGATATATCTCTTGTTATGAAAAAATCAGTTCTTGCCGGACAGGTAGAGGAAGTGATTCGTGAAAATGGCGGAAAACTGTTGGAGGCATATCATCTGTTTGATATTTATGAAGGAGAAAATGTAGCGACTGATGAGAAATCCCTTGCTTACTCCATTCGCTTCCGTGCTGCTGATCGTACATTGGAGGACAAGGATATTACAGCTGTTATGAATAAAATTTTATCGAAATTGGAATCTTTAGGAGTAACCTTAAGACAATAAATCAGTACGTGATATGTGAGGAATGGAGGAAGCGGTGAAAAAATTAATCCGTAACGTATTGACACTTTGCTTTATATGTTACATGATTCTACTGGTATATTTTCTGTTTTTCAGTGAGGAATATGGGAGAGACGAACTGTATACAACCTATCAGTACAACTTTAAGCTTTTCCGGGAACTGCGACGGTATATTGCATACCGGGAACAGATTGGAGTTGCGTATTTTCTGATTAATGTGGTGGGAAATGTAGCCGCTTTCATGCCCTTTGGCTTTTTAGTACCGGTTATGTACAGAGAGCAGCGGAAAGATATGGTTTTTGTCGGACATTATTTTCGCAGTTTTCTGTTTGTAACGATGTTAGGCTTTGTGTTCAGTCTGTGCATTGAGACGGTACAGTTGCTCACCAAGGTAGGTTGTTTTGATGTGGACGACCTTATGCTGAATACCTTTGGAGTTGTTTTAGGATATATTATTTATTATATCTGTAAAAAAATTATTGGAGTGTTTAGAAGATAGAAGTCATATGCACTAAAAAGCGTGTGCGAATGGAGGTATATATGCAGATTCGGATTGGGGGAAGAAAAAAAATCCAGTTTACGGATAAGACACATCCGGTGCCGGGGATTATATCCTTTATTTTAGGGATCCTTTCCGCTCTTGCTTTGTGCGTACTTTTCGTGCTTTCCAGCCTGTCAAAGGGAACCTCTGGTATTATTTTTGGGTTCTTAGGTGTTCTGGTGTTTCTTGTCAGTGTTGTGGGATTTATACTGGCAGTGAGATGCTATGATAAGGAAGATATTTATTTATTTACTCCTGCTGTCGGCTCTGTCCTGAATGGGCTGCTTATTATCCTATGCATGATGTTATATATTATGGGAGCGGTGTGAGATTTTGCAGTCGTTTGGAAATTGTGATTTTTTTGTAAAGCTCATGATATTCAGCAGGGGAAAGTTCCTCAATATAATTGACCGGGAAATTTTTTTCATATCCCTTTGTTATTAATACAGAAGCGGCTTTGTTATAGGCAACAGCCGCTTCTGTTTCTTTTTTATATCGGCCTACTAAAAAATCCCCGTTTACATGGATTTTTGTTTCGTAATAGATTCTGCCGTTTTTTTCTTTTTTGCTGACACCATGAAAGCGGTTGATAATTTCAATATTTTCGTATCGGAAATCCCGACTGTCGCCATTGACAAAGCGAAAATCTCGTCCAACCACTGCATAATTTTTTATGCCATACCGAGACAAAATATTAACCTGCATACCATAGTCTGCCACAAAAAGATGACCGCCTCGCCTGGTAATGCTCCGGGAGGAGTAATAAAAGAGGTCATCAATATCGAAGGTCAGAAAATCATCTTTTTCAAAATAATAATAAAAAAAGCGGTTTTTTAGATAAATCGGCGTCTTAATATAAATTCCGTTGTCCCGGAAATTGATCAGTACCACCCATTTCTGAAAGGAAAGCACCCCGGAGGTTTCCGAGTACATCTCCAGAGTAAGAGAGGGGTCATGGAGCAGAGTATAAGCCTGATGGTAGGCTTCGGAGGCTGTTTCTTCCGAGGAAAAGCTGCCAAGGCTGATATGTTTGCCGGAAAAGGTAATGGAACTGCGGTAATAAATTGTGCCGTCTTTTTTCTTTGCCGTGTAAACACCTGGAAGCATGTTCTTTTCCTCCTCACATCAGTTGTTTTGCCAGGCTGCCTGGCTATTTATCATTCTAAGGCAGTGGTAAAAAGATTTCAATAATATTAATTTATTTGTAATAAAATTGTAATATTTCATAAAAAAATGCATATACTTTCATTAACAATCGTTATTTTATGTGTAAAGGTGGTGCAGATTTTGAGTAAAAAATATTACAAATGGTTGCATGGCATATACATTATACTTGTTGCCTCTCTGGCAATCGGATGGTATCCGGAAAGCCGGACACAGAATCTGGTACAACTGACAAAAAGTATGAAAAAGAATGTGGAGACTGTCTGCCTTTTAGATGAAAATAATCGGTTATTTTTGCAGGGCGTAGCAGAAACAGACCAGACAGAACGTAAACTGAGAGAGCAGACGGAAGAACGACAGAGAAGAGTTGTAAAGACGATTGATAAGAAAAAGACCAAAAAGGTAATGGCAGTGGGAGATAATAGCAGGAAGATATTGGAGCGGATTGTGGAAGCGGAAGCAGGTGATCAAGATATGAAAGGAAGAATGCTGGTGGCTAATGTGATATTAAACCGGATGAGATCAAAGCATTTTCCCAATACAGTAAAGGGGGTAGTATTTGCCCCAAGACAATTTTCCCCGGTATCTAACGGCAGTTATTATCGTGTCCATGTGTCCGGACGGACAAGGCAGGCGGTGAAAAAGGCATTGCAGGGAGAGGACGCATCAAAGGGAGCCTTATATTTTATGTGCCGCAGTGCCTCCAGTGCCAGAAATATTTCCTGGTTTGACAGGGATTTAACCCGGCTGTTTTCCCATGGGTGCCATGAGTTCTTCCGTTAAAAGGGAAGAAAAGCCGTGAAACAGTATTGTAAAATAAAAAAAAACATGATATTCTAATTTACAGTGTGAAATAATTTCTGTGCAGAATGGAGGAACTACCATGAGTATCATGTATAAAAGTACAAGAAGTAAGACAGAAAAGGTTACGGCATCCCAGGCGATTTTAAAGGGACTTGCCGATGATGGAGGGTTATTTGTGCCGGAGACTATACCGGCTCTTGATATTCCGTTAGAGACACTTTCCTCCCTGTCATATCAGGAAACCGCTTATGAGGTTATGAAGTTGTTTTTGGGAGATTTTACCGAAGAGGAGTTAAAGGCCTGCATTCAGGGGGCCTATGACGAAAAATTTGATACGGAGGAGATTGCCCCTCTGGTGAAAAAGGATGGTGCTTTTTATCTGGAATTGTTCCACGGAAAGACCATTGCCTTTAAGGATATGGCGCTTTCCATTCTGCCATATCTGATGACTACTTCTGCCAGAAAAAATGGTGTAAAGAATGAAATTGTCATTTTGACAGCGACATCCGGTGATACCGGAAAGGCTGCCCTCGCGGGTTTTGCTGATGTGCCGGGCACAAGTATTATTGTGTTTTATCCGAAAAACGGTGTTAGTCCGATTCAGGAAAAGCAGATGGTGACTCAGAAGGGAAAAAATACAAATGTCGTGGGGATTATCGGAAACTTTGACGATGCCCAGACCGGTGTAAAACAGATGTTTAATTCCAGAGAACTGGCAGAGCGTATGAATGAAAAGGGCTATCAGTTTTCCTCTGCCAATTCCATTAATATTGGACGGCTTGTGCCGCAGATTGTATATTATGTCTATGCCTACGGGCAGCTATTAAAACAGAGAGAGATCACCTGTGGAGAAGCCATCCATGTTGTGGTTCCGACAGGAAACTTTGGTAACATTCTGGCGGCATATTATGCGAAAAACATGGGACTTCCGATTGATATGTTATTTTGTGCTTCCAATGAAAATAAAGTGCTGTTTGATTTTTTTAAGACAGGAAAATATGACAGAAAGAGGGAGTTTATCCTCACTTCATCTCCATCCATGGACATTCTGATTTCCAGTAACTTGGAGCGTCTGATTTACCGGATAGCCGGAGAGGATGCGGAGAAAACAAGGGAACTGATGGAAGCCTTATCGGCTCAGGGTGAGTATGAGATTACACCGGAAATGAAAAACAAACTGGAGTGCTTTCAGGGTGGCTTTGCCACCGAAAGCGAGACGGCAGAAACGATTCGGAAGGTATATGAGACGACAGATTATATTATGGATACCCACACCGCGGTAGCTTCTAAAGTGTATTATGAGAAAGCAGCGGCTTCCGGGAAAAAGACAGTAGTTGCTTCTACGGCAAGCCCTTATAAATTTACCCGCAGTGTAATGGATGCCATTGATAAGAAGAAATATGACAGCATGACGGACTTTGCTCTGGTGGATGAGTTAAACCATCTGTCAGGTGTAAAGGTGCCGGAGGCCATAGAGGAAATCCGCACGGCACCGGTTTTGCATGATACTGTTTGTGACAAAAGTGAAATGCAGGCGACGGTGGAAAAAATTCTTGGATTATAAATGTATCACTGAAACAGGAGCATTGAGAAATGCTCTGGAATGGAGAGTAGTATGGAATTTCGTCCCTGTATTGATATTCATAATGGAAGGGTAAAGCAGATTGTAGGTGGAAGCCTTTCCGATGCCGGGAATCAGGCAGAGGAGAATTTTGTTTCCGAATTAAGGGCGGAGGATTATGCTCGTCTTTATAAGGAAAGGGGGCTGTCCGGTGGTCATATCATTCTTCTCAATGCAAAGGAAAGTAAATATTATCAGGCAGACCTCTCTCAGGCAGAGGCGGCATTGAAGCAGTGGCCGGATGCCTTGCAGATTGGTGGCGGCGTCACAGAAGAAACAGCGGCTTCCTTTATTGAAATGGGTGCCAGCCATGTAATTGTGACTTCGTATGTGTTTGCAGATGGGGAGATTCATATGGACCGGCTGGAAAAATTGATACGGGAAGTGGGGAAGGAGCATCTTGTACTGGATGTGAGCTGCCGGAAAAAGGATGGTGTCTATTATATAGTAACTGACCGCTGGCAGAAATTTACTAATCAGTCATTGGACGGTAATTTACTTCGTATGCTCGCCTCCTATTGTGATGAATTTCTTGTTCATGCCGTGAATGTAGAGGGGACGAAAAGCGGTGTGGATCAAGAGCTGATACGGCTTCTGTCAGAGAAAACGGAGGTGCCGATAACCTATGCCGGTGGGATTGGAACTTTAGATGATATTGAAACAATTCGGTTGTTAGGAAAAGGAAACATTCATTTTACTGTGGGCAGTGCGTTGGATTTATTCGGTGGAACGTTAAAATTTGAGGAAATTATTAATAAATTTTGCGAATAATTACAAGAAAATACAATATAAAAACTACGGAAAATCGCTACTTTTTGAAAAAAGTAGCGATTTTTTTTAAAAAAAGGGTTGATTTTTTAAAAATATATGTTACAATATGTTACACAAATGTTACAAAACGCATATAAAAATATTACAAAGAAGTAGTAAGGAGTTATGAAATCATGAGTTTTAAGAAGGCAGTAGTATTATTGCTGGCGGTCAGTATGTTGCTTGGCACTGCGCTGACGACAACGACAGCAGAGGCTGCGAAAAAAAAGTATACGAACAGAGAGGTTAAGTTGTTAGCTTCCATTATTTTTTGTGAGGCAGGAAACCAGAGCTATGCAGGCAAGCTTGCCGTAGGATGTGTAGTAATGAACCGGAAACGTTCTCATTCTTTCCCGAATTCAGTAGAGGGCGTTATCCGACAGAGGGGACAGTTTAGTCCTGTTCGTCAAGGGAAATTTTCACGGGAATTAAAAAAATATAAAAACGGCGCTTATAAGAAGGGTGCCAGAGCACAATGTGTAAGGGCAGCAAAGGCAGCCCTGTCCGGTCAGACCTATGTAAGGACAAGAGGAAAAAAGATAAGCATGAGAAAGTACCACTTTTTCAGCACACGTCTGCACCGTGCAAAGCTTCGTATCGGGGCACATGACTTTAAGTAAAAAGAGCAAAGAATTTGTATGTAACTTCACAGTAAAGTGAAAGAGATACAAATTCTTTTTTTATCTTTTAAATTTTACTTTTCTAACGGGGATTTTTATGGTATTATAAAAAAAGATATGCTAAGGAGGCTTGTTAGAATGTCAGAGATGCAAGAGGAAGCAGTTACCAGAAATTTTATTGAGAATGAAATTGACAAGGACCTTGAGGAAGGTGTTTATGATAAAGTCATGACTCGTTTTCCTCCAGAGCCGAATGGATATCTTCATATTGGCCATGCGAAATCCATTATTTTAAATCAGGGACTGGCTAAGAAATATGGTGGAACCTTTAATTTGCGTTTTGACGATACAAATCCACAGAAAGAAAAGGAGGAATTTGTTCAGTCGATTCGGGCAGATGTAGAATGGATTTGTGGAGAAAAGCCGCCGGTATATTTTGCATCCGATTATTTTGATACGATGTATGAATGTGCCGTGAAGCTGATTAAAAAGGGAAAGGCTTTTGTCTGTGACCTTACACCGGAGCAGATGAGGGAGTACCGGGGAACTCTGACAGAACCGGGAAAAAACAGCCCGTACCGCGACCGCTCCATTGAGGAAAATCTGGAGCTTTTTGAGGGAATGAAAAATGGAGACTACGAGGATGGTTCCCGTGTTCTTCGTGCGAAGATAGATATGGCGTCTCCGAATATTAATATGAGGGATCCGATTTTATATCGTGTGGCACATTTACAGCACCATAATACGGGAGAGAAGTGGTGTATCTATCCGATGTACGATTTTGCTCATCCTATTGAGGATGCGGTGGAGGGAGTAACCCACTCTATCTGTACCCTGGAATTTGAAGATCACCGTCCACTGTATGACTGGGTAGTAAAGGAATGTGAATTTGAAAAGCCACCACGTCAGATTGAGTTTGCCAAAATGTATCTGACCAATGTAATTACCGGTAAGCGCTATATTAAAAAGCTGGTAGAGGACGGCACGGTAGACGGCTGGGATGACCCTCGTCTTGTGACGATTACAGCACTTCGCCGCCGGGGTTATACGGCGTCCTCCATTCGCAAGTTTATGGAGTTGTGTGGCGTATCGAAATCAAACAGTTCTGTGGACTATGCCATGTTGGAATATTGCATCAGGGAGGATTTAAAAATGACACAGCCCCGTATGATGGCTGTTTTAAATCCGATTAAGCTGATTATTGATAATTATGAAGAAGGAAAAATCGAGTATCTGGATGTACCGAACAATCAGGAAAATCCGGAACTGGGAACAAGAAAGGTTCCTTTTGCCAGAGAATTATACATTGAGCGGGATGACTTTATGATTGAACCGCCACGAAAATATTTCCGCCTGTATCCGGGGAATGAAGTGCGGCTCATGAGTGCCTATTTTGTGAAATGTGTGGACTATAAGACAGATACTGATGGAAATGTAACAGAGGTGCACTGTACATATGACCCGGAAACGAAAAGTGGTCTGGGCTTTACGGGAAGAAAAGTGAAGGGGACGATTCACTGGGTGGCAGCGCCGACAGCGGTAACCGGAGAGGTTCGTCTTTACGAAAATATTGTGGACGAGGAAAAAGGCGTCTATAATGAAGATGGTTCTGTGAATGTAAATCCAAATTCACTGACTATATTAGAAAAATGCTACATGGAGCCGGCACTGGCTGAGGTGAAGCCGGAAGATAAATTCCAGTTTATGCGTACCGGATTTTTCTGTGTAGATTCAAAAGACACAACAGAACAAAAAAAAGTGTTCAACCGGATTGTATCATTAAAAAGTTCGTATCGTCCAAAATAATAGTGAAGGAAGGAAATGATGTAGTATGAAAAATATTTTTGCCGGTCTTGAAGGCTTTGGACTGAAAAATGTAGAAGTGGAAGACGTTTTTCAGGACCCTTCGAAAGAAAAAAGAGAAGATGCTGGTAAGCAGGAACAGAAAAAAGAAATGTCGGAGGAGGACCTTATTTTTTACAAGGGCTATACCTGTCCGGTTTGTGACCATGAATTTAAGAGTAAAATGGTGCGTACCGGTAAGGTGCGTCTTGCCGGAGCGGATTCGGATTTGCGTCCGAAGTATATCGGGGTAGATTCTCTTAAGTATGATGCGATTTTGTGTCCAAAGTGCGGATATGCTGCATTGAATCGCTATTTTAGTTTTATCATGTCCAATCAGGCAAAGAGCATCCGCGAGAAAATCTCTGCGGACTTTAAGTATCAGCCGGAAGAGGGAAAGATCTATACCTATGATGATGCGATTGCCAGGCATAAAATGGCATTACTGAATACAATAGTGAAAAATGGAAAAAGCAGTGAACGTGCCTACACTTGTCTGAAGTTAGCATGGCTGTGTCGTGGAAAACGGGAAGATTTGATGCAGGGCGAATATGATAAGGATGAAGTGGCAGCTTTGGTAAATGAGGAAAAGGAATTGCTGGCAAATGCTTTCGAAGGTTTTGAAGCTGCTTTTAGTAAGGAAGACTTCCCGATGTGCGGCATGGACCAGCACACCATGATGTATTTGTTAGCAGAGCTGGCAAGACGGATTGGCAAAGTGGATGATGCCAAACGCTATGTATCCAAAGTAATGGTGGCAAGAAATGCCCCGCAGCGTATTAAGGATAAGGCCTATGAATTAAAGGAAAAATTACAGGCGAGTAATATAGAAGAGTAAAAATGAATAAGCCGGAAAAAAGCGGTGTGTCATTGTGACAACCGCTTTTTGGATTGGTGCTATTATGCCAGCAAATTGGCACCATTATGCTAGGAGTCTGCCGACGGTAAAATTCCATTTACCTTTGTCATTGCCCGGGGCAGGGCATCCTTCGAGGTTTTCCACGGGGCATCCGCATTCCGATAATCAAATTTGTCAATAAACCAGGAAACCTCATCCTGCATTCGCTTGAAATTGGAAAGAAAGATTTGATTTAAGTCTGTAGTAAAATCCTCCAGTACCTGACCGTGAAGATACTCAGGAGCCATTTCAAACAGCATGCCATAGTGTTCAAAACAAAATCCCCGGGAAGAAAGAAATTTTTTGCGGAAAGCCATATCCTTTTCATAAAGGTACAGCGTTGTTATGAGATACCGTTTGAAGGTATCCCGGATGCGGTCACAGATGAAACAGGACCCGGAAGTCTTTTTGACATAATCGGAGAGGGAAGAACCGGTTTTTTTTGAAAAAAGTCCGCTGGTTTCCTTCCTTCCCTTTTTCTGTAGCTTTTCGATATTCTGGATGATGTTTTGCATATGAGTGTTTAAAATCAGTGCCAGTCCAAGACGATTTTCAAAATCATACATCATCTGCATATGGCGCTCGCAAAAGCCAATTTTATCTGTCGTCAGCCGGATGTCGTCCTCCATATAGCTGGGTCCCATGACAAAGGCAACGCTGTCATCTTCCAGTTTTTTTCTCATAGCACAGACCGGACACTCGCAGGGAATGTCAAAAATATCGTTGACCGGAATATCATATAATATTTCTTTCATAAATAAAATCACCCCTTCATCAATATACTATATCATAACATATTAGTGGCAAAAGAAAAAACTAGTTAAAAGAATGAGAATAAATGAGAAAAAATGAGAAAAACGAAGAATATAGGATAATGTATGGCGATATGGGAAAGGAAAAGACTTTGCATTTATTTCCAGTTTTGCATATTATAGAGCCAGAGTTTAGCACTCGACAAAAAAGAGTGCTAACAAAGTGAAAAGAAATGGAGGAATCAAACATGAAGTTAGTACCTTTAGGTGACAGAGTTGTATTGAAACAGCTGGATGCAGAAGAGACAACGAAATCCGGTATTGTTCTGCCGGGACAGGCGCAGGAAAAACCGCAGCAGGCAGAAGTGATTGCGGTAGGACCGGGTGGTACGGTAGATGGAAAAGAAGTAAAAATGGAAGTAAAAGTCGGCGATAAAGTTATTTATTCTAAATATGCCGGTACAGACGTAAAATTGGAAAACGAAGAATATGTCATTGTAAAGCAAAGTGATATATTGGCTATTGTAGAATAATTTTGAGGAGGTAAAAGCAAAATGGCAAAGGAAATTAAGTTTGGTGCAGAAGCCAGAGCTGCTTTAGAAGCAGGAGTAAACAAATTATCAGATACTGTCCGTGTTACATTAGGACCAAAAGGAAGAAATGTAGTTTTAGATAAAAGCTTTGGTGCACCACTTATTACAAATGATGGTGTTACAATAGCTAAAGATATAGAACTTGATGATGCTTTTGAAAATATGGGAGCAAGACTTGTAAAAGAGGTTTCAACTAAGACAAATGATGTTGCAGGAGATGGAACTACAACAGCAACAGTTTTAGCACAAAGTATGATTAAAGAAGGTGTAAAAAATGTTGCTGCTGGTGGAGATCCAATGGCAATAAAAAGAGGTATTGATAAAGCTGTAAATGTAGCAGTAGAAGCAATAAAAGGAATAAGTTCACCAGTAAGCGGTAGAGAAGATATA
>JAFLTC010000031.1 GCA_022510615.1 Lachnospiraceae bacterium | reverse complement strand
ATGCCAGCTTTACATAAGATGGATTCGTAACCATTTTTCCGGTACTTCCGTCTTCCGTATTATATATCTCTTCCCAGAAAGTAACACCATTGGTATTAACAGATTCATCTGATGCATTATGGCTGTGGAAATACTCATTCACCACATCCACGGCATAAATGGCATCGGCATATGGGCTCTTCAGCAAGTGCTCCATTACCGTCTTAACATACCATTCCAAACGAGAATTCATCGCAGCTACCGAAGCGTTGTTCCTGCTTACACCTGACGCATAAGTATTTTTAAAGAAGAATATCGGTGTCTGCTGGTGCCATACCAATACGTGAAAACGCATTTTCAGACCTTGGTCATGGGCTCTCTTTAAGAGGGCATCCGTCTGAGCAAAGCGAAGTTTCGGATATACTACCTGTCCGCTTTTCTGGTTCTCACTATAGGAAGCATAATCATCGCTCACATAGTAACCCAATTCCTTTGCCTCCTCCACGGTAACAAAGCTGGTTGCTTTGACATCACCAGGAAGAATGGACTCCGGCTTCATCTCATTCCCCATGGTTACACTATTGTACTGTGCCTTGATAAAGCGCATGGTATTCTCGCCCATCAGAGCATTGTAATCAACAGCCACACCCATATTCGGGAAGATATCCTTGTAAGCTTCATACAGGGACGGAATCGTGTAGTCCGGTGTATTACGGGATAACAACTTTAATGAGGTGGAATCCACATACAAGTCATCATTCGCAGAGTTTCCACCCTCAAAATACAGACCGAAATGCGACACATCATCCGGTGTCGTTACTATATAGGTAACCTGATTCCACTGTCTTGGGTCTTTTAGAATGTAGTCTGCCGCACAACCCCAGTTACTCTTCTTTGAAGTAATACATTTTACATTGGCATATGTCTCATCTCCATTTGCCACTGCCTTTGTCTCGGTAGAAAGAATGATGGCTGCATTATCTGAAGCAGTATCTGCCAGTCTTACATAGGTGGAGAATTCGTAGGTGGCACTTGGCTCTACCATTTCAGACAGGTCAAGCAGGGCACCCTGTGCCTGGGAAGTACGGTCGGTAATCCTTAGGCATTTACCTTCATAGCCGTCCTCATCAATGACAGCAGTCACTTCCGTCTGGGTATTACGAGGTCCCCATGGCTCGATTACTCCGTCATTAAAGTTACAATCCATGACTACGGTTCCAAACTCTTCCTTGGTTACGGTAACGGCACAGGTCGCCTTTTTGCTACCGATGGCTGCGGTAATGGTAGCAGTTCCTGGCCCCTCACCCTTTACCATACCATTTGTCACTGTAGCCACTGCCGTGTTATCGGAACTCCATACTACTCGGGAAGCTTCCGATTCCGGTGTCACGATGGCATTTAACTGAATGGATGCAAGGAATGGCACCGTCAGTGTCGTGCGGTCCAGTTCAATGTCTGCGTCGACTGCCGGCGGGGTAGTCGGCTTTCCACTTGGTTTTACCGATGGCTTTGTCGTTGGTTTTGTAGACGGTACCGGAGTAGCCGCTTTTTGTACCGTCACCTTTAGCTTCAGCTTATAGGTTTTTTTCTTTGTCTTTACCTTTGCGGTTACGGTTGTCTTTCCTTGTTTTACCCCTTTGATGACAACACTGGTCTTTTTCTTTTTGCTCAACTTGGCAATCTTTTTACTTTTTACGGACCATGTCGTTTTCTTGATACCCTTGGTGTTTTTGATTTTGATTTTTTTGGTCTTTTTTACCGTCACAGTAACTTTCTTTTTACTGAGCTTCGGTTTTTTCGCTGCCGCCTCTGCGCCTGGTGCCGGAGCCGCCACAGCGGTCAGTCCTAGCATCATCACGCCGGCAATCGTACCAGCTAAAATCTGTTTTACGGATTTTCTCATGTCGCCCTCCTTATTTTTTTTAGAAAGAAACACCCAGATGGATGTTATCTGTTACCACCTGGGGTGTTTCTATTGATTCAATCATATGTGAATCGTATCAATTTCTTTTTTACTTACTCCGCCTTCTTTAACAGAATTACATCGGATACAGAAAGATCTTTTTCATTCTGATAACGGAAACCAATCGCAAAGTTAATCTTCTTTCCGGTTGTTTCCAGTGCGTCTCCGCCATTGGTCTTATCTGTACCTAATTTGGTATAGTCGAATTTAATCGTCATTGCCTCACTGGTAATGCTGACATATTCACTCAGATACTGCGCACCTGACCAGGAAGCTGCCTCAGCACCATTTGTTACTTTGGTATCCCAGCTATCCTTTGGTGCTACTGCAAATACAGTGTTAACGTTGGTAGCAGTTGTATTTCCATAGAACATTACTCCGTCAATGTCAGCTAATGTTCCATCAGCCAGTTCATATTCAAAACCAATACCGGCATTAAAATTAGTGATCTTCTTAAGGGATGCTACTCCGTTATCAATACTGAAGTCACCGCCCTGGCTGGCATCGTATACATGGTCTTTATCCATCGGAATACGATATCCGTCTACTACTTTAATTGTCAGTGTTATATCGGTGAAGGTATCTGTATCCTCTAATTTCAGAGTCATCGTACCGGCAGCGGTAGCTGTCAGGACACCGGAATCAATTTTAGCGCCTGTAGTACCTGCATCCTGTACGGTAATGTTCTGGGATGTGGAATCCTTTACATAATCTCCGTTAGCGTTCAGAAGGATACCTTTTACTGTCACACCTTCGTTTGACTCCAGAAGCTCATCTACTGTGTAGATTTTATAATTACCCTCAACCTGAATCACTGCGGAAGCAGGGTCATTGTTGTATACCTGAACTTTATAAGTATCCTGAATATCTGTGTCTTTTACCTTTGCCGTGATTGTTACATCACCAGCTTTTACACCGTGAACTGTACCATTATCAACTGTTGCTGTTTGATCATCGCTGGATGACCATTCTACTTCAGCATTAGTAAGTTTTTCACCATTTTTATTGGTTACTTCTGCCACCAGTGTAAGATCTGCGCCTTCTGCTACCTTAGTATCCTCACCTTTGATAGTGATAGCCTTTGGTACCTCTTTAGATACGGAGTCTTCCGTTTTCTTAAAGGTAAAGCTCTTAACCTTAATAGTTTTTCCTTTTCCGTCCTGTGGTGTCACGCAAATAGCAATCAGCTCGTTTAATTTGGCACCGGCACTTACAACACGACTCAGCGGAATCGTCCATGTACGCTCAGCAGTAGTGGCATTACTACCACCTTCATAGATTTCATACTTACTGTACCAGTTACCTCCGCCTGTCTTGGTCCAAACCTTAACGGATGACTCCCATGCCTCAGAGGATCCCGGGTTATCCGGATTGTAAGAACAAATCATGGATACTTCTACACTATCAAAATCAGATACGTCTACAGGGCGTCCCTGCGGATCCATAAGGAATGCTACACCGGAGTTATACTGATTGTTACTGGTAAAGACAGCTCCATCTGCATCAAACTCCAGATCTTCATAGTAGCTATCGCCTACTTCAGGCTGCAGATTAGCTTCTGTAGCAGCTACCGTGTACTCATTGCCTTCCGGCACTACTACGGTTGGCTCATCTGGGTTACCGCTTGGGGCACCGGATGGGTTGCCACTTGGATTACCGCTTGGGTTACCGCTTGGATTTCCGCTTGGATTTCCACTTGGATTTCCGCTTGGATTACCGCTTGGGTTTGTGCTTGGCTTTGTACTTGGTTTTGTACTTGGTTTTGTACTTGGCTTTGGTGTTGCAGCACCCTGTACCGTTACCTTTGCTTTCAGCTTATAGGTTTTCTTCTTTGTCTTTACCTTTGCGGTTACGGTTGCGCTACCTTTCTTTACGCCTTTGATTACAACACTTGTCTTTTTCTTCTTGGACAGTGTCGCAACCTTTTTGCTCTTTACAGACCAGGTTGTCTTTTTAATACCTTTCGTATTTTTAATCTTAACCTTTTTGGTCTTCTTTACTTCAACAGTTACTTTCTTTGCGCTCAGTTTCGGCTTCTTCGCTTTCGCATCTGCGCTGCCTGCTGGTACTACAGATACTGTCATGGCTAATGTCATGGCAAGGGCTGTAGCTTTTGCAAGCGTTTTCTTGAGATTCTTTTTCAAAACTCTTACCTCCTATTTTTGTATGTTTTATTTAATAACACCGGACCGCCCCTGCTTGAAGCAGTCCGGCAATTATTACAAAGATTGGTTTGTTCGTGTCTTTTCTTCTGTTATTTCAGCACTGTTGTGCTGTCAGCATCTTCATCGGCAATCAATGGCTCCCATTTCACTAATTCAATGGACTTAATCGTTATCCGACTGCCATTGTAACTGGATTTAATACCGATTGCTTTCAGAGCAGAAAGAGCCTCTTCCGACTGGTCCTTAATGGAGAAGTAAATCGTTCTCTCATTTTGGGATACCGTTCCTTCTGTTTTGTAAGCTGCACTGACTGTACTCCAGTCAGAACCGTCTTTTAATCCTACTACGGAAAGTTTATCCGACTTGGTATCGGTGCTTACTTTTACTTTTACATATCGATATCTGAAAATATCTATAGCTGCCTGTTTTTCAGAATCCAGATAGAAGGCAATACCGGAACTTCTCTTGGAGTTGGAAACAAAGGTTACAAACGGATTTTCGTTTTCATCCTTGTCATACTCTGCGGAAGTATAAGCGTTATTGTCTGTATTCTTAGTTGCCTCTGCTTCATTTTCTGCAGTTATTGCTATCGGCAGATAATCCTCCGGCGCTGCTTTGGTGGAAAGCGTAATGCCTTTAATCTTATAGTAATCAATACCAAACTCAGACGGATGTGCCGGATTCTGATTTGCTTTTAATACAATGTAACGGATGGCGGTGAAATCACAGCCTGCCTTGTCGCTGGTACCATCGCTGGTCAAATCATCCCATGAATACCAGAGTGTTTCTGTCGTCATGTCCATAGCTGCCGTATTGTACGCTCCATCTTCCAGACGGGACGAACAGCTTCCCCCAAAGAACGGATAGGTGGCACCCTGATACTTTTCATACCATTTCTCGTCTGTCATATCGAGACCGGCATCATACAGTTCCATACTAATCTGTCCGGATGTCGCTCCTTTAATCTCCAGAGATTTATACTGGGTAAAGTCAACATTCTCACCTAAGTCAATGACTACCTGCTCACTGTTGATTTTGGTAAAGCCAATCTTCAGTTCACCGCTTGCCTCATCATAGGATGTTTCCGTGTTTGTAAAGGTCTTCGGATTTGCCTTGTCATCCGTACTGGTAAGGTTGCCGATGTTAATCACCTTGTCCTCTGTTGCTGTACCAGCTTCATAAATCTCGATCGTAACATCTTTTTTCACAGATGGTTTTTCCGCACTGGTTACCGTGATAGTTACCGGGCCGGCAGAAATTCCTGTCACGATACCGGTTTCTTCCCCTACCTTTGCAACGGTCTCATCACTGGATGTAAACTTCAGCTTTTTCTGGGTGGTGTTTGCCGGTACCAGACTCGTCCGTAACGGATAGCTGATGCCGGTTCCCAGCTTCTTCGGTGCATTGGTGAAATTAATGCCGGTAATCTCCCTTGTCTCTGTCTCGGACAGAAGCTGGATATCATCCAGATACAGGTTTACGAAGTTACCGTTTGTGCATGCTCCTTTATAAGTACTTCCCAGTGTGAAGTCCACTTTGCTCTCACCTAACAGGCTGGCACCGGTAATGGCATCTTTCATGTAGGCGGTCTGGAATTCCAGCACATACTCTGCCATCTGCAGGTTCTTGTCATTCCTTGTCTCCGAGTAACCCGCAGACACATCATCTTTTTTTCCGGAAGCATAGCCGCTGTAGAACATCGGGAAGGACTTGTAGTTATATTTCTTTCCGGTAATCGGGTCATTGATATCCTTATCCGTACCCTTCATCATGTTGACGCTGGTCTTAAATTTGTAATACGGTCCGGTTGCGGTCTGCTCGGTGGCATTGTAATAGTTCTCATTGATGGCACCGTACTTATCGAAGTAGCCGTAAACCGTCTTATAGGTGATATCATCGCCGCTTCCCTCTACCTTGGTCTTGAAGTTCAGACCAACGAAGTTCTCCAGCTTTGTGGACTCATTCCAGTCTTTTAACTTGGTCAGATCCACGGAGAAGATTGGTGCCACGTCATAGGACTGGGTGTCACCGTCATAGGAAATCCGCAGCAGCTTGTTCTTTGCATTCTGCGGGTCCGTTACTACGGTAGCGGTGGCAGTTTTAGCATTTTTAAACTTTTCACCCTTGGTCAGCTTCCATGTGGTTCCCACGTCATAGGACTCAAAGTCCTCCACCATGGTTTTCTTTCTGGTGTCGGTGACATAGTATGGCGTCGCCGTCGGTCCTACGGCACTCTGTTTTACGGTAACCTTGATTTTTACAGTTTTGTTTGTGCCGTCCTTAGTTTTACCGATAATAGTCGTCGTACCGGCCTTTTTCGGGGAGATAATACCGTTCGGGGTAACGTAGACGATTGATCTTTTTTTGACGCTCCACTTCATGGCCTTGTAAGCAGGTTTTTTCGGAGAAAATTTCACACCTATCTTACAGGTATATGTAGTGGAAGTCTCAGCTGCGGTATTATCAATACCTGTTTCCAACTCGACACCTGTCTTAGATGAATACTTAACAGTTTTCTTTGTTGTCTTTGTTTTTCTCGCCAGTTTGTCGTAAACATTTGTAGAATAGGTAAGCTTACTAACGGAAACCTTTTTAATCGGTGTACCTATCTTTACCTTTAATGTTGCTTTCTTCTTTTTGTTAGCTTTGGAAGCAATTGTAATTTTTGCAGTGCCCTTCTTTCCGACTGCTTTTACATAATACTTTCCTTTTGACTTTACAACTTTTGCAACTTTTTTATTGCTTGTCTTGTAAGTAACCTTCTTGCTAACACCCTTTTTAGAAGTCGTTACTTTAACTTTAATACGTTTCTTCTGGCCCTTTTTTAAAACCAGTCTACCGCCGTTCGTAACGGGGCTGGTTACTTTTACTTTTTTGACCTTGCCCTTGGCAGCGTCAGAAACAGTACCTGTAACCGTCAAAGATGTCACAACCATCGCCAACGAAAGTACCGAAGCCAATATCTTTGTGACAACTTTTGATGTCTTGCCGTTTGACATGCTCATTCCAATCCTCCTTTTATTTTCGTAAGTACAGACACTTACACACTCTGAATGTTAGTAACATTGTATCACTGTTCTCTAAAAAATGCAACTAAAATCATCATTTTATTCCTATTTTTTTAAATATTTTTAACATCACCCTTTCTGCTTTCTTGACAAGTATCGGGAAACTGTTACAATAAACAAAAAAGATTATCTGTATTATATAAGGAGTTTTATAAAAATGTCAAATAGCTTGTTGGGTGAAATACATACTCATTTTTTGTCGGAGCCAAAGGATATACGGACATATGCCCCACTAAAATTGGCATATCTTGGCGATGCGGTGTTTGAAATCATCATTCGCACCCTCATAATAGAAAAAACAGGGGGCCCGGTTAAAAACCTTCACAAAAAATCCAGTTCTCTTGTAAATGCCGGAACACAGGCCGGGTTAGCTGCCGCCATGCAGGAATTACTGACAGAAGAAGAACAGACAATTTTTAAGCAGGGACGCAACGCAAAAACTTCTTCAGTGGCAAAGAATGCGGATATACACGATTATCGGAATGCCACAGGGCTGGAATCACTTTTTGGTTATTTATATTTGCTCGGACAGACGGACCGGGCCATCGAATTACTAAAATTTGCTATGAAACGACAAAATATTATATTATAGGAAGGAATCATATATGCAGGAAAATCTTAACGATGAAAATACATACCGGATTGAAGGACGTCATAGTGTACTGGAAGCATTTCGAGCCGAAAAATTGATTGAACGCCTTTATGTCCAGAAAGGCAGCCATGACGGTCCTGTTCTTTCTATATTAAAAGAAGCAAAAAAGAATGGCACTATGGTGGACTTTGTACCAAAAGAGCGACTGGATAAGATGAGTGAAACCGGACGGCATCAGGGGGTAATCGCCAACTTGTCCGCTTTCCGATACAGTACGATAGAGGATATGTTCGCTCTTGCCAAAGAAAAGGATGAAGCTCCTTTTTTCTTTTTGCTTGACGGCATTGAAGATCCGCATAATCTGGGTGCCATTATCCGCACAGCCAACCTTGCCGGTGCCCATGGCGTGATTATTCCAAAAAGAAGGTCCGTCGGGCTCACCGCCACTGTGGTAAAGGCTTCTGCCGGCGCCATACATTATACGCCGGTTGCCCGGGTGACAAATCTTGTGGCTGTTATGGAAAATCTGAAGGATGACGGTATGTGGTTTGCCTGCGCTGACATGGAAGGTGAATTAATGTATCAACTTAACCTCACGGGCTCTATCGGTCTGGTTATTGGAAATGAAGGACATGGCATCAGCCGTCTTGTCCGGGAACACTGCGATTATGCCGCCTCCATTCCCATGTCCGGTAATATTGATTCTTTGAACGCCTCGGTAGCTGCCGGAGTACTTGCTTACGAAATTGTCCGCCAAAGGAGTTTTTTATGATAGAACATAATTATTCACATTATACGGATGAAGAAATTATCCGGTTTTGCCGTAGCGGAGAAGATACTGCCACCGATTACCTGCTGGAAAAATATAAATCTCTTGTGCGAAAAAAGGCACGTACTCTTTACTTAATCGGCGGGGAAACTGAGGATTTGATTCAGGAAGGAATGATTGCTCTATATAAAGCAATCCGGGAATTTGATCCGGAACATGAAAATTCTTTTATTCATTTTGCCAATTTATGTATTGAACGACAGTTATATAATGTGATTAAGGGCGCAAATCGTCTGAAAAATTCTCCTCTGAATTCTTATATTTCCCTTTATTCCCCTATGGAGACTGACGAGGACTTTGCCTCCCGGGAAACTCTTGCTGACACCCTGCAGCCGATTGAGTTGATAAACCCAGAGGATATTTTGATTGACAAGGAAAATGTAACCGATATCCAAAGTGCCATCACAAGCAAACTCAGTGAGCTGGAACAAGCTGTGGTGGATTTGTATATCGATGGATGTAATTATCAGCAGATTGCCACGCGTCTGGGAAAAAGCGCAAAGTCGATTGACAATGCTTTGCAGAGAATAAAGAAAAAACTGGCACCGTTAGGATAATCTACGATGCCAGTTTGCTTTCCAAGCTGTTAACGGGATTTGAACCCGTGACCTCCGCCTTACCAAGGCGACGCTCTACCACCTGAGCTATAACAGCAGTTATAAACAAGCCTTACGAATTGATATTGTATCAAAATAAGGCTTATCTGTCAACTAAAGAATTTATTTCTTTACCCGTTGACCACTATTCTCCGTTATTATATACTTATCCCTAAGGGAGCGTGGTTGCACAATGAATTCATCCAGAACAACATTGCAGATTGTTTTAGCTCATACAGTCACTTATTTCAATATTATGAATCTTTTTCTTGCCGGATTAATTCTGTTGTCCGGTCAGTATAGAAATATGCTTTTTATGGGCATTGTAGTCTCAAACTCTCTGATTGGCATTATACAGGAACTTAAAGTAAAAAAATTAATTGATGCCCTTTCTGTCATTACCGCCACAAAAGCCAGACTGGTTATCGGAAATGAAATTCAGGAAATTCCCATTGACGAGTTAAAAATCAATGATGTGATACGACTGATGAGCGGAGATCAGATTGTTGCCGACTGCACTGTCCTTTTTTCCGAAGGAATGGAAGTGAATGAGTCTTTGCTGACCGGCGAATCCGTATCGATACATAAAAATCCGGGAGATATTTTGTATTCCGGCAGCCATATCGTGGCAGGAGGGGGAACAGGACAGATTCTTCACACGGATGAGGATAACTATGCCACAAAACTTGTCCGCAAGGCAAAGACGAAAAAGCGCGCCACTTCTGAAATGCAGGATTCTATCAAAAAAATTATTCAATATGTCAGCTATGCCATTATCCCCATCGGAGTTACTTTATTTTTTATTCAGCGCTTCCGCGCCGGCGAAACCATTTCCGACTCTCTTGTCAATACAGTAGCCGGAGTTCTCGGTATGATACCGGAAGGTCTTGTCCTGCTCACCAGTGTTTCCTTTATTCTGGGTGTTGGACGACTGGCGAGAAAAAAGGCACTGGTTCAGGAAATGGAAGCGATCGAAGCCCTGGCCAGAGTCAATGTGCTATGCTTAGATAAAACCGGAACGATTACAACCGGGGATTTGACGGTGGATAAAGTATTTCCACTGCAAAGTGCCACAGAAGAAATTTACTCGGTCATGGATGGACTGGCATTCGCTTTCTCCGAAACGAATGCTACCGGCAAGGCATTACAGGAATATTTTCATGATAGCAGCCCCCTTTCGGTTACAGATACCGTCCCTTTTAGTTCACACCGAAAATTTATGGGTGTTTCTTTTTCCGGAAAAGGATCTTATGTACTGGGAGCGCCGGATTTTTTAACAAAAGATAACGAGGTACTTAAAAAGACCGAAGAATATTCCCGTCAGGGACTGCGGGTTCTTTTACTGGCTTCCTGTCAATCCCTTTCCGACTCCCCAGAAACTCTGAAGACTATCAATCCCATGGGGCTCATTATTCTTTCGGACTGTATTAAGAAAGATGCTTCCGATACCTTCCGCTTTTTTGCCAGACAGGGCGTAGCAGTAAAGATTGTATCCGGGGACAATGCTGCCACGGTTTCCTCTGTTGGTGTACGGGCCGGTATTCCGGGAGCCGAACACTATATTGATACAACTACTTTGGAAAATAATGTGAGCAAACTGAGGGAAGAGGTAAAAAAATATACTGTATTTGGACGGGTTTCACCGGAGATGAAGCAGTCTATTATTGAAGCGTACCAGGCTGACGGTAATATTGTGGGTATGGTAGGCGACGGCGTTAATGATGTCCTCGCCTTAAAGGATTCTGACTGCGGCATTGCCATGGCAAACGGTGCTGACGCTGCGAAGCAGACTGCCCATATCGTACTGATGGATTCTGATTTTTCTTCTATGAAGAATATAGTAAAAGAAGGACGGACTGTCATTGCCAATATTGAGCGTGTCAGTGCGCTATATCTGACAAAAACCATTTATTCCATCCTTCTTTGTGTTCTGTTCATTATTATCGGCAAAGCCTATCCTTTCACGCCGATTCAATTAAGCCTGATTGGCGGGACTGCCATTGGACTGCCAAGCTTTTTCCTCGCACTGGAGCAACATGAGGAGATAACAACCAGTGGCTTCCTCCGCCATGTTTTGCGGATATCTCTCCCCGGTGCTCTAACTCTGGTAGGGGGATTGGCAGCGATTCAGATCATGGCTGCCTGGTTTCAATTCAGCGACATGCTGATTAGCACTCTGAATCTCCTTATGGGAGGCGCCGTCAGTCTCTTTATTGTTGCTTTCGTCTGTTATCCAATGACCAGACGTCGTTTTGTCCTTTGTACCGGCATCATCCTCCTATTTGTCGGAGCCATTCTCCTGCTACCGTCTTTCTTTGGTATTCTTCCCATTCGGTCACTACTGCCATTTTAAAAAATCGAGCTGGCACGATGGTGCCAGCATGCTATGTGATGTCATTGATGTAGCAACGCAGAAGAGGAGAATCTTCTATGGAAGTAACCTTATACATAATGTAGGGCTTTTCCTGTTTTTTTCTGAAGATTTTCTTTTCTTCCAGTCCTGCAATAAAATAACTGTCATCAATGGTCAGGTGTTCCGTTTTCAAATAGTCGCAGATTGTTTCCACAACCTCTTTCCCTTTATCCCGGTCGCAGATTAATTCTGTCACTTCCCACTCTGCGTTTTCATAAATACAGTTTGCCACTGCCACAATATCTGTTTTTTCATAGAGAACCAGCACCTCTCCCTCCAGTGCCTTCATTTCCCGTTCCACCTCTTCATAATATTCCTTTGAATGTTCCAGATATAATTCAAATTTTTCCGCTTTCAGTATCTTTTCTGCAAACTGTGCCGTCATTTCTTTTTCTTTCTCTTTCAAACCGCCAAAGGGCGACACCCGGTACCAACATTTTCCCTCTCCCTGTACCATCGTCGTCTCCCTCCAGTAGGTTCCCACAAAGCCAAGGGAATCATAGACTCTTGGATTTTCAGGAGAAAGAAATACTAATGGGCTGTCCTCCTGAAGACAGACTGCAATGCCCTGCTCCAACAGTTTTGTCATGCGACGCTGACGGCGATATTCCGGTTCTGTAGCCACTCCCACAATATAATGAACCTTACAACTCTCTCCCTTATATCTTGCTTTATAAGGAGTAAAATATGCCATGGCACATAATTCATCATCCTCATAATCGGAATACACTCCGCTTTTTACTGCTTTGTGTTGAAAATAATAATCCATATATTTTTTTGTATCATGGAATGCACTTTCCCACAATTTTTTATGCAGTTTCAACCTACTCCTCCTTATTCTCCTCCAACAGACAGACCGCTTGGGAAGAGATGCCCTCTCCGGTTCCGGTAAACCCCAATCCCTCTTCTGTCGTCGCCTTCACGTTAATACGGGATATTTCTACCTGCAAGGCTTTTGCAATATTTTCTTTCATCCTGTCAATATAAGGACTCATTTTCGGTCGCTGGGCAATAATCGTAGCATCCACATTGCCTATCCGATAGCCTTCTTTTTCAATGAGCTTGCGCACACACTCTAATAAATAAATGCTGGAAACCCCTCTGTAGGCAGGGTCTGTATCCGGGAAATGCTTTCCGATATCTCCTAGCGCCGCTGCTCCCAGTATGGCATCCATAATGGCATGGAGTAAAACATCTGCATCCGAATGCCCCAACAGACCCTGTTCATAGTCGATTTTTACACCACCCAGTATTAAATCCCGTTCCGGCACCAGACGGTGAACGTCATAGCCTGTTCCGATTCTCATTGTTACCTCCCCCTTTGCCCTGACTCATAATATGCGGTAAGATAAAAGAAACCCTGAAGACTTCTCTTCAAGGTTCTTGTAATAGCGGGAACTGGATTTGAACCAGCGACACCACGGGTATGAACCGTGTGCTCTTGCCAACTGAGCTATCCCGCCGGAAAATGGGGCCTACAGGGCTCGAACCTGTGACCCTCTGCTTGTAAGGCAGATGCTCTCCCAGCTGAGCTAAGACCCCATGCGCTCATTTACAGCGACTTCTTTATTATAGCAGATAAAACGGCTTTGTCAACACCTTTTTCCAATTTCCATAGACAATGTCCATGGAAATTTCTCCATAGACATTGAAAATAGGATATGCTACAATATCCTTGGATTTTAAAATCCCGTCTAATAGAAAAGGAGGTATATTATGAAAGGAACATGTAAGAGAATTTTAGTACTGGCGCTGGGGCTGGCCCTTAGTGTAACAAGCGTGGCCGCAGGCAATACGGAATCGTCTGCAAAGGTGAAACTAAGCAAGACAAAATACACCCTGCGCATTGGCAAGACGTTGAAACTGAAAGTAAAAGGAACAAAGAAGAAAATAAAATGGATCTCCAGTAAAAAGAAAGTAGCAACGGTTTCCCAAAAGGGAGTAGTGAAAGCAAAGAAAGCAGGCAAGACTACTATCACAGCAAAGATTGGGAAAAAGAAATTACGTTGCAAGATTACTGTTACAAAGAAAGCAGACAGCGGAAAATCAGATAACAAATCTAACAACGATAATAACAACAAAAATACAGACGCCAACAAATCCAATGCAGAACTGGCCAAATCATTGTCAGTAAAGGCCGAGCAGGCAGCGGACGGAAGCGTATTATTTTCCATTAAAAATAACAACAATATCACAATAAACTACGCTTCACTGACTGCCAAATGGAAAGATGTCAACGGAAACGAAAAAAGCAAAATACTGAATGTTTATTTCCTGCCTGCCGGAAAAACATGCTATCTGGCAGCAAAACATTCTACACAACGCGATTCAAATTATGTTGAGTCTTATATAAAGCAGAACATGTCTACCATGACCTACTCTACCATTACGGTAAACAAGAACTATAAGGAAACGAAGGATATGACATCCACAGCAGGTATAGCTGCTCCCACCCTTGGAGTAACCAATCACTATGCTTATGTAATGATTGAAAACAAGAGCACCATAACTTACGATTATTTGGATATGACCATGGCAATGTATAATGCAGCAGGACAGTTGATGTCCGTAGAAACTCAGGACTTCACACAGGATGAAGATCCATATCTGAGTGCAAAAGGTAAAGCGGGATTTGTTTATGATTTCCCATTTGATGATGTGAAAAAGGAATATTGGAACATATCATCCTATAAGACATTATATGTTATGCTCCGTTCTAAAGTAAAATAGGAGAACGATTGATTCATGCTGACGAAATATTTACTTTTATTTTTAGTATCCATGGTACCTATCGTGGAACTTAGGGGAGCTCTTATTATTGCCGCCGGCTATTCCACGGCATACCCCGAGTTTTCCATGCTCCTTGCCTATATAATCTGTGTAATCGGCAATATGCTTCCCGTGCCGTTTATTTTCCTGTTTGCCAGAAAAATTCTGCACTGGGGAGCGGACAAGAAATACATCGGAAAATTCTTTTCCTTCTGCATTGAAAAGGGAGAAAAGGGAGGAAAGAAACTTCAGGCAAAAGCGGGGCGAGGGCTCTTTATTGCCCTGCTGCTCTTTGTGGGGATTCCTCTGCCGGGTACCGGCGCCTGGACCGGCACGCTGGCCGCCAGTTTTCTGGATATGGAGTTTAAGCCCACCGTACTGGCTGCCATGGGCGGCGTCCTGCTGGCCGGCATTATTATGAGCATCGCCGGTCTGCTTGGATTCAGTGCTTTTACCGCCGTTTCATAGCTTTTAACATAACGGCGCCAATCACATGGCCGGTTTCAGCGATACTCACACAGACTGAAATGAAACTGCCCATCTGTGCCAATTTCCATTATGGCATAGGTGGGTATTCTCTTGTCCTGACGTGGTCTGGATATGCTGCCGGGATTGATAACCGTCAGCTTTCCTCCCTGCTCCAGATAGGGGATGTGGGTATGCCCAAAGATTACAACGTCTGCCTCCCGCTCTAACGCCCAGTATTTCAGCTTATCAAGACCACCCAAATCCAAATATCTGTGCCCGTGGCATATGGCAATCTTTTTGGCTCCGAATTCTACTGTCAGATTTGGAGAAAGTTTCGGTGTAAAGTCACAATTTCCCCGGACAATATAGACAGGGCAGTCCACGGCTTCCCTTAGCCGGTCGGCACCGCCCTCAATATCTCCTGCATGAAAGATTGCTTCCACCTCCGGGAATCGTTTTATCACGTCCAGCATATTTTCATTTTTTCCGTGAGAATCACTAAATATAAGCGCCTTTTTCATACGGTACCTTTCTTTTTCAGCAAATCAACCATTTTCCGGATGGCAATTCCCCGGTGGCTGATGGCATTTTTATCCTCCGGCAGCATTTCTCCTGTCGTACAACCTCTCTCCGGCAGATAAAAAATCGGGTCATAGCCAAAACCATTTTCACCCTTTGGCTCATGAGCAATTTTCCCTTCGATCATACCGGTCACCGTATCCACTGTTCCATCCGGATACGCACAGGCAATAACGCAGACAAAGCGGGCATCCCGTTTTTCCTCCGGCACTCCTTCGCACCGGCGCAAAAGCTCCGCATTTTTTACGGAATAAGGAGTGTCCTCTCCCATATATCTTGCAGAGTAAATACCCGGCTCTTTATTCAGGCAGTCCACCTCAAAGCCGGAGTCGTCTGCCAGTACCATTTCCCCGGTTGCTTCCATCACTGCCTTCGCCTTAATGACTGCATTTTCTTCAAAGGTTTTGCCGTCTTCTACAATATCCACTTCAATATCTAAATCCTTCATGGAATAAATATCATATTCCTCTCCCAGCATCTGGCGAAATTCATTCACCTTCCCCTGGTTTCCTGTAGCAAATACCAGCTTTTTCTTACTCATGGTTTTTTCCTCCCTTTCTCGCTGGCGGTTTCTCGCCCATGTACTGATATAAATAAGTCTTCATCATGCCAGTGTATATCTTTCTGTTTTTCGTAGCTTTCTTCCGTGAACCTGCCTCGGCAATCGCCTTTTTTGCCGCCTCATATCCGCTGAGCAAAAAGAAAGACCATGTTTCATTCTCGGACATAACTTGTCCGATGGTTCGGTATAACTCCCACATCTCTTCCTTTTCGGAAAGCCGTTCTCCATAAGGAGGATTGCTGATGACAAATCCATACTTTTTCGGACTACTGAAATCCTTTATCTCTCTCTGTTGAAAATGAATGGCATCGTCTACTCCGGCAAGCTTTGCATTGGCTCTTGCCATCCGCAAAACTTCTTCATCCATATCATAGCCCTGAATATTGATTTCTGCCTCCGGCATCATCATATCCTTCGCCTCAACCAAGGCTTCCTGCCAAATTTTTTCCGGCCAAAGATTCTTCCAGTTTTCGGCGGTAAAATGACGGGACATGCCTGGCGCAATCCCTCTGGCAATCATGGCTGCCTCAATAGGAATCGTACCGCTCCCACAAAATGGGTCCACCAGTATACGGTCTTCCCTCCATGGAGAAAGCAGGATGATAGCTGCCGCCAGCGTCTCTGTAACCGGTGCCGGCGCTGTAAATTTGCGATACCCCCGTTTGTGGAGGGAATCCCCGGTAGTATCCAGACCAACGGTAACTATATCTTTTATAATGCTGATGCGGAGCGGATAGGACTCTCCACTTTCTTCAAACCAGTTTCTATGATACGTCTGCTTTAATCTCTCTACCATAGCCTTTTTTACAATTTTTTGTATGTTTGACGGGCTAAAAAGCTTGCTGCTTACCGAGTTCGCTTTCGTTACCCAGAATTTTCCGTTCTCCGGTATAAACTGTTCCCAGGGAATCGCCTTTATCCCCTCAAATAATTCATCAAAGGTTTCCGCTTTAAAACATGCAATTTTTAAAAGGACACGCTCTGTTGTCCTTAAAAATATATTTGCCCGTGCCGCTGCTGAAGCATCGCCGGCAAAGGTTACCTTACCATTATCTACATTTGTTATATCATATCCTAACTGTATAATCTCTCTTTTTAACACCGCTTCCATTCCAAAATGGCAGGGTGCAATCCATTCATATTTGTCCATATTCTCCCCGTTCTTAGCATGACGGCGTCAAATTGAACCCTGCCTCAATCTTGTAATTTTAAGTTGAGGTCAAAGATTTCGGATTGTGCTAGTGCCAGACTAAACAGGGTTCAATCTGGCATCGTCATGTTATGTATTTTTCAGACACTAACAACCATTATACGTTACTGTGTTTCCATCCGTCAAGTGTTTTAGCCTTTGCCGCATATCCACCGGCAATGCTATATGCCTGATGCCCAAGCTTTGCCAGCTGTCTGGCTGCCGCCAGACTATGATTCCCATGGGTACAATAAAAAATAATTCTTTCATATCCGCTCATTTCCCTAATATGTTCTTCCAGTTCTTCATAAGGTATATTCCATGCTCCGGTAACATGACCTTTTCTAAAATCTTCCTTTTCACGCAAGTCTACTAACAGTGTATGATTACTATATACATAACGGGAAATTTGTTCCCAGGACAAGATTTGGGGCCTCATATTTTTCCTTTTTCTTTCAACCTATTCGCTCCCACTTACAAATAGAACAAAAAAGCCGGTCGTGACGACCGGCTTTTTTGATTAATCACAGTTAGAAGAATTCTTGCTTGAATTATTCTTGCTACTGTTCTTGCTTGTGTTTTTGCTTGTGTTCTTAGTTGTGTTCTTACTTGAATTTTGAGAATTAGTTGAATCCTTTGTGCTGTTGTTCTGATTGTACTCATCCGCAAAATTTCTTGCCATTTTGATTTCCTCCTGTCTGTTTTTAATTCGTTACAGGAATATTATCTCTCAACAGCAGAAATTTATACAACAATCTTTCAATTAAGCTTTTCCAATAGAACCAAATAATTCCATTTTTTCTTTCACTGTTTTTTTAATAGCCTCTGCACCAGGTGCAAGAAGTTTACGAGGATCAAATCCCTTTCCTTCCAAATCTTTACCGTCTTCAATGTACTTACGGGTTGCTTCCTGGAAAGATAACTGGCACTCCGTATTTACATTTATCTTAGATACACCAAGGGAAATTGCCTTCTGAATCATATCGGCCGGAATTCCTGTACCACCGTGTAATACAAGCGGCATCGTACCGGTTTTCTGCTGAACAGCATCCAGTGTTTCAAAGCTGAGACCTGCCCAGTTTTCCGGATACTTTCCGTGGATATTACCAATTCCCGCAGCCAGCATGGTCACTCCTAAATCGGCAATCATTTTACATTCTTCCGGATCGGCACACTCACCGGCCCCGACAACACCGTCCTCTTCACCGCCGATGGAACCAACCTCTGCCTCAATGGACATTCCTTTTTCTTTACAGATGGCTACCAACTCTTTTGTCTTTGCCACATTTTCCTCAATCGGATAGTGAGAACCATCAAACATAATGGAAGAGAAACCTGCTTCGATACAAGCCTTTGCCCCTTCATAGCTACCGTGGTCAAGATGAAGGGCTACCGGAACTGTAATATTTAATTCCTCTAACATTCCGTTTACCATTCCCACAACGGTTTTATAGCCACACATATACTTGCCGGCACCTTCGGATACACCAAGAATAACCGGTGAATTCAATTCCTGTGCTGTCTGTAAAATTGCTTTTGTCCACTCAAGGTTGTTAATGTTAAACTGGCCTACTGCATATTTTCCGGCCTTTGCTTTTGTAAGCATCTCTTCTGCTGAAACTAACATAATGATTTCCTCCGTAATTATAAATATATTTCCTATTATAAAACAATAGCATAAGTTGGATATTTTAGCAAGAAAAAAAGGACTGCCAGATGACAGTCCCGTAATAACTGGGCTAGCTGGATTCGAACCAGCGAATGTAGGAGTCAAAGTCCTATGCCTTACCCCTTGGCGATAGCCCAACATCCCACAAGGGGAAGGGTGGGTAATGGGATTCGAACCCACGGCCTTCAGAGCCACAATCTGACGCGCTAAC
>JAFLTC010000030.1 GCA_022510615.1 Lachnospiraceae bacterium | reverse complement strand
CGTTTTCACCGTTATGGCATCATCGGAACTAATTTCAGTCCCTCCGTTTCCTCTAAACCAAATAACAGATTCATATTCTGGACAGCCTGTCCTGCCGCTCCCTTTGTGATATTATCCATAGCCCCCATCATAATAACCCGGTGAGTTCTCTCATCCACCTTTACATTGACATCGACAAAATTACTACCTTCGACCCATTTCGTCTCCGGACACACACCCTCCTCCAGCACACGGACAAAATACTCATCCTGATAAGCCTCTTCATATGCCTGACGAATCTGTTCCTTCGTCACACCTTCTTTATAAGAAGCGTAGGCAGTAATTAATATGCCCCGGTTCATCGGAATCAGATGAGGGGTAAAATTCAGTGTTACCTTCTGTCCGCTGGCATAGCCCAACTGCTCCTCAATTTCCGGAGTATGCCTGTGGGAAGTTACACCATAAGCCTTAATGTTTTCATTTACTTCACAGTAAAGATTCGATATTTTTGCCCCCCGTCCGGCACCGGAAGTACCGGATTTGGCATCAATAATCAGGGTATCCATATCAATGAACCCTGCCTTAGCCAGAGGATAAATCGATAAGGTTGAACAGGTCGGATAACATCCCGGATTCGCAACCAGTCTTGCCTTCTGTATCTGTTCCCGATTAATTTCGCAAAGTCCGTAAACTGCTTCCTCTATATACTGAGGGCTTTTGTGCTCCATGCCGTACCACTTTTCATATACGGCAACATCCTTGATCCGGTAATCCGCACTTAAATCAATCACCTTGCAATGATTCAATATTTCATCATCCAGTACCCCTGCCAGATATCCCTGGGGAGTAGCCGTAAAAATCACATCTGCCTGTTTTGCCAGCTCATGTAAACCATCCCCTTTACAGATATCCTCTACAATCTGAAATACATTGCCAAAAACAGAGCTGAATTTCTTATCTACATAGCTTCTGGAACCATACCAGATAATCTCTGCCTCTTTGTGTGGTAGGAGCAGACGCACCAGTTCCTGACCTGCATATCCGGTAGCTCCAATAATACCTACTTTTATCATATTTCATCCATTCCCCCATCTGAATTTTATTTTATACATTAAGTATGTATATTTATGCATAATATTCATAAACTTTTCTCATTATACATCTTTTCGGTAAATTATGCAATACTATATTAATATTTCTTCAAAATAAGTAAAATGTATTGCAATTCCCTCTTGCATAATATACATTTCTGGTGTATATTAAATAACGATAGAACTGTTTGGATACCATTGATATGACAACACGGTTCAGAAAAAATATGGAGGTTTTTATTATGAAAGAGAAAGTAATTCTGGCTTACTCCGGCGGTCTGGATACCACAGCAATTATTCCATGGCTGAAGGAAAATTTTGATTATGAAGTAATCTGTGTCTGCATTGACTGCGGGCAGGGAGAAGAATTGGATGGTCTGGAAGAAAGAGCAAAATTCTGCGGTGCTTCAAAATTATACATAGAAGATGTCATTGATGAATTTTGCGATGAGTATGTGATGCCTTGTGTACAAGCCCATGCTGTTTATGAAAACAAATATCTCCTTGGCACATCCATGGCACGTCCGGTCATTGCCAAACGCCTTGTAGAAATTGCCCGCAAAGAAGGCGCCACTGCTATCTGCCACGGTGCAACGGGTAAAGGAAATGACCAGATTCGTTTTGAGCTTGGTATCAAAGCACTGGCTCCGGATTTAAAAATTATCGCAGCATGGAGAAGTGATAAATGGACCATGGATTCCCGCGAATCCGAAATTGAATACTGTAGGGCACACGGTATTGATTTACCGTTCTCCGCGGACAGCAGCTATAGCCGTGACCGCAACTTATGGCACATCAGTCATGAGGGTCTGGAATTAGAGGAGCCGGCAAACGAGCCGAATTTTGATCATCTTCTTGTACTGGGAACAACTCCGGAAAAGGCACCGGAGGAAGGCGAATATGTAACGATGACCTTTGAGGCCGGCGTTCCAAAAAGTGTAAACGGAAAGGAAATGAAGGTTTCCGATATTATCCGCACCTTAAATGAACTGGGTGGTAAACATGGTATCGGTATTGTCGATATCGTAGAAAACCGTGTCGTAGGAATGAAATCCCGCGGTGTATATGAAACTCCTGGCGGAACAATTCTTTACGAAGCGCATCAGCAGCTGGAGGAATTAATTCTTGACCGTGATACCACTGCCGTGAAGCTAGATATGGGAAATAAACTTGCCCAGATTTGCTACGAAGGAAAATGGTTCTCTCCTCTCCGTGAAGCAGTGCAGGCATTTATCGAATCCACTCAGAAATATGTGACAGGTGAAGTTAAGTTCAAGCTTTACAAGGGTAATATTATCAAAGCCGGAACAACATCTCCGTACAGCTTGTATAATGAGAGCATTGCTTCCTTTACAACCGGTGACTTATATGATCACCATGATGCAGAAGGATTTATTAATCTCTTTGGTCTTTCTACGAAGGTTCGTGCTATGAAGATGGCAGAGGTTGAGAAGAAGTAGTAGCTTTTGCTAGTATTATTTTAAAGGAGGCTATATAAAATAGGCTAAAAAACAAGAGATACTATCCAATCGATTCAAACCGGAAACGCGTCCTGCGTTTAAGGTTCTCACTGATTGGATAGTATCTCTCTTTTTGACCCGTTTTTGTACATCCTAATTAAAAATAATGTCGCCAAAAGGCATTTTACATGATAAATAGAAAGTGATTTTTCTTCGTTTGATACTACTCTCAAAAACCTTTATTTGTCACAAATTTTTCTACTTCAGAATCCAATCGGTTTGATACATCCTCTGTATGACGAATACCGGTCTGGATTTCCGACATACTTTCCGTCAGTGTCGCAACGGAGTTAGATACTCCGGAAACCTGAGAAGAACTGTCATGAATCGTTCCGGAAATTTCGCGGATTAATGTAGTAATATCATGCATGGTATTTTTCAATGCGGCAGCACTGTCAGCAAATTGCAGCATAATATCATCTACACGACTGGCATCATCACTGTATTGATTACCGGTATTTACAAGTTCATCATAATCCGGCAATACCTCATCTTGGATAAAGCCAAGCATTTTATTTGCATTATCCGCCAGCTCTCCTACTGACGAAGTAACCTCTCTACTGATCTCCTGAATATTATTGGCTGTCTCACGGCTGGAATCTGCCAGCTGACGGATTTCATCCGCTACAACGGCAAATCCCTTTCCTACATCTCCCGCTCTCGCTGCTTCAATAGAAGCATTCAGAGCTAACAGGTTTGTCTGGGAAGAAATTTCCAGTATGTCATTGGTCAGGGCATTGATCTTTTCAACATCCTTACTCTTTTCCAAGGAACCCTGCAGCAGCGAATTAATGTCCGCCGCCATCTTGCCGGTAACTTTTCTTCTCTCCTGTCCGTTCAGACGAAGTTCATCTGCCCTGTTCTTAATTTCCTTTGCCAAATCCGAACCGCCATTGGTCTTCTCTGAAATGTCCTCCATTGTCTGGTACATATTACGAGCCTGCTGATCCAGATTTTCTGTATGGCTTGCCACCTCTGACATAGCGGCCGATAACTTTGTCATAGCTTCCGATACCATATTAATATCGGAATTGGAAGTATTTACACCGCTTAATACGGCTTCCACATTCGTCTGAAGCTCTGTGGCGTCTGCCTTAATTCCTGTAATAATATTTTTCAATAATTCCATAAATTTATTGATACCGGTAACCAGTGTACCAATCTCGTCTTTTGTTTCCACCTTTAACTGGGTCGTCAAATCTCCCCTGTCGTCCTCAATACTTTGGACAATACCGTCCAGTTTGTTAATGGCATGCCTGGTCGGTCGCAGTATATTAAAGAGAACAAGCACAATACAGACAAGAATCGAAATGACAAGAAGAACTATCAGCGTAATAAAGGCTGTCCTACTCTGTACCCCAGCCGAAGCCAATGCCCCCTGAGAGGAAATAATCTTGTTTTTATTAAAATCCTGCAATTCCTTGATGCTTTTTTCAAATACACCATATGTATCACCCAGAAATTCATTCAGGGCTTTTATTCCCATAATATCCGCACTGTCTATCTGGGTCATGGACTCATTATATTTCGCCTTAAAGGTTTCATATGCCGCCGCCAGCTTTTTAACCTCTTCTTTTTCCTCATCGATGGTACATTTTTCTTCCGCAGTTTTTAATGAATCGGAAATCTTACCCTGAAGCCCTTCAATATCCTTTTTCAATTGTGCAACTTCATCATCATCCATATTAATTGTATAGGATATTAACAGATATTTTAAGTCAGCAAAGTCAATACTAATACTGTCCGCCTCTCCCATAATATCCAGATAACTATCACTGATAGCACCTGTCACATGGCTCATCTGGGAAATCTTTGAATAAATCAGTCCGGAACACACGCCACATACTATGGCCAGAACAAAAAATGGTATTAATATTTTTAATCCAATCGATTTTTGCAAACCCACACACTCCTTTTTCGTTTTGTACTTTACAATGTTTATCCCATTACAAATTTCATTATATCATTAATACAAAAAAATAACAAGAAAGTTATTCCATATTTTCTTTTATTTATCCTCATTAATCCGCCCCACATCATATGGCGTGCTCTGATATACATAATAATTCAGCCAGTTGCTGTAAAAAAGCTGTCCCGTGGAACGCCAGCGAACAATTGGTTTCTTTTCCGGGTCATTGTCCGGAAAATAATTGATGGGAACATCCGGATTCATACCCTTGTTTACATCCCGGAAATATTCCTTTGCCAGCGTATCTGCATCATATTCCGGATGACAGGTCATAAAGAACTGACGGCTGTCTTTTGTCTTTAACATCGTAACGCCCGCCTCATCGGACATGGCTAACAATTCCAGCTCCGGAACTTTTTTCACAGCCTCCGGCAGGACGGTCATGGCACGGGACTGGGGAGCGTAAAAAATATCGTCAAAGCCCCGGAAAAGCGGGGAACTTTTTTTCAATACATAGTGCTCATAAATACCGGATAGTTTTTTCTCCAAATCTATTTTATCAATTCCATAATGATAATAGAGCCCAGCATATGTCCCCCAGCACATATGAAGGGTACAGTGAACATGGGTTTTACTCCACTCCATAATTTCACACAACTCATTCCAGTAACTCACATCTTCAAACTTTGTATAGTCCAGTGGTGCTCCGGTAATAATCATACCGTCAAATTTCCGGTCTTTCACCTTATCAAACACCGTGTAAAACATATCCAGATGGTTCGTTTCCACATGTCTTGGCTGATAACTTGCCGTCTGCATAAATTCTACTTCCACCTGTAGCGGCGTATTAGATAATTTCCGAAGCAGCTGGGTTTCTGTTTCTACCTTCGTAGGCATCAGATTCAATACCAATACGTGCAAAGGACGAATATCCTGATGCATCGCCCTGTACTCCGTCATTACAAATATATTTTCACTTTCCAGCGTCTTCTGCGCCGGCAAAGAATCACGAATTTTAATTGGCACTGCTATCACTCCTTTTTGTGTTCTCTATCACGACCCAAGAGCAGCTAAAAACCTCATTCCGGGTTAGCTGCCATTGTAACATAAAATAAGGGGATATGCAAGGGTCAGACAGGTATACCCCCCGGTCCCTGCGAACTGTCTTGCATACATCCTGACATGATACAGACACCTGCCGCTCCCTGCTCTATCACCTGCTTTTCATTCCCGGCATGAATCCCTCCGATACCATACACCGGCAATGCTGTGCTACTGCATATTTTTTTTAAAAAGGAAAGTCCTCTCGGGGGTAAGCCCTTTTTACAGTCTGTCTCAAAAATATGTCCGGCAGTTACATAAGAAGCCCCCACGTTCTCTGCCTGACATAACTGCTCCGGGGAATGAATGGAGGTTCCGATTTCGACAAATTCCCTTCTTTCTTCTTTCTCCATTTTCTCAAAAAGTGGCAGAGGCAGATGAAGATAAGGATGACCTAACCTTTCTGCTGTCTTGTAAAAGGTATGCAGAATACATTTTTTATCATATCTCTCGCAAATTGACAATACGCGGACTGCCAGTTTTTCATACTTCTCTTCGGCCAAATCCTTTTCCCGTAACAAAATCGCATCATAATAACTCCCCGATGCCAGCTTCTGAATCCGGGAAAGAAAATCTCCTTCGCATAAATTCCTGTTTGTCACTGCTATTCTATACATAAATATAATCACTCATAACCGGCTGAAGTCCGGCATCTAAAATTGCCTGATACACCTCTTCCACATCTCTTATGTCAGATATTTCAAACTGCTCATCTCCCTGCTCCTCTCCGCTGTGACCGCCGATTCCCACATTGACACCGGCAGAAATTTTTGTCACGGCAATCCGAATCAGATTATCCCGTACTCTGGCACACTCTCTGGTGGACACCGTAATGGAAGCAAAAGGAAGCAAAAGACGATAGGCACAGACCACCTGCAAAAGCTGTGCCTCATGGACATCCATAGGATTTATCCGGTCATTGTTCAAAATCGGACGAAGCCTCGGACAGGAAAAGGCTATCTCTGCCTGAGGGTATTTTCTCTGCAAAAGATAGGCATGAACTCCGGTGGCAAAAGCATCCTTCCTGAAATCATCCAGTCCCAGAAGGGCGGCAAAGCCGACACCTCGCATGCCACCCTTTAAAGCCCTCTCCTGAGAATTTAACCGGTAGGGGAAAATTCTTTTTCTCCCTGCCAGATGAAGGGTTTCGTACTTATCGGAATTGTAGGTTTCCTGAAAGACCGTTACATAATCTGCCCCGCATTCATGCCAGTACCGATAATCCTCAGAGTTTGCCGGGTAAAC
Source organism: Lachnospiraceae bacterium (assembly GCA_022510615.1). Classification (GTDB taxonomy): domain Bacteria; phylum Bacillota; class Clostridia; order Lachnospirales; family Lachnospiraceae; genus Eubacterium_F. The sequence goes on along the minus strand of JAFLTC010000030.1, from coordinate 14,173 downwards.
CTCAAGCCCAATTACCTTAAAATATTTTCTGGCAATTTTGCACGCCTCTCCGATATACCGGACATCTGACATTTTCGGACTCTCTCCGGTGAGAATGAGAATTTCCTGCAAGCCGGTTTTGGCAATCTCCTGCATCTCCCTCTCAATTCCCTGCATATCCAGTTTCGCCCGCCGAATCTTGTTATGACAGTTAAATCCGCAGTAAATACAATAATTTTCACAGTAATTCGCAATATACAGTGGCGTGAACATATAAACGGAGTTTCCAAAATGCTTTCCCCTCTCCGCCTGTGCTAACTGTGCCATTTCTTCCAAAAAAGGTAATGCTGCCGGAGAAAGTAAAGCGGCAAAATCTTCCGGTGTGCGGTTTCTCTTATCCAAAGCCCGTCTTACATCCGACGCTGTATATTTGTCATAATCATAGGCTTCCATAGCAGCCACTACCGCTTCCTCTACATCGGAATCCAACACCTCCATTCCCTCCAAATAGGTCATATGGTCGATACGGTTTTCTTTCTGGTCCTCGCGGATTTTATCACTTAAAATACTTTCATTTATCATTTCTTTTACTCACCTCCGTGCCATTGCATTTTGCTATTCCTTATCCGATCCGTCCTGAATATATCCGGTCAGCGGGGAGGAAGCACTTCCGCCCCGTTCCAATACCCGTCCGGTACCGGCAAGATACGCTTTTCTTCCTGCCTCGATTCCAAGCCGGAACGCCTCTGCCATAGCCGGGACATCCCCTGCCGTAGCAATACCGGTATTGGCCATCACGGCAGAAACTCCCATTTCCATTGCCTCACATGCCTCCGACGGCTTTCCGATACCGGCGTCTACGATAATTGGCAAATCAATTTCATCCAACAAAATCTGGATAAATTCCTTGGTGCAAAGACCTTTATTGGAACCAATAGGAGCTGCTAACGGCATAATGGAGGCAGCTCCCGCCTCCTTTAAATCCCTTGCCACATTCAAATCCGGATACATATAAGGCATGACAATAAAGCCCTCATTTGCGAGTATCTCTGTGGCCTTAACGGTTTCATAATTATCCGGCAGCAGATATTTAGTATCCCGCATAATTTCTATTTTTACAAAATCACCACAACCCACCTCTCGGGACAATCTGGCAATACGGACTGCTTCCTCTGCATTTCTTGCCCCTGAGGTATTAGGAAGCAGCGTTATCCCTTCCGGTATGTAATCCAAAATGTTTGCTTTTCCGTCCTGATTGGCACGTCGCAGCGCCAGCGTAATCATCTGTGCACCGGCATTTTCCACTGCCGCCTTTATCAAATCCAGCGAATACTTCCCTGAGCCTAAAATGAAACGGGAATCAAATTCCTTTCCGCCAATTACTAATTTATCTTCTTTTTTTGTCATGTTAAACTAATTTCCTTTCCTAATAATAAATTTTATGGGGGTCACTATGTTTTTTCAGCCGCCCCCTACAAAACTCACTACTTCAATCACATCACCACTGTGTACACATACAGAGGAATATTCCGCTTTACTCACAATCCTTCCATTTATCTCCACGGCAATACGGGCCCGGTTAAAACCCTCCCGCTGTATCATTTCCTCCACCGATACACCGTCATAACCCGTTTTCTCTTCTCCATTTAACTGCAGCATGAAATCTCTCCTTTCACTGAATAAAAAAGAATACCCCAAGAAATTCCACACCCGAGGTGGTGTGCCCCTTCTTGGGATATTCCCAATCTGCTTCGTATTGTAGCATAGTCCTGAAAACCTGTCAAGATTCCCTTACCCAAAATGTCTTCGAATATGTTTCACAAGAAAAATCCATAAACTGCACCAGAAAATCACAGCGGCATATGAAAACTGTATGTCAAAACCCATAATTTTGAGGCCAGATCAATGGTATCAACATAGCATTCCAGCAGATGCCGGCTACCACTGTTATAATTAAAAACCACTTTCAATTATCCCAGTAGTATACTCTCTCTTTTGCCATAACTCTTGCCTGTCTCCTATGCTATCTACGAATACAGCAGCCATTCCCGGCAATCTCTTACCAGGAGCCGCCGCCACCGCCACCGGAACCACCGCCGGAGAATCCTCCACCACTGGAACTTGGAGTAGAGGTCATGGCTGAGGTTGCCGTTGTCATAGTGGAACGCATAAACTGGTTAAACATCATCATATCAAACATCGTATTATGATGACTGTGATACCATTCCGGTGGCTCTGTTGCAATGCTTTCAAACTTCTTCATCCACTTATTCGACACATCCAGCACATAGGTGTACGGAAGTATTTCATAAAAATATTTCGGATTTTCCGACACAAGCATTTCCAGTCTGTCCTTTTCCGCCGTTTCCAGAAAGTTTTTAAAGCCACGTATTCTGCCTAAAATTTCTGTCCCGTATTCCGTGCGCTTGGATAGATAATTGTTAAAGAACATTACCACACCGCCGGCAACAAGTGCAAACAGATAGGCTCCCATGTACCACTCATTATTAAAGATAAGAGCATCTCCCATAAAGGTGGCAAATACTACGATTCCAATAATTGCAAATACTATAAAGCATATAATCCGAGTCGGCCATTTCCCCTGATGAAACAGTACCGTATAAGCAAGAAGGAAGAGAATGCCTACCCCGATAGGAAGCCCGATGGCAAACAGATAGGAATATAGGTACTCATAAATCGGCATGAATCCTGCTATCAGACACGGAACCAGGGCTGCCAGCCACAAAATCCATCCCTTGTTAATGGAATTGGCATAAAAAATCTTTTCCTTATTTTTTCTGTTGTTTACTACCCCTGCAATTCGGTTAATGGTTTTGTAAAAGGAGTTTTCCAGATCCTTTTTCGTCACAACAGAACCGGAAGAAAAAAGCCCCTGCATAAAGATCTGCTCTGCCAGATTTGTTCCCTGATAATCTTTCTTTTTTATCAGCGTAAATCCCTTTTTCGGATTTTTATCGGTGCCTTCATGTATTTCGATATACCCCTTTTCTGCCAGATATACAATAAGGGAAACAACGTCCTGACTGGACAATTCCCCTTTATAGGCAAAGGCAAGTTCGACGCTATTTAAACCGTCCGGGGCATGAAATTCCACAGTCTCGATTACCGGATCGTCTCTTCCGTATATCCACCATAAGAAGAATGCCACTGCCATCGCCACAAATGCCAGAATAATGGAAACATAAGCCATCCATGGCGTTTCACTGGTGCTCTCGAAATATCCTTCCGGCAAAGTCAGTCGGACAGTAATACCCTGATAAGGTCGAAGGGTAACCTCACGATCCAACATCCCGACAATACTATTTCCCTCACAGTAATAGGATAGCTTATCCGTATGGGTAGAACCTCTCCCACCATAGGACATTCCCAGTTTCTCTTCATCAAATTCCTTTGGCATTTCTATCCGGAAGGAAACATTCTGAATCGTGGTATCCCATTCCGTACCAATGACATTAAAGTAAAACTCATCATTACCTTCCAGCACATCATTTCCCATATCATAGCTGTAGCTGATATAGTATTGCTTCTCCCCGGTAATACTCGTATCCTCATCTCCGATTTTTATCTGACAGTTATCACCTTCTCTGGATACACTAAAATCATCGGAGCACCGGATATTCTGAATCCTTGCATGAATCGTATTTTTACTTCCGTCCGTTCTTTCCACCCTGTTCACAACCGGAATATTCCGATAAATACCGTGTCGGCTCTGGTTAAAATGAACGGACAGGTTCTCCTCAATCTCATAAACATTATGAGAAGTGACCTTAATATTTACCTGATAGCTCTTTATTTCATAAGCATAGGCACTGGCGGTCACCGGTTTTGTCAGAAACAACACCGCAAAGGCTAAAAACAGACCAGTTAAAAGAACTCTCTTTTTCATTCGAATTTCACCTGCACATTCTTACGTTCCTCTGTACCGTCTACCTCAAACATCGGTTTTTTCTCAAAGTGGAACATACCTGCTATAATATTGCTTGGAACAGTCTGAACTGCCGTGTTATAACGTTTTACCGCACCATTATAATACTTTCTCGAATTCGCAATATCATCCTCTACTGCCTCAAGCTGTGCACTGAGTTCCATAAAATTCTGGTTTGCCTTTAAATCCGGATAGGCCTCTGCCAACGCCATAATCTGTGGAATAGCCCGGGAAATAGCTGCACTGTTTGCAATCTTTTCCTCGTCGGACATCCCACTGTAATTTTCATTTCGAAGGGCAACGACCTTTGCCAATGTCTCCTCTTCATGCTTGGCATATCCCTTTACCGTTTCCACCAGATTCGGAATCAGATCAAACCTCTTTTTTAAATACACGTCCATGGTGGAAAATGCTTCCTCCACGGCGATTTTCTTTTTTACCAGTCCATTGTAGCTGCTGATGACAAAAATAACGAGAATCAGCACTACAACACCGATAATAATACCTGCTATCATATCAATTCCTCCATTATTTTAATATGCTTTATTTTACCATGGAGAAATAAATTGTTCAACTCTATTTTGTCGTATAAAGCTTACAGGATTTTGCTCTCTTTCCGCATTTTTTCATCCACTTCTTATAAGCCTTCTTATACTGCTTTTTAACATAAATTTTCATTGTTCCACCCAACACACCTTTTCCTGCCTTTGGAGGCATTTTCACCTGGAAATAAACCTTCATCGGTTCCTGTTGATACAAAAAGCTGTCATACCATTCCGCCTTCAGGGTAATCCTTTTTGGAATGATAAGCTTCTTTACTCCCCGGCGAGCAACGGAAACCGAGCTGTCTATCTTCTTTACTTTTTTCGAAAGGGTCATCGTATTTTTCTTCGCATATGCCAATACTAAAGTGCCGGTCTTTCTATAATACAGACAATTTTTATCCGTTCCGAACCACTTATTTTTCTTATCGACAGTAACTTTCTTAATCGGGGCGTTATCAAAGGCAGCTGTCTCTATCTTTTTTACTTTTTTTGAGATTTTTATCTGTTCTAAATTCGTACCCTCTGCCGCACTGACATCAATGGTTTCCACCGTGGATGGAACCGTTATCTTTTTTGCAGAAGGCATAATCTGTATCAGCGTTTTTTTATCGGCACTTAAGGCTATCCCCTTGCCGCCTGATACCAAAGTGAAGCTTCCGTCCGCTTTAGTAATACCCTTCATTCTGTCGCAATTTTGGAATACGGTATCATCTGAAACCACGAGTCCTTTTTCTCCAATTGTAAAGGAAGCCAATCTTCTACAGTTATAGAATAAGTAGTGATTCAATCTCTCTAAATTTTCCGGCAGATGAATTTCCGTTAAGTTTCTGAGTCCGGCAAAACAAGCGTCCTCTATTGTATTAACCGTATCCGGAAGAACAATTTTCTTAATATTTGTCTGGCTGTACCAGCCTCCGTCTTCATCATGCCACGGCTCATATGTTGTGCCAAAAACATTGTGATATGCCTCATGTATGTCATCCAGTTGAAACGCCGTACCAATTTTCGTTACCGGCGCATTCTGAACTTGTTCCGGAAAGGTAAGGCTGACATTTGTCCCCTTATCCAGTAAATCCACCCGGTAAATCCAGCTTTCCTTTCCGTCATCGGATAAGTACGCATGGTAAACCGCCTTACCGCTCTGGGTAATCTGATACTCCTTTTTTCCGTTCCATGAAGCCGCATCTGCACTCTTTCCCACTGCCAGTACCCCTAACAGCATCAGTACTGTGAGCATTATGATTCCATTTGTCTTCTTCATACACATTACCTCCATTCCTAAACGTTGTTTACGTTACCAATAACCATCTATATACATAACGATTGGAAGAGGTAAAATGTTGCATTACATGGCATCAATTATTTCACGGATTTCCCCCTCAGCTACCGGTCTGGCATATACATCTTCCCCAAAGGTCATAACCTCACCGATTCCTCGCTGGAATACAAACCGCAGTTTCCCATCCCGTACCTTTTTATCCGTATAAAGCTTCTCTACCAGCTTTTCCTTATCGATGTAATCCGGAATCGCCACCGGAAGACCTATTCTTGTCTGGAGGGCGATGACCCGGTCTCTTTCCTCCGGCGTCAAATACCCCAGTTTACAACCCAGATTTACCTGCGCTGTCATACCGATAGCCAATGCCTCCCCGTGAAGCAGACAGTAATCGCTCACTGTCTCAATGGCCCGTCCCACCGTATGTCCCAGATTTAATGTTTCCCGCAAATTCTTTTCCCGCTCATCCTTCATTACAACCTGATATTTCACTTCACAATTCTTTTCCGAAATATGCTCGCACACCTCCGGGTCACAGTCCAGAATTTCCTCTACATGATTTTCAATATAATTAAAAAACTCCTTATCCGCAAGGCAGGCATGCTTTACCGTTTCTGCCAGTCCGTTAATCAAATGACGTTTCGGCAAGGTTTTCCATGTATCAATGTCCACATAAACCTTTAGTGGCTGATAAATAAGACCAATAAGATTTGTGGCAAGGTCTGTGTCCACTGCCGTCTTTCCGCCTATGGAAGCATCTGCCGCCGATAACAGCGTGGTGGCAAAGTTAATAAAAGGTACGCCTCGTCCAAAGGTTCCCGCCAAAAAACCTGCCAAATCCGTTACCACACCACCACCTACGGCAATGACACAGCAATCTCTCCGGTATTCCTTTGCTAACATAGCATCCTCTAAGATTTCCTTTGTCTTTCTTACCTTGCTTTTTTCCCCCGCCGGGAAGACAAACATATCACCCTGATATCCGACTTCCTTTAACGCCTTTAAAACCGGCTCCCCATATAATGGCTCCACCACAGAATCTGTAATGACGGCAAATTTTTTTATATTGCCCGCAAGACCCTTTTTTATATCCTCGATCAGTACGGGAATCAGATTGCGGCCGATTTTTACATCATAGGAATCATCCACAACCTTTTTTAACTCCACACGAAAGTCTTTCATATTTTAACCTCATTTCTCCAGTATTTTTCTATCCTATCCTAAAGTTTAGCACAATGGCGTCATCGTGCTGGCATAACGGTACTGTTATGCCACCCGGAACACAGAAAGTTCTCTCACAGTATACCTTATATCCGCTCTTTTCGCAACCGAAAACCCCCGTGCTTTTCTTGACAATCGGAACAAGAAATGATACCATTTCATAGGATATAGAAGCATGAAAAACCAGAAATAAAAGGAGAATTTAGTTATGTGCGGAATTATCGGATATGTCGGCATTCAGGATGCCAAAAAGGCTCTGATTAATGGCTTGCAGACGCTGGAGTACCGTGGTTATGACAGTGCCGGCATTGCCTATTTTTCAGAAGATACCATTAAATCCATAAAAACCGTGGGAAAGGTGTCTTGTCTGCGAGATAAAGTGTCCTCCACTGCAGTGGAGGATGTAACTACATGTGGAATCGGGCACACCCGCTGGGCTACCCACGGCGGTGTTTCGGAAACAAATGCCCATCCTCATACAGCGGGAAAAGTGACACTAATTCACAATGGCATTATTGAAAATTATAAAGAATTGCAAGAAGAGCTAAGCGCAAAGGGCAAAACTCCTGTCTCCCAGACGGATACTGAGATTGCCGCCATGGTAATCGATTCCTGCTACACCGGTGACCCGGAAGCCGCTATCCGAAAGGCTATAAAAAAATTAGAAGGAGCTTACGGATTCTGTATTATGTTTTCTGATATACCGGAGACTATTTATGCGGTCCGCAACGGAAGCCCTCTCGTAGCGGCACATACAGACAAAGGTTCTATCATTGCCTCGGATATGGTGGCATTGGTAAGCTATACCAAGCATTATTTTGTATTAGAAGAAGGTCATATTGCAAAAATGACAAAGGATGAAGTTCTTGTCCGGAATGAAAACGGTGAACTCTACGGTCCTACCATTCATCATATCAGCTGGGATGTTGCCGCGGCGAAAAAGGGCGGCTATGACTACTTTATGATGAAAGAAATCCGGGAACAACCGGAAGCCCTCCGCAATACAATAAAGCCACGTATCGTAAACGGTCTGCCGGATTTTTCTGCTGACCATGTAAGCGATGATATTTTTATCGGCATCGACCGGATTATTATTACTGCCTGCGGCACTGCCATGCACGCCGGGCTTATGGGAAGAACTATGATTGAACGCCTGTGCCGTGTACCGGTTACGGTCGAGATTGCCTCGGAATTCCGGTACCAAAATCCGATTATGGATGAGAATACGCTTTTGATTAGCATTTCCCAATCCGGTGAAACCGCAGATACTCTTGCTGCTCTCCGGCTCGCCAAGGAATACAGAGCCAGAACCCTCTCTGTCGTCAATGTAAAGGGTTCCTCCATTGCCAGAGAAAGTGACTACGTATTATATACTCATGCCGGCCCGGAAATCGCAGTAGCAAGCACAAAAGCATATAGTGTACAGGTTTCTGTCATGTACCTTATTGCCTTTCGTTTTGCCCTCATAAACGGCAAAATGAGTGAGGAAGAAGCCACTCATTATATGACAGAGATGATGAATACCGTTGATAAGGTGGATGAAGTCCTGGGATATGACACTCAGGTTGAAAGTATTGCAAAACGTCTGACAGAGTCAAATGATATCTTCTTTCTGGGCAGAGGCCTTGATTATGCTCTCTCCTGTGAAGGTTCATTGAAATTGAAAGAAATCAGCTATATTCATTCCGAGGCCTACGCGGCGGGAGAATTAAAACATGGAACCATATCTTTAATCACCGATAATGTTCCTGTCATTGCCGTTGCCACACAACCGGATGTATACGCTAAAATGATATCCAATGTCCAGGAAGTCCGTTCCCGTGGTGCAAAGGTCATTTTTATAACTGGTCAGGGTGCTGTCGTTGACGCCGCCCTATGTGACCACCAGATTGTATTGCCGGAAGCAGATGCTCTTTTTGCTCCATTTATGGCAGCGGTAGTCCTTCAGTACCTCGCCTACTATGTCGCTGTAGAAAAGGGCCTGAACGTAGACCAGCCACGAAACCTGGCTAAAAGCGTTACTGTAGAGTGACCGCGATGGCTACGAGCCAGTCAAAATAAAAGAGCAACAACCTCTCGTCAAGCTTGCTTGTAAGAGAGGTTGTTGCTCTTTTATTTTAGCGGGCGACAGCCCGCGTGCGGATTGCAGCTTGTCTGCAAGACGCTTGACTGGCGGTCTTAGTCAACGCAAATATTTTCGCCCTTTAACCCGTTGAAGGCGCCATCAATTTTCGCATCGGCATGACCAATCAACCACTTATTCCGTGCCACTAACAATTTATCTTCTTTGGCCCCCTCCGGTTTCACCACAAGATCAAGATTCGTATCCTTTGGTAAAACAACAACGCAGCGGAATCCCTGTCCATCTACACTGCAAGGTGCATAGTGAAGTGTTGTGGCATAAACCTCAATCATCGTTCCTGCCGGCACTAAAAAGGCCTCAATCTTATTCGTGTCATATGTAAAATCTTCCTCAATATCCTGCTGCATACCGATTAATAAAATCAAATCCGTGCAAGCCACATTAATTTCAGAAGAACGGTGATACTCTACGGCATTTAACAGATTATTATGTCCGTTACAGTATCCAATCTGAATCGGCAGCCCGCCATACAGACTGTCCGTAAATGCTTTCATAATCGGAAGCTTTTCGATTGCCGGATCCGATGGAACATAAATGACATCATCCGGACACGGAGTCTTTCCCATTTCCTGAATCAGTTCAGCAACATCATAATCTGCCGTCAGAATCCGTCCATATTTTTTAAAACTGCTATCCGTCACCTTTTGAATTTGAATACTCATATAATACCCTCCTGTATTATCCTAATAATATATTTAGTATACTACGAAACTTTTTCCCATGCAATTAAAAACATATCACTTTTTTTCCTCTATTTGCACACGCTTTTTGTACATAACCAAGTTTGGGCGCAGACGCCCAAACTTGCAAGTGAAAGATTTTCACTCTTTCACTTTTTCCAATATGCAGCAATCCAACGTCCCGTCTTTGAGAGATCACCCTTTTTAAAGTTCCCTGTCTTCTGGCAGGAGGACTTTATCAGAGAAGAAGTCTCTGCCTTGTTAGAAACATTCCATGCCACATAGCCGATTTTATACCTTTTCAATAATTTCATCCACTTCTTACCGCTGCTTTTACTGATAGCACCATTGCCGGAAGCATCGCAGATACTAAATTCCGATACAAGAACCGGCAGTCCCGCTTTTCTGGCAGCTTTTAATTTCTGCCTCAAAAATTCTTTATGGGTGGCTGCATAAAAATGCAGGGAATAGACAATATTTTTATGCTTCAGCGGCTTTCCCGCCGCGATATCCACATCCTGGGACCAGGTTGGGGTTCCCACAATAATAATATTTTTCTTATCATATTTGCGGATTCGCTTGATTATCTTGTTGGCATAGGGACGGATATCTTTGTCCCATGAAACATTTCCATTCGGCTCATTACAAATCTCATAGAGAATGTTCTTTTGTTTTCCGAATTTTTTTGACATACGGGTAAAAAACTTCAATGCCTGTTTCTGATGCTGTTTCGGATTTCCGTCATTTAAAATATGCCAGTCAATAATGACATACATGCCAAGATTTGTGGCGGCACGGACACCCTCTTCTACCTTCCCATATAATTTCGTGGAAAATCCGTCTGCGGGATTACTGTAAAGTGCCAGTCTTATCGTGTTTACGCCCATGTTACGAAAGCTTTTAAAACAGGACGAATTCACATATTGAGGATACCATGCAATTCCGTGGGTGCTGACTCCCTTTAGCTGTACTTTTTTTCCCCCGGCATTGACAATATTCGTTCCCTGTACTGACAATCGGCCCCATTTTTCCACCGGCGTTGCTGCCCGGGATAAAGTCCCCCTTCCCGCTAAACCAATAAGACAGAAACATAACAGAACCAAAAGAATGGGAAATCTTTTCTTCATACTTATCACTCCTCTTACAAAATAATTTCTTCCTTTACCTCGTAAACAGTTCCATCTATCTCCACCCATACCGGAATCCGGGAAAAATTAATGATTCTTCTTCCATCCAGAGATATTTCCAGATTTTCATATGCCTTGACATACTGATAAATTTCTATATTCGTGGCATACCAGGTATCTTCCTTTCCGGAAACCTTTTTCATAAAGTCCTCGATTACCTGCCAGTTATGATTCCTCTCAAATTCAAAGGTATGTCCCCAGACATAAAACATTTGTGAGCTTTCCTTAACCTCTCTCCCGATAAATTCCTCCGCCAGAAGCATCAGCTTTTCATCATCATGGTGGCAGGTCGGATGCCATTCCAGCCAGTCCTCCGGAAAACCAAAATCATGTGTACTTGATACGGTGCGGGAATAAACAATGCCACACATGGCAAGAACATCTTTACATTCCTTACTGTACCAGCCATAGGGATATGCCATTCCGGAGATATTTTTTTCAAATACTGCCTCCAGCTTTTTCCGGCAGCTTATCATATCATCTGCCATTTCTGCCTGGGATAACGTAGGCATATATTTGTGACAATTTCCATGGTTCGCCACTTCCACCAGCGGGTGGTTATAAATTTCCTTTGCCAGTGTTTCCGATACAAGGCGATAGGTTTCCTCTTTCGGATACACGGTACCCTCTTTGGCAAACCAGCCGGGAATGAGATTAAAGGTACCCTTCATCCCATACTTTTCCATTAATGCTATTAATTTTTTATCCTCTTCCATGGCATCGTCATAGCTTAAAGTAATCGTCTTTGTTTTTCCCCCCGGAAAACGCATAAATCTCTTATTCATAATCAGCTCCTTGTTCTCTCATATGGTGGGCTTCCGCCAAAAAAACACCTTGATTCATGTAAATGAAAAGCAGTTTACTGTACTCATAATTTTTCACTGCCTCTACATCATCCTCATTGATTATACAGCTTCTCTCTGAGTCAATGTAAATTTCCTTCCTGGAAAAGTCCTTTACTCCGAAAATATAAGGACAAAGATGAAATACCACATCGGCATTCTCTTTTTTATCCGCCTCTTTTATATCCGGATTTACATGCTGTAAAAAATTCCGAAGATAGACACTATCCTCTTCCTGCCCATCCGAGATAATATAGTAAGATTTCTTATCACTTATGTACTCTATTAATTTATCATCATTGGCATCATTTTTCAAGATTTTATAATCCGCCGCCTTTCCCTTTACGCCATTCATAGCATCATGAAAGGCATAGGAAATGGACTGCATGACATTGTGCTCCTCCCGATACATACTCTCATAGAGGGCGTCAAATACACTACTAAGAACCTGAACACTCATCTGCTCCAGTATATCCTCCGGCGTATAACGCATAAAAAAATTTGTCCGGTTCCGCCACATATAATAGTTTAAAAACGTATTCGGCTTTCTTACATTGGCACCCATCTGGTGAAGCACTTTAGAGGCCGCCAACGTCACAATACGATATCCGGCAAGATGAATCCGGTGTCCCCATTCCATGTCGTCCCAGTAAATAAAATTCTCCTCCGGCATAATGCCGACATTTGTTTCCCGGATCACAGACCCACGAATCATAACCGAACAGGTAGCTACCGTATCACATTCGATGACCTCCGGCAGGGTACCGTCCTCCAGACGGTCAGCATACAGCGTTTTTGCACTGCCGTGTTCAAAATCCAGCATAAGTCCGCACTGCTGAATATAATCCGGCATCTGCATATGATATACCCGGGAACCTGCCATTCCCACATCCGGATTTTCTTCCATATATTCATATAATGCCAAAATAGCATTTTCATCCACTAACACATCATCATCCAGACAGACAAAATACTCATATCCCTTATCTATTACCACTCGCAATCCCGTGTTAAATCCGCCGGAACCGCCCAGATTTTCTTCATTTTCCAATATCGTTACGGAATCTCCAAATTCCTTCCGGATTGCCTCCACACTACCGTCTGTGGAAGCATTATCTACCACATAAATATCAAAATTCTGTACTTTACTCTCCTGTACACTTCGGATACAGTCTACGACAAAATCCTTTTTATTATAGTTGCATATTACGATTCCTATCGGTGCCATTTTATTTCCCCCTTTGCGTTTAGAAAAAGCAGCCGGTTTCCCGACTGCTTCTTCCCACCGGCATAGCCGGAATTTAATTTTTATTTTGCTGCCACCTCAGCCTTTAACATCTCTGTCAACTGAGGAAGGATTTTATTTAAGTCACCAACAATTCCGTAATCTGCCACATCGAAAATAGGTGCTGTCTCATCTTTATTAATAGCAATAATGATATCGGATTCTTCCATACCTGCCACATGCTGAATGGCACCGGAAATACCGATAGCAAAATATACATTTGGACGAACAGTTTTACCAGTCTGACCTACCTGAAGGTCTCTTGGCAGCCAGCCATTATCTACTACGGCACGGGAACAACTTACGGTTCCGCCGATTACTTCTGCTAAATCCTCTAACAGTTTGAAATTCTCAGGACTTCCCACTCCACGTCCACCGGATACAAGAATTTTGGCATCCATAATATCCACGGTGTCTGTCACGGATTTTACTACATCCAGAATTTCAACATATTTGTTGTCCGGTGTGAAGCCCGGATTATACTCGATTACTTCTGCCTTAGCACCCTTAACCGGGTCAATCTTCTGCATAACTCCAGCACGTACCGTGGCCATCTGAGGACGGTTATACGGGCAGGCAATCGTAGCAATGGTGTTACCGCCGAAAGCCGGACGGGTCATCAAAAGCTGATTCGGAATGACTTCCTTTGTCATGCTATCTGTGAAATCACCAATCTCCAATACGGTACAGTCTGCTGTCAGACCGGTTGCCACACGGGCGGATACTCTAGGTCCTAAATCACGACCGATAGCCGTAGCACCAACCAGCATAATTTCCGGTTTGTACTCATTAATAACGGAAGAAAGAGCATGAGCATATGGCTCTGTCTTATACACTTCCAGTTCCGGATCATCTACTACAATCACTTTGTCAGCGCCGTACTCTGCCAGAGAATCTGCCAGACCTTTAATTCCGGAACCTAACAGTACTGCTGTTACATCTGTGTTTAAATCCTTTGCAAGATCCTTTGCTTTGCCTAAAAGCTCATATGCGATGCCGCTCATCTCACCGTCAACCTGCTGGGCAAAGACATATACACCTTTATATTCTTCTAAATTCATTTTTACCC
>JAFLTC010000003.1 GCA_022510615.1 Lachnospiraceae bacterium | reverse complement strand
TGCAGTTACCGGTTCTACTTTGGATGATTTCGAAGACGATGGTACTGTAAAGACTGAGAGCAAAGAAGTTAAAAACGGAAAAGGTGATGAGATTTCCGCACTGATCAGTTCTGTTGACCTTATGATTAAGGATGTAACAACTGAGCGTTCTAAGCTGGGTGCTATCCAGAACCGTCTTGAGTACACAGTAAAAGTAGATGACAACACTGCTGAGAACATGCAGGCAGCTGAGTCTCGTATCCGTGATACAGACATGGCTGACGAAATGACAAGATTCTCCAAGGAGAGCATCTTGCAGCAGGCAGCTACTTCCATGCTGGCTCAGGCAAATCAGGCAAATCAGGGAGTACTTTCTCTGTTACAGTAATCTCGAAGGAGAGTACTTGTCTGATACGACAAACATGTATGTACAAAAAAAGAGAAACCATTTTGGTTTCTCTTTTTTTTGTCCTATGGTAATTTTGGGGAAAGGGTGGAAATGAGCGGAAATTTTTGGTATACTGGTCGGGAGAGCGTAAGATTTTGTGACATTTCGGAATGGAGGGGTAAGAGTGATAAAGGGGAAAAAAGTGCTGGCTTTTATTCCGGCCAGAGGTAATAGTAAAGGGATTCCGGGGAAAAATCTGAAGATACTGTCGGGAAAACCGCTCATTGCCCATACGATTGAGGCGGCAAAGGGCTGTTCCTTCTTTGATGATATTGTTGTTTCCACAGATAGTGAGGAAATTGCGGAGACAGCCAGACAATATGGAGCCGAGGTGCCATTTCTAAGACCGGAGGAATTGGCATCCGACACGGCGAAAACGATTGATGCCATTCTTTATACGTTGGAGCGACTGGCAAAAAAAGGAAGGGAATACGACTATCTTGTGCTTTTACAGCCTACTAGTCCGCTGCGCAGAGCAGAAGATATTGAGGGGGCAGTAAGCCTGGCATTGGAAAGTGGAAAGGATGTAACGGCAGTATCCGAGGTCAGCGATTCTCCAATTTTAATGCGCAGTTGTGATGAAAAAGGAAATTTGACACCGTTATTGTCAGTAAACAGCACCGTGCGTAGACAGGATATGCCAAAGTATTACCGTGTCAACGGCAGCATTTATGTCAATGAGGTCCGCAGGCTGTCGGCAGAAACCAGTTTAAATGACAATCCGGTAGGATATCGGATGCCCGCAGGGCGGAGTGTGGATATTGATGAGAGAGTGGATTTAGTGGTAGCGCAGTACTATATGGAGCAGGAGGAATCGATTTGAGTACAGAAACGGAAAAAAAAGTGACGATAGTCATGTATCATTATGTGAGAGATTTAACCTATAGCCGTTATCCGGATATTAAGGGACTGGATGTACGACTCTTTGAAGAACAATTAGAATTTATCCGAAAATCTTTTACCGTCATACGAATGGAGGATGTGCTGGCGGCTTATGAGACAAAAGATTTTTCTTCTCTGCCGGAAAATTCTCTACTTTTAACTTTCGATGACGGATATATTGACCATTATACGGTAGTATACCCCTTACTTAAAAAATATGGGATGCAGGGCTCTTTTTTTCCAAATGCCAAGGCGGTAAAGGAGCATAAGCTTTTAGATGTAAACAAGATCCATCATATTTTGGCAACGGCACCCATCGATGAACTTGTGCAGGCCTGTTTTGAAAAACTTACCGAGTACCGGGAAGCGGGAAGATTTTCAGACAAAGAAGTTCCTTCCAATGAGGAGCTATACCGGGAACTGGCGGTGCCAAATCGTTTTGACCCGGGGGAAGTGATCTTTGTAAAGCGTCTTTTGCAGAACCGCCTGCCGGAGGATGTCAGAAATGAGATAGCCACCTGCCTTTTTGAAACCTATGTGGGGATTTCCGAAGAGGTTTTTGCAAGAGAACTTTATATGAATCGGGATCAGATTCGCTGTATGAAGGAGGGCGGTATGTTTTTTGGCCTTCATGGTTATGACCATTACTGGCTGGGGAAACTCACGAAGGAAAAAATGGAAAAGGATATTTTACAGGCAAGGGATTATTTTTCGGATGTGATTGATGAAAAAGCCTGGGTTATGAATTATCCTTATGGCAATTACAGTGAAGATGTGTTGCAATTTATTCAGAAAGAGGAGATTGGCTGTAAGCTGGGACTGACTGTGGAAGCGAGAACTGCTGATTTGCCGGGGGAAAACCGGTATTTACTGCCAAGATGGGACACCAATGATCTGCCCCCTTTAGGAAATAGTGTCGGAGGAATGTGAGAGCATAGCTTTCGTCCCCCATTCTCCGTGCCCCGGCATAATTAATGTGTCGGGAGCCAGACTGTCCAGATAGGGTTTGGTAACAGCTCGATAATCCCGTTTGCTTCCTCCCGGGAGCCTGGTAATGATATCATGCCCATTTACAAGACTGTCACCGGTAAAGATAAGCTCCGGTGTCAGTCCTTTTTTATCTGTAAATAGGCGGATACACTGACTACACTCCGAGTGCCCCG
This sequence comes from Lachnospiraceae bacterium, assembly GCA_022510615.1. Taxonomy (GTDB): domain Bacteria; phylum Bacillota; class Clostridia; order Lachnospirales; family Lachnospiraceae; genus Eubacterium_F. Next base: position 161,212 of record JAFLTC010000003.1, on the reverse strand, counting down.
GTGTATGGATAATTTCCACCTGATAGCTGCCAAAAGTAAAAGAAGTTTCTCTGTCAAAGGTTTTATCCGCCTGACAGGTATAATCCATATCAAAAAAACTCATGCACTGTGCCTGCTCTTCCTCTGTTTTGTCAAGAATCAGGGCAGAGGAAAAGGCAGAAAGATTTTTGTGAGAATCTTTTATATGCTCCGCACAGATTTCTGAACATAAGAGAGTGCAGTTAAGCTGCTCCCGCAGCCAGTTTACTCCGGAAATGTGATCGTAATGCGAGTGGGTTAAAAGAACGGTGGCATAATTCAGCTGTCTTATGACAGCGAGTGCCTCCGGGTCCCGGAGCGGGTCAATAATCAGTGCCTCTTTGTTATTTTTATCATTTATTATAATGTACATTCTGGAATCCAGTACCGGCATAGCATAAACGTATATCTGTGTATTCTGGTTTGTATAGTGCATAGTAGTATCTTCGCCTCTTTTCATTTTTAAAAAATTTTGTGAATAAGTATAACATAAAAATCTTCGTAAGTCTAGTGTCATATAGTTTTAAAAACTACATATCAAAGTATAAATGTTGACTTTAACACAAAAACGTGGTACGCTAAAATTCAGAAATAAAAAGGAGATTAGCGACATGAAACAGGTAAGGACAAAATTGGAAGATCGGATACTTCCTTCATATACAAAAGGTGAAGAAATTTTTAATATGGTATCCCACATTGTAGGCGGAGCATTTGCCATTGCGGCGTTGACTCTCTGCGTGATTTTTGCGGCACTCAATAAGGATGCATGGGCGGTTGTAGGTTCGGCGATTTATGGGGGAACCATGATTGTTTTGTACACGATGTCCAGTATTTATCATGGACTCCGGCGGCCGATGGCAAAGAAGGTATTTCAGATTATTGACCATTGTACGATTTATTTTTTGATTGCCGGTACTTATACTCCGGTTACTCTGGCGGCGCTTCGTCCTCTGTATCCGGTACAGGCCTTTGTCATATTTGGGATTGTGTGGGCCTGCTGCTTTGCGGCGGCTACACTCACGGCCATTGATTTAAAAAAATATCAGCTTTTATCTATGATTTGTTATCTCGCCATGGGCTGGTGCATTATTTTCTTTATCCGTCCGACGATTCGGTGTCTTGGCACAGGAGGGACGGTGTTTTTAGTAACGGGTGGTGTTGCCTATACCATTGGTGCGATTCTTTATGGGATCGGAAAAAAGAAAAAGTATGTTCATTCGGTTTTTCATCTTTTTGTTCTGGCGGGAAGCATTTTGCACTTTTTTATGATTCTGTTTTATGTTATGATGTAGGTATATTAGCATACTTGGGATATGGAGGTAATTATGATTGTAGAACCAAAAGTAAAAGGATTTATATGTACAACGGCTCACCCGGAGGGATGCAAAGAGAGTGTGAGACGCCAAATTGCCTATTGCAAAGAAAAGGGTATGACAGAGGGACCGAAAAAGGTATTGGTAATCGGTGCTTCTACCGGATACGGACTTGCCAGCCGGATTGCTGTGACCTATGGATATGGTGCTGATACAATAGGTGTTTCCTTTGAAAAGGAAGCGACGGGAAAACGGACAGCCACAGCGGGCTGGTATAATACAAAGGCCTTTGAACAGTTTGCCACAGAGGACGGCTATTATGCGAAATCTTTTAATGGAGATGGTTTTTCCCGGGAGATGAAACAGCAGGTTATCGAGACCATTAAAAAAGACTGGGGCAAGGCGGATATGGTGGTATACAGTATGGCAGCACCGAGAAGGACACTGGCTGACGGTACGATGGTATCCAGCGTTCTGAAAACCGTAGGTACGGAATTTACCAATAAAACCATTGACTTGAGAAACAATGAAATTACAGAGGTTACCGTGCCGGTTGCTACCGAAGAGGAAATTCGTAAAACCGTTCAGGTTATGGGCGGTGAGGATTGGGAAGAATGGATTCGGGAAATGGTAAAGGCAGATGTTCTTTCTGACCATGCTATAACGATTGCTTATTCCTATATCGGACCATCCGTGACCCATGCGATTTATAAAGACGGTAGTATTGGACAGGCGAAGAAGCATTTGTACGATACTTCGGTAAAATTGACAAAGGAATTTGCAGACAGGGATATCAAGGCGTACATTTCTGTGAATAAAGCGCTGGTAACCCAGAGTAGTGCCGCAATTCCGATTGTTCCTCTTTATATTTCTCTTCTTTATAAGATTATGAAGGAAGAAGGACTGCATGAGGGATGTATTGAGCAGATGCAGCGGTTGTTTACCGATAAGCTTGTAAAAAAAGAGGTGGATGAGGCAGGATATTTCCGTCTGGATGACTGGGAATTACAGGATAAGGTACAGGATAAAATTAATGCAGTCTGGGATAAGGTGACGACGGAAAATATTGGTGAATACGGAGATATCGACGGATATTGGGATGATTTTTATAAAATGTTCGGCTTTCATTATGATAATGTAGATTATAGTGCGGATGTCGAAATATAAAAGTGAAACAGGGGGTTTTTCATGCGATTTTTGCATACGGCCGATTTACATATCGGCAAACGGCTGTTTGATGTGAATCTGGCAGCGGACCAGCGGGCAGTTTTGCATCAGATAGCGGATATCGCCAAAAAGGAACAGTGTGATGCTGTTCTGATTGCCGGTGATATTTATGATAAACCGACTCCTTCTGCAGAGGCAATGGGTATCTTTGATACCTTTGTCTCTGAACTTGTATTAGGGGGAATTTCGGTTTATGCCATCAGTGGAAACCACGATTCCGGAGAACGGGTGAATTATTTATCCGGACTTATTGAGAAGCAGGGGATTGTGATGAGGGGAAAATATGAAGGGGATCTGTACTGCAAGACGTTGTCGGATGAGTATGGAGAGCTGGACTTGTATCTGCTTCCCTTTATTAAGCCCATAGGGGTGAAGGTATATTTTCCCGAAGAAGAGATTGCCACTTATGAGGAGGCACTTCGGACAGTTTTGGGACAAGCAGAGCGGAATCCGGACAGAAGAAGTGTACTGGTAAGCCATCAGTTTGTAATGGGGGCATCCACCTGTGATTCCGAAGAGTTTGCCATCGGGGGACTGGATGCGATTTCTTTTGATGCTTATGAAGGCTTTGACTATGTGGCACTGGGACATATCCATGGGGGACAGAAAATCAAAAAGAACACTCTGCGTTACAGCGGAACTCCTTTGAAATATTCCTTTTCCGAGGCACTTCATAAAAAGTCGGTTACGATTGTGGAGGTAAAGGAAAAAGGAGATGTAACCTGCCGTCCGGTTCCGTTAAGTCCGATTCACGATTTGCGAATTGTAAAGGGGAATTACGAAGAGCTGATGGACATGACATATTCGGAGGATTATGTACAGGTTATTGTCACAGATGAGGAAGTTATGCCGGATGCCAGAGTCAGTCTTTTAGCCGTATTTCCCAATATGCTGAAATTTTCTGTGGAAAATTCCCGCACCTCTGTTTCCTGGGAGGCTACGGATAGTGACGGCTTTGAAAATAAATCCCCGCTTGAAATGATGGAGGAATTTTATTGTTTTCGAAATAATGCGGAGAAAATGGGAGAAAGTCAAAGAGAGGTATTGACAGAACTGTTAGAGGAACTGGAGGGAGGCGGCGCATGAAACCATTGTACCTGAAAATGGGAGGATTTGGTCCCTATGGTGGTGAGGAAGAAATTGACTTTACCGGTTTTGGCGGACAGGGGATTTTTCTCGTGACAGGCGATACCGGTGCCGGCAAAACGACGGTTTTTGATGCCATTTCCTTTGCCCTGTACGGCGAGGCCAGTGGGGGAAAGGAGCGCCGGGAGAGCAGAAGTTTCCGCTCTGATTACACGCCATTGGAGGGAAAGACCTTTGTGGAATATCATTTTTCCCAGAGGGGACGGGAGTACCGAATTGTGAGAAATCCGGCTTATCAGAGGAAAAGTAAGCGGGGAGAACGCATGACAGAGGAAAGCGCTTCTGTTTTCTTAGCGTGTGTGGAAACCGGTGAGACCTATGACCGTCAGGAGGAGGTAAATGCAAAAATTTTCGAGATTATCGGACTTGACCGGGCACAGTTTTCCCAGACAGTAATGATTGCCCAGGGAGATTTTCTGCGTATTTTGAATGCCAAAAGTACAGATCGAAAGAAAATTTTTCAGAATATATTTGATACAACGCTGTATTTTAGAATTCAGGAAAAAATTCGTGAAAAGGATCTGGAATATCAGAAAAAAAATACGGAACTGGAGACAGAACTTCGCACAAACAATGAGAAAATAAAGCTGATAGAAAAGGGCGGAGAGACGGAGCAGGAAATCGAGCAGATGAAAAAAGAGCCTGCTCTGATTGATAAGCTGGAATCATTGCTTGACGGATATGTTAAGGATAGTAAGGCTTTGCTAAAGGAAGCAGACAGGGAGATAAAGAAAAAAGAGAAGGAATCAAAAGAACTGGTGCGAAAGAAAGAGGAGGATAGGCATAAGAGGGAAAGGCTGGAAGCTCTTTTCCGGGCAAGGGAGCGGGCAGATAAGTTACAGGGGCAGAGAGAGGAAGCCGCTCTTTGGCAAAAGGAAGAAGCCAGAGCAAGAAAAGCCGCGTCTTTAGTACCGTTTAGTCAGGAGTATGAAAAAAGTAAACTGACATTGGCAAAAGAGGAAAAAGGCAGAAAAAATATTTCCTTCAGACTGGCAGAGGTCACGGAAAATCTGGCAGAGTGCGAGGGGAAATTTCAGAAATGCCAGACCAGAAAGCCGGAGCGGGAGCAGTGGATGCTTCAAAAGGAGAAATGGGAGTCCGCTCTTCCTTTGTTAAAAGAATATGAAAAAATATCGGAAACCTATGAAGAATTGAAACAACAGCTTCTTCGCTGCCGCAGGGAGGAGGAGGAAACCAATATAGCATATCGTACTCTGCGGGATGCATATATGGCTGGAAGTGCCGGTTTACTGGCAACAGAGCTTGTGGAAGGAGAGCCATGCCCGGTCTGTGGTTCAACGGAGCATCCAAGTCCGGCAGAACTGACACCGGACACTCCGAAACGGGAGGAAGTGGATCAGGCAGAGGAGTTACATCATCAGGCAGAGAAAGTGCTGAAGGAGATTTCAGAAAGAACGGCAGCGGCAAAAACCTCATTAGAGGAGAAAAGAAAACAACTGGATCAAGCGGGAATCGGGGAAGAGGATAGTGTAAAAGGGGTATCAATACACATTCGGGAGCTACAAACAAAGTGTGAGGAATACGACAGGGAGCTTAGCCTTTTGACGGAGCAAAGGGAGAGATACCAGCAGAGCCGGGCAGAGCTTTCGACCTCGGCAAAGGAAATGGAAAAAAGAGTACAAAGTCTGCAAAAGGAAATGAAGGAACGGGAAGAAATTTATCTCGAAAAGAGGAAAAAGGAAGGTTTTCTTTCTGAGGATGAGTATAAAAAGAGCATTCTGACAGAGAATCAGATGAACAAGCTGTCTGAGAAAATCGCAGAATATAAGGAAGAATTGGCAAAGACAGAGGGAATTGTAAAGGAATTGGAAAAGGAAACCGAAAAATTCGGTCCGGTAGATTTGGAAGAGGATAAAGCGAAGGAAAAGGAGAAAGAAAAAGAGATTAAAGAGTGGAAGGGAAAACGGGATGGACTCCAGATTATTTGTAATGCCAATGAAGAGTGTCTGGCCTTTATTCGAGGGAAGCAAAAGGAAAAAGAAAAGCTGATGTCCGGATGGACTGTGATACGGGATTTGAATGAAACCTTTAACGGCAAAAAAAGGGGACAGGAAAAGATGAGTCTGGAGGTTTATGTCCAGCAATATTATTTTAAACAGGTAATTGCGGCAGCAAATAAACGGCTGGCGGTAATGACAGAGGATAACTTTGTTCTCCGGTGTAAGGAAAAGGCTCAGGACAACCGTGCTCAGAGTGGACTGGATATGGATGTCTTTGATCGGAATACGGCAAAATGGCGGGATGTCAGTACGTTATCCGGCGGAGAATCGTTTTTGGCTTCCCTTGCTCTTGCTCTTGGACTTTCGGATGTGGTACAGGAAAGAAGCGGAGGAATCCGTCTGGACTCCATGTTCATCGATGAGGGTTTTGGAACCTTGGATGAGCAGTCATTAAGACAGGCTTTAAATCTTCTTGACAGACTGGCGGATGGAAGCCGGCTGATTGGTATAATCTCACATGTGGAGGAACTAAAAAACAGAATTGACAATAAAATACTGATTGAAAAGACGGCACAGGGAAGCTGTATCCAGATAGAAAAAAGCTAGAAAATTGGCACCATCGTGCTAATGAGAAGAACCTTTTCTCTCCTGTGGAATATACTGGGAAGGAGAGCTTTGATTTTCCGTGATTTCCCACGGCATTTCAAATGGAGGTAACCATGAATGGAATTCTTCTGTCTTTGTGGGGAACATTATTTACTTTTTCGGTAACTGCTCTGGGAGCCGGCAATGTATTTTGGATGAAAAAACATGTGGCAGGAGATGTCCAGTGTGTTTTTCTGGGCTTTGCCGGCGGTGTTATGATTGCGGCATCGGTCTGGTCTCTTTTAATTCCCGCTCTGGAACGTGCTGAGACAGCAGGACAGATGAGCTGGCTGGTGGTATCTGTGGGATTTATTTTCGGAGTGTTACTTTTACTGGCGGCGGATCGTCTGGTAAAAAAACATCTTCAAAGGGTAAACAGGAACAAAATTTCTCTTCGGACGAGGACCGAATTGCTTGTACTTGCCATTACGATACATAATATTCCGGAGGGCATGGCAGTGGGGTTAGCCTTTGCTCTTGCTGCCGGGAATCCGGAGAAGGGAAATCTGTTATCCGGGGCAGTGGCGCTGGCAATCGGAATAGGAATTCAGAATTATCCGGAAGGTACAGCAGTAGCATTGCCTCTGATTGCGGACGGGATGAGTAAGAGGAAGGCTTTTTTGCTGGGAAGTATGTCTGCCATTGTTGAGCCGGTCTTTGGCGTGCTGGCAGCCGGTATATCCGGTATTATATCGCCTATGATGCCCCTTCTTTTGTCTTTAGCAGCAGGTACAATGATTTATGTTGTTGTGGAAGAACTGATACCGGAAGCCCATATGGGAAAACGGGATACGGTGGGAACTTTCGGCTTTGTACTGGGATTTCTTATTATGATGATTTTAGATGTGGCATTAAAAGCATAGGAATTACAACTGTGCCAGCACAAAGATATTATAAATGGCGTTGATGGCCGCCTCAAAATCATCATTGCGAACACCGATAATGATATTTAACTCACTGGAGCCCTGGTCAATCATCCGGACATTGATGTGGGCATGTGCCAATGCGGAAAACAGTCGTCCTGCGGTGCCGCGGGTGCTTTTCATACCCCGTCCCACAACGGCAATCAGTGCCAAATCTGATTCCAAATCAATGGAATCCGGCTGGGTAGCCTTTTGAATATCGGCAATAACATCCTGTTCTTTTTCCTCAAATTCGTCCTGATGGACAATAATTGTCATAGTATCAATACCGGATGGCATGTGTTCAAAGGAAATACCATTATCTTCAAAAGCTCCTAAAACCTTTCGACCAAAACCAACCTGGGAATTCATCATATCCTTTTCAATATTAACGGCGACAAATCCTTTTTTTCCGGCAATACCGGTTATCGTATAAGATGGAATCCGGCAAGTACTTTCCACAATCATAGTGCCATCATCTTCCGGGGAATTCGTATTTCGGATATTAATCGGAATTCCCGCCTGGCGAACAGGAAAAATAGCGTCCTCATGTAAAACAGAGGCACCCATATAGGCTAACTCCCTCAGCTCGGTATAGGTAATCGTATGAATGATCTCCGGATTTTTTACGACGCGGGGATCAGCCACAAGAAAACCGGATACATCAGTCCAGTTTTCGTATAAATTTGCTTTTACTGCTTTTGCCACAAGGGAACCTGTGATGTCAGAACCGCCCCGGGAAAACGTAACCACAGTGCCGTTTGCCATAGCACCGTAAAATCCCGGAATTACTGCTTTTTCGCAGGATGCCAGACGTTCGGATAAAAGTTTCTGTGTCGTATCGGCATCAAAACTCTCGTCTTTATGAAACCGGATTACATTGGCAGCATCGATAAATTCGTATCCAAGGTATTTGGCCATTATTTTTCCGTTTAGATATTCGCCACGGGAAGCCGCATACATACTGCCGGCTTTGGCTAAAAACTGTTTTTTGATTGTCTCAAAATCTTCCGTGAGTGAAAAATCCAGCTTCAGTCCCCGTATGATTTCAAGGTAACGGTCTTTAATCTGATTTAACTGCTTATTAAATGCCTGACCGCTTTCTGCAAGTTCATAGCAGTGATACAGCATGTCAGTTATTTTAGTATCTCCGGAAAAGCGTTTGCCGGGAGCCGAAGGGACAACAAAACATCGGGATTCATCGGCGCGGATAATATTTCCCACTTTTATAAACTGCTCGGCACTTGCCAGAGAACTTCCACCAAATTTTACAACCTTTTTCATAACTCATCTCTCCAATTACAATTTTTGTTTCTTTATTCATATTTCTATTTTGCAAAAAAGTTACACGAATATAGTAAACCACGTTTTTCCAATCTTTTCAAGGATTTTTTTGAGAATAACTTCAAGAAATAAAAAATTTGTGTTATACTAGTAGTTGCATTGTCAGAAAAAAGTTTTATCGGGAGGACGAAATGCTAGAAGGAATCACATTATATTCTACGCTATATTACGAGCGCAGTGTATTCAAAGGGAGTTATCGGGGGATGAATTTCCGGATTGAAAAAACCGGAGACAAAGAGCCTCCGGCACTGATGGCAACGGCGTGGAAGGGACCTTTTATTTATGAAAAGACGAAGGAAGAAAAATTTACAGAGGAATTTGAATTTAGCGATGAAGGCATCGAAAAGGCTGGCCAGTGGCTGTCAGAGCAGCAGAAAATAATTTGTGGCGGCTGAGAATGGAGGTAAGTATGACAAAGATTGATATTTTTTCCGGATTTTTAGGAGCCGGAAAGACAACATTAATTAAAAAATTGATTCAAGAGGCGTTTACCGGGGAAAAACTGGTTCTGATTGAAAATGAATTCGGAGAAATCGGGATTGACGGCGGTTTTTTAAAGGATTCCGGTATTAATATCACGGAAATGAATTCCGGATGTATCTGTTGTTCTCTGGTGGGAGATTTTGGAACGGCCCTGCAGGAGGTGCTGGATACCTACACACCGGATCGGATTATTATTGAACCGTCGGGAGTAGGAAAGCTTTCGGATGTCATCCGGGCGGTGTCCGGTGTTATGGAACACAATTCTGATGTAGTGTTGAATGGCTATGTGACAGTGGCAGATGCTACCAAATGTAAAATGTACATGAAAAATTTTGGTGAGTTTTACAACAATCAGATAGAAAATGCGAAGACGATTGTTCTCAGCCGTACCGGGAATCTATCGGAGGAAAAACTTTCTGCCTGTCTGGCACTGATTAAGGAGAAAAATGACAAAGCAGTTATTATTACGACACCGTGGGAAGAGCTTGACGGAAAGCAGATTTTGGGAGCTATTGAGGGCAGTTCTTCACTGGAACTGGAATTAATGGAGGAGGAAGATGTGTGTCCGGAGTGTGGCCATCATCACCATGGTCACGAGCATCACCATGAACACCATGACCACCACGATCACGAGCATCACCATGAACACCATGACCACCACGATCACGAGCATCACCACGATCATGAACACCACGACCACCATCATGACCACGCTCATGGACATGACCATGACCATCCTCACCATCATCACCATGCCGATGATGTGTTTACCAGTCTTGGCATGGAGACCGCCCATAAATATGCGGAAGATGAGCTGACGGATATTTTGAAAAAACTGTCTGCTGAGGAAGCCGGCTTCGGTACGATTCTCCGGGCAAAGGGAATTGTTTCTGCGGTGGAGGGCGAGTGGTTTCATTTTGACCTTGTGCCGGGAGAATATGAAGTGCGCCGGGGTGGTGCTGATTATACAGGGCGGCTTTGTGTTATCGGTGCGGAGTTAAAGGAGAAGGAAATTAAGGAATTATTTCAGATATAGATGAGGTGTGAAAATGTTTGGAAATCGTGATATTCCGGTTTATTTGTTTACCGGTTTTTTAGAGAGCGGAAAGACAACCTGTATTAAAGAAATACTGGAGGAGGGAAACTTTGAGGACGGTCTGAAAACTTTGTTTCTCATTACTGAAGAAGGCGAAAAGGAAATTGATGAAAATCTGCTGAAGTACAATAAAGTGATTCCGGTTATTATCGATGAGGAAGAGGATTTGACCGAGGAAAAATGTATCAGCCTTGTGAAAGAGCATAAACCGGCAAGGATTATGATTGAAGTTAATGGTATGTGGAATCTCGAGAAGCTTATCAATAAGACGATACCGGAGAACTGGGTTATTGTGCAGACCTTTACAACAGTGAATGCGGAAACCTTTTCTATGTACATTAATAATATGAAATCATTGATTATGGCCCATTTTCAGCAGTCAGATTTAGTAATTTTTAACCGCTGTACGAAGGATATGGACAAGGCATCCATGCGAAGAAATGTAAAGGGGATTAACCGTATGGCCCAGGTGCTTTTTGAATCTGAGGACGGAAGCGTGGAAAGTAATATCGAAGAAGAGCTTCCTTTTGATGTGACGGCGAAAGAGATTATACTGGAGGATGATGATTTTGGCCTCTGGTATCTGGATGTCAGTGAGCATCCGGAAAAGTATGAGGAAAAAATGATTATTTTTAAAGGGCAGGTGTATCGTAATTCCACATTTCCTGCCGATGCCTTTGTTCCGGCAAGAGCAGCTATGACCTGCTGCGCTGATGATATAGCTAAAATCGGATTTATCTGCCATTACGGCGATGCCGGAAAGCTTGCTACGGATGACTGGGTGACGGTCCGTGTTAAGGTAAAGCCGGAATTTTCCAGAAAGCACCAAAGTCTTTACCCTGTCCTCTGGGCGGATAAGGTAGAGCCGGCGGAGCCGCCGGCAGAAGAAGTGGTATATTTTAGTTAGCGCCATCCTACTAACTAAAATATTACAATAGAGTGATAAAACCCAATCGTTGGAAAGGAGTCCGGGATGAGGTAAAAGATAACAGAAAGGTAGGAGAAATCAGATGAAAAAAATGTTGATGTTTTTATTTGCGGTGGCAGTAATGGTTGTATCTATACCGTTCACTACGTCGGAGGCGGCCATCAGCAAAAAAGTGGTAAAAATGTTAAAAGGAAACTGGTATCGGAATTCATCGTCGTACCATGGACAATATGCAAAATTTTCTAGTAAGTATGGCCGGTATTATAAACCAAACGGCAAGCTGGCTCATAAGGTAAAGCTGGTTTCCGCCAAAAAGAAGAAAAATGGTTATGTCATCCGGGTAAAAGATGGGAAACTAAAATATCGTTTGTTTACCCATATAAAAAAAGGTAAAGTGAAATATTTGGAGTATTCTGCAGGATGGACTGGCAAGTTAGGTGACAACTACAGTGGTAGTGCTTCCTTTAGCCGAGAGCCGCTTCCTACATTTACTTATCAATAGAGTATAAGAATTTGTGCTTGGCGTGATAATTTACGAAATGTAAATTGTCACGCACTTTTTTTATTTCATATTGCATTTTGCGTGAAGCAGTAGAGCGTGCAGTGGAGGAGTGTATCGAGGAGGGAATACTGGAAGAGTTTTTAAGGAAAAACCAAGCGGAGGTGAAAAAAGTGAGTATTTTGTACGAGTTTGATGAAGAAAAGTATATGAGGATGAAGAGGGAGGAATATAGAGAAGAATGAGAAAAAATAACCTTCCGTATAGTTAGCTTTTTTGACAACCGGTACAGTCTATGCTATAGTTAAAGGCGACGAAATGAAAACAGGAGGTTACTATACTATGGCTAAAATTCAGATGAAAACCCCTCTCGTGGAGATGGATGGGGATGAAATGACCCGTATTTTATGGCAGATTATAAAAGATGAGCTTTTGCTGCCGTATATTGATTTAAAAACAGAGTATTATGACCTTGGTCTGGAATACCGTAACGAAACCAACGATCAGGTGACGGTGGATTCCGCTGAGGCAACGAAAAAATACGGAGTGGCAGTAAAATGTGCTACCATTACTCCGAATGCAGCGAGAATGACAGAGTACAATTTGAAAGAGATGTGGAAATCCCCGAACGGAACGATTCGGGCCGCACTGGATGGTACGGTATTTCGTGCGCCGATTCAGGTAAAGGGAATCGAGCCATGTGTGAAAAATTGGAAAAAGCCGATTACTCTGGCCCGTCATGCTTACGGTGATGTATATAAAAATACAGAAATAAAGGTGCCGGGTAAAGGAAAGGCAGAGTTGGTATTCACCGCAGAAGACGGAACCGAAATCCGTGAAATCATACATAATTTTGACGGTCCCGGTATCCTTCAGGGCATTCACAATACGGACCAGTCCATTACAAGTTTTGCGAAGGCGTGCTTTAGCTATGCGTTGGATACAAAACAGGATTTGTGGTTTGCCACCAAGGATACGATTTCTAAAAAATATGACCATAACTTCAAAGATATTTTTGAAGAGGTTTATGAAAAGGAATATAAAGATAAATTTGAGGCAGCCGGTCTGGAATATTTCTACACGCTGATTGATGATGCGGTAGCCCGTGTTATGAAGACAGAGGGAGGGTTCATCTGGGCCTGCAAAAACTATGACGGAGATGTAATGAGTGATATGGTTTCCTCCGCCTGTGGTTCTCTTGCCATGATGACTTCTGTACTGGTTTCCCCGACCGGTGTATATGAGTACGAAGCGGCACATGGAACGGTGCAGCGTCACTACTACAAGCATCTGGAAGGAGAGGAGACCTCTACAAACTCCGTAGCCACTATCTTTGCCTGGACAGGAGCGTTGCGTAAACGTGGCGAGCTGGACGAGATTCCGGAGCTGGTAACATTTGCGGACAAGTTGGAAAAAGCTACTTTACAGACCATTGAAGAGGGAAAGATGACAAAGGATCTGGCATTAATCACCTCCTTAGAAGAGGTAACTGTTTTGAATAGTCAGGACTTTATTAAGGCGATCCGGGAGACATTGGAAACTCTGTAGGAAAGAAAATTATATAATATGAAAACAGCCCATTGTTACCTCAAGCGGGTATCAATGGGCTGTTTTTTATCTTATAGGATTAAGGTGTCAAAAGCCCCTTTGACACCTTAATCCTTATAGGAAAGTCCTATTGTGCGGAGTGAAAATGAAACCACTTAAAGTCAAATTTGCTGCCAGGCATAAAGATAAAGTTTACTTTTCCGGCGCCGCGGAAGCCTTCGATAGGGAAGGTAATTTCCTGATAATCATCGCTATATGGGAATTCAACCATTTGGTTAATTTCCGTTCCGTCTTCACCGTAGAAGCGAACATGTATCGTATTTACCTCAATCGGCGAGTGACCGCAAATCGTAATATTAGCAGCACCGGTATCGCCAAAATCCATATTTTCGTATTCCAGTGTAACATTATTACCGATACCGGTAATGGCATCCTCTTCACGGGTAAACATATCCCCGGTAATGCGGTTGTTTTCCAGTGCTTCCAAATGGCCAAAGGCCTTTTCCAGACGAGTGAAGTAAAAGCCCTGCAAAGACATTTTAATCGTTGGATACACGACAATGGAAATCGCCTGTACACCTTTAATACGCTGCGGCAGTTCATAAACATTTTCTTGATAGTGGTTGTACCAGCTCTTCGCCTGATACTTATCCTTTATCAGACAGGTTCCGCCATTTTCGGAATCCCCCAGCCAGATTTCAATCGGAAGCTCATCCTCAAAGGAGAAGATAGGCACGTGGATTTCGTTAGCACCGTATTCACCGAAATCGACATTATCAAAGAGGAAACGGGTTCGTTCGGTGGCAGTAATATAAACACCACCCTGAAAGCTGAGTTTTGCCTCACTGGTACAGCCGGCATTATTAATACCGTTTACCATTTTATATGGGTCCAGTGTTGCCTGACCGAGACCGGTCACCTCAAATTCCAGTTCGGAAATGATTTCCGATAATTCCTCCTGTCCGTTTTTGCAGGAACAGCAGAGGCGGAATTCACCATCTCCGGCTGCCTTGATGATGGCGGTATTTCCCTCTGTTTCAATTTTTACACTATTGCTCTCCACCCCGTCCAACGTCATAGCCTTAAAAGTCAGGTCACGGTAGGTAGCATTTTCCGGCAGAATTTTTGCAGTCACTGTAGTTTCGGTGTGGTTTTCATCCAGATGACTGGTTCCATGATTGGTCAGTTCAATTTTACGGACCGGAATGTCCGTCTTTGGTTCCGAAGCAGTATTTTCCATATGGCAGGAAATGCCTTTCCGTACAGGGGCTTTTACTGCCGGTATGGAAAGGGAAGCAGAGGCTAAGGAAGGACTGGTTACCTCAATCTGAATCTCTCCCTCTGTGGTTTTTGCGGCAATGATGGCAATCAGGCGTCCGCTAAACAGCTTACGGCTGGTTCCCTTGTACTGTTCAAAGTCGGTGCTGTCGCCGTTGTCCAGCCCGATCAGACGTCCGGCACCGGTTACCTTTACATTCATGCGGCTTCTGCTGTTGGCAACAAAGATGCCGTCTTGATCCACCGTTGTGATTTCCACGAAAAGTAAGTCTTCGCCATTGGCAAGAATACTTTCCTTTTCCGGTTTCAGTACGACAGAGACAGGGTCTCCGAAGGAGGACTGAATATCTGTGGCGATGATATTTCCCTCTTCATCATAGGCAACCGCTTTCAAAACACCCTTTTTATATGGTATCTGCCAGTTGCCCTCCAGTTCTGTTCCGTGGGCGTGGTCAATGGTCTGTACCCCCAGGGATTCATCGTTAAAGAACAGCTCTACCTTCGGTGCGTTGGAATAAGCACGGATATCGATAATCTGTCCTTCATTAAAATCCCAGTAAGGCAGCAGATGAATCATAGGATGTTCTTTGTAGGCTGTCCATTCTGCCTGATAATGATAAAAGGTATCTTTTGGAAAACCGGCGGTATCAATCTGCCCAAAGTAAGAGTTTTTCGTAAAATATGGTGTCGGCTCTCCGATATAATCCCAGCCGGACCAGATGTATTGTCCAAAGCAGTACTCCCTGTCACGGTGGGCGGTAATGACATGGTCTGTGTTTTTCGCTCCCCAGTTGGTAGTACAGTTACCAAGGGTAGAGCATTGGCCGTCATCGTAGGTAAGAAGGCGGTTACTCAGTGGAAAATGATAAATACCGCGGCTCTGTACAGTGGAGGAGGTTTCACTGCCGAAGATGCACCAGTCCGGATGAGCCCTGTGATGTTCATCGTAGAGATGGTCCATATAGTTGTAGCCGGCAATGTCTACAACGTCTGCACAGTTCATGGCCCCTTCCCATTCCATCAGGTTAGAACCGATGCCAATCACGGCATTGCTCCGGTAATCCAGTTTCTTCACAGCATCCCGGAGCATTTTTGTGATTTCCAGACCCCGCTCGTGGTGGGTATCCTGAATTTCGTTTCCGATTCCCCAGACGAGAAGACAGGGATGATTGCGGTCCTGGCGGACCCAGCTTATCAAATCCCGTTCCCACCAGTCTTTAAAGTAATTTCCGTAATCATAGTCGGTCTTGCAGCTTTCCCACATATCAAAGCTTTCACTGTATAAGAGAAGTCCCATTTCATCACATAAATCCATTAATTCTACTGCCGGCATATTGTGGGCACTCCGGATGGAATTGACCCCCATTTCTTTTAGGAGAATAAGCTGTCGGCGCAGTGCTTCCTTATTCATGGCGGCACCTAGAGCTCCCAGTGTGTGATGCTCACAGGAACCGTTAATCTTTACATTTCTGTCGTTGAGGAAAAATCCCTTCTCCGGATCAAAGCGTATGGTGCGGAAGCCAAAGTTCTGGCACTCGCTGTCTATTACCTCCCCGTTATGTAACAGTTCGGATTTTATTTGATATAAATTAGGGGCAACAATGTCCCACAGCTTTGGAGAGGTAAAGGTCATTTCCTGTTTATTGACTGTAAGACCGGGAGGCAAACTTATATCAGAAGTCTGGGAATGAATTTCAGTGCCCTCCGGGTCGGATACAGTGTGGCGCACAGCGACCTCGCAGGAGTCTGGGGAGTCATTCTGCACCTCAAAATCCGCATATAAGGTCCAGTCATTTTCGTTTTTCTCTGTAGAGAGATAGGAGCCGTCAGTCGTAAAATGTATGGAAGGACGACGCACCAGCCATACATTCCGGTATATACCGGAGCCGGGATACCAGCGGCTATTGGGCAGCTGGTAGATGTTTTTTACCCAGATGGTGTTTTTCCCCGGTACGACCAAATCTGTCAAATCAATTTCAAACTGGGAGTATCCGTATTTCCATTCATATATCTGTTTGCCGTTTAAATATATTGTATTGTCCATATATACGCCTTCAAACAGGATAGAGAGGCGGTCGGTGCCAAGGTCCTCTACTTGAAATGTTTTCTTATAACAGCTCACTGCCTGCTCGTAGAGATTTTCGCTGTCATAAATCATCCAGTCGTGGGGGATGTCTACAGGCTGCCAGTCCTCTGTCTGATAAAAGGCTTCTATCGGAGTGTCCAGCGGTTCTTTGTGAAAATACCAGTTATTGTTAAAAAGCTGTTTCATACTTACCTCCATTCGCATACGCTTTTTCATAGGAAATCAAAATCAATTATCTTCTCTAAGAATATCAAAAATCTTTGACAGAGTAAATATTTTTTTTTATACTAAAGATGGAGAATACAATGACTGAACTTTTTTATACAGTCATGGAAAAAAGAGGTAATTATGCAGATTTGCAAAATAGGGCAAAAACAGCTACGGGAAGCGCTGGAACTTGTATGGGAGGTTTTTGAAAAATACGAGGTGCCAGAATATGAAGAAATGGGTGTTCAGACTTTTCGCCATTTTATCGATTATGGTAATATGGTGGAAAAGGTCAATCAGGGCGAAATGATGTTCTGGGGATGCTATCTGAATAATTATCTGGTAGGGGTAATCGCGATTCGTACCGGACAGCATATCAGTCTGTTGTTTGTGCGGGAACAGTTTCACCGACTGGGAATTGCAAAAAAGCTTGTAAAAGTAGCGGTGGATTATTACCGGCAGCAGGATTTGAATATTCGTGCCGTGACGGTGAATTCATCCCCCTATGCGGTAGAAGTATACAAGAAAATGGGATTTGTTCCCCTTGGTCCGGAGAAAAAAGAAAACGGAATACGTTTTACATCTATGCGGCTGGAATTTTAACCGGTAGAAGAATGGAGGCAGAAATGGAAAAGAAAAAATGGGTAATGAATGTAGTTATCATAGCATGTATTCTTGTATTTGTGGCAAGCGGACTGTATCTGCTCCGCTATTACATGGGGGCAAAGCATGCCCAGAGTGAGTTGGATGAGCTGGTGGAATTAAGAAATGAAAGTGGGTCAGGACCCGACGACGGTGAGGTTCTTACGACTCCCACCGGCAATACTATTATGAAAAAATATAAAAAGCTGTACAAAAAAAATTCGGATTTAATCGGCTGGGTTCAGATTAAAGATACCCCGATCGATTATCCGGTTATGCAGACGAAGAATGATCCGGAATATTATTTACATAGAAATTTCAAGAAGGAAGAAGATGTAAACGGACTGCTGTTTATCGATGCCAAAAGCGATGTGCAGGATGAAAACAGTAATGTTATGCTGTACGGACATCATATGAAAAGCGGTATGATGTTTGGCCATCTGATGGATTACCAGACGGAAGCTTTTTATAAAAAGCACAAAACGGTTTATTTTGATACCCTGTATGAAGAACGGGAATACGAAGTGGTGGCGGCCTTTTACTCCAAGATTTATAAAAATAATGAGGATGTATTCAAATATTATAACTATCCGGGACATGTATCGAAAAAACAGTTTGAAAAATATGTTACCAACATTAAAAAGCTGTCACAGTATGACACGAAAATCACGCCAAAGTACGGAGAGCAGTTGCTGACAATGGTAACTTGTGCTTACCACACGGAGGACGGAAGATTTGTCGTAGTGGCACGGCGAAAAAAATAGAGGTTTTGGGGAACTTTGTCATCAGTTCCCTGATTCCGGGAAAAAAAAGGAGATAAGCTTGTGGGCGTATTTCTTGTTTTCCTGTCCTGAATTTGAAATAACGGAAAAAATCGGTTTTTCAATAAAGGCTTTCTTTTCTTTAAAAAGAGCCTGATAGACCGGGCTTTTGTCCAGATAAATACCGTAGGCGGCTTTGTCAGGATTATTCTGCTCTGGAATGTATAAAGAATCTTGTAACCGGGCGTAGTCTTCTTTTGTCAAAAAGTCCTCCAGATTTAAGAAGAAACCACCATCATAATAGCTGGAGCCGTCTTTTTCATCGGCAATCATGCAATCCAGAACACCGGCCACCAGCCGGCTTGTAATTTCGGATAAATCGCTTGCCGCATTGGCACCAATTTCGGCGGCAAGATCCGAACGGGTATAGTAAACATAAAAGGATGGTTTCTTTTTGCCGGCATCCATACCAAGCTGTTCAGTAAATTCATCCCCCATCCGGGTGAGGTCGCCATCTGCTATCTGTTCATTTAAAATGGCGCACCGCAGATAAATATCGGATTTGTTTATAAAGTCAGACCATAAAATATAGCCAACCACCACAATGACCGCCAGACCGATGAGGATTGGCGGAAGGTAATAGGTGGCAAAATACGAGCGTTTTTGCTTGCCTGTCATAGTTTTCAATTTTTCTTTTTCAGAAATGTCTCCGGGATGTTTATTGTAAATCGAAGCGTCTTCCTTTAAGGATGTTTTTTTCCCGTTTAAGTTAATTGCCATATGAAATCTCCTTCTGGTCATTGGCGCCATCGTGCTGCCATAAATTAAAAAGTATTCTACCATATTCATAAAAAAAAGAAAAGAAATCTGATAAAAAAGATGAAAAAAATGGATTTATTTCTTATCTCTTTGTTGCTTTTCACCAAAAAGTAATAAAGGGTATTGACATTTAAAAAAGGAGATTCTATAATGGCACTCGTAGATGACGAAGGTGTCAGGAACAATGTTTCTGGCACCTTTTTTTATTTCAAATTTTTGGAGGTGCTTGTTATGGATATGAGTGTTTGGTATTTGCTTGGTGCTGTATTAGTATTTTTTATGCAGGCCGGATTCGCAATGGTAGAGACTGGCTTTACCAGGGCGAAAAATGCAGGAAACATCATAATGAAAAACCTGATGGATTTCTGTATTGGTACAATCGTGTTTATTTTTCTTGGATACGGTATTATGAATTCGGAGAATTATTTCTTTGGGCTCATCGGTAAACCGGAGTATCAGATGTTTACCGATTTTACACAGTTTAACTGGACGAACTTCTTTTTCCAGCTGGTATTTTGTGCCACCTGTGCTACTATCGTGTCCGGTGCTATGGCAGAGCGTACAAAATTCAGTATGTATTGTATTTACTCCGCTATTATCAGTGCGGTTGTTTATCCGATTGAGGCAGGATGGACATGGAACGGAGCTGGTTGGTTAGCGCAGATTGGCTTCCATGATTTTGCGGGTTCTGCGGTTATCCACATGGTTGGTGGTGTGTCAGCGTTAGTGGGGGCTGCCATTTTAGGACCTCGTATCGGTAAGTATAGTAAGAGCGGAAAGGCAAAGGCAATTCCGGGTCATAATATTACCATCGGTGCTCTTGGATGCTTTATTTTATGGTTTGCCTGGTATGGATTTAACGGTGCGGCGGCTTCGGATTCCGCTCAGTTAGCCCAGATTCTGTGTACCACGACACTGGCACCGGCCTTTGCGACTTTTGCCGTAATGTTTATTACATGGGCAAAATACGGTAAGCCGGATGTATCCATGTGTCTGAACGGTTCTCTTGCCGGTCTGGTTGCCATTACCGCAGGTTGTGATACCGTGGATGGACTGGGTGCTATCATAATCGGTATTGTGTCCGGTATTTTGGTAGTAGTCGGTGTATGGTTTGTAGATAATATACTGAAGGTGGATGACCCGGTAGGTGCTGTTGCCGTTCATGGCTGCAATGGTTTCTTTGGTGGTGTCGCCGTAGGTTTTTTCAATATTTATGAGGGTGAAAACTTTACAAAGGGACTTTTCTATGGCGGCGGGTTCCGTCAGCTTGGCATCCAGCTTCTTGGCTGCGTTGTTATTGCCTTATATGCCGCTATTGCTATGGGAATTGTATTCTATGCAATCAATAAGATTTGGGGATTGCGCGTTTCAGCCGAGGAGGAAATCGAAGGTCTGGATGCAACAGAGCATGGTCTGCCAAGTGCCTATGCAGACTTTATGCCGGCCGGTCACAGATTCTATACAGCGGGAGGACCATTGCCGGGAACGACTCCGGTTACGGGTTCCGCTCCGATGGAGGCAGCTGTTCCGGTAACAGAGGTTCCGACACCAAAACCAAAGCCGAGGAAAGAAGTTCCGGGGGGTACTCCGAAATTTACGAAGATTTCTATTATTGCAAAACAGAGCAAGTTCGAGGATTTGAAAGAGGCTTTGTCGGCCATCGGTGTCAACGGTATTACGGTAACACAGGTTCTTGGATGTGGTGCACAGAAGGGAACGGCAGAGTATTACCGTGGTGTTCCGGTAGATTTCACCCTGCTGCCTAAGACTAAGGTAGAGGTTGTTGTCAGTGCCGTGCCGGTTGAAAAGGTAATTGAGGCGGCGAAACAGGCTCTGTACACAGGACATATCGGAGACGGAAAGATTTTCGTATACGATGTGGAGGATGTTATTAAGGTAAGAACGGGTGAAACCGGTTTTGATGCTTTGCAGGATGATGATGAGTAAAAGCTTTGAAAAAATAAAATAATAGGAAGAACCCCTGTCGGATAACATCTGGCAGGGGTTTTCAAATATTACTTGCAGTTTTGAATTTTTCGGTGTATCATATTAGTATACTAGGAATTATATGAAAAAAGGAGGCAGCCATGAAAATTTCGACAAAGGGAAGATATGCCCTTCGCATGATGTTAGATTTAGCGTTGAATGATTCGGAGAGGCCGATACGAATTAAAGAAATTGCAAAACGTCAGAATATCTCAGATAAATATTTAGAGCAGATTATTTCTGTCCTCAATAAAGCCCGTTATGTGAGAAGTATCCGGGGACCTCAGGGAGGATATCTTTTGACAAAGAGACCGGAGGAATACACGGTGGGAATGATTTTACGGCTGACAGAGGGAAGTATGGCACCGGTGGATTGTATAGATGATGAAATCACAGACTGTCCGCGAATGGATGATTGTGCGACAGTGATTTTATGGAAAAGACTTAACGATGCCATTAGTGGTGTGATTGACCACGTTACACTGGCGGATTTGGTGGATTGGCAGCTGACTAAAAATGGGGATTACATGATATAATTGGAATAATTTTGATAAAATACACATTTCCTATTGACAAAGTAGGAAATGTGTTATATTATACTCACTGTTGGTATTCATACTATATCAGTATGAATACTGTGAAAATAACTTACAAGGAACGATTGGAGGAAATGAATCATGAGTAAAAAAGAATATAAGGACAGAAATTTACATTTTGAAACATTGCAGTTACACGTAGGACAGGAACAGGCAGATGCGGTTACGGATGCCAGAGCGGTTCCGATTTACCAGACATCATCCTATGTGTTTCACAACAGCGACCATGCAGCAGCAAGATTCAGTCTTGCCGATGCCGGTAATATATATGGAAGACTGACAAATCCGACACAGGATATTTTCGAACAGAGAATTGCCAGTCTGGAAGGCGGCGTGGCAGCCCTCGGCGTAGCAAGCGGGGCAGCAGCCATTGATTATACGTTCCGCACCCTGGCACAGGCAGGAGACCATATTGTGTCGGCCAGCAATATTTATGGCGGGACCTATAATCTGCTTGAGCACACATTGCCGGATTACGGCATCCAGACAACCTTTGTTGACCCTCATAATCTGGAGGGGATTCAGTCAGCTATTCAGGAAAATACAAAAGCTGTGTTTATTGAAACACTGGGAAATCCAAATTCGGATGTAGTCGATATTGAGGCTATTGCGGGGATTGCCCATCAGAATAAAATACCATTGGTAATTGACAATACCTTTGCCACACCGTATCTGGTTCGTCCGATTGAGTACGGGGCTGATATTGTGATCCACTCAGCAACAAAGTTTATCGGCGGACATGGAACAACCATTGGCGGTGTTATTGTCGACAGCGGAAAATTTGACTGGGAGGCATCCGGAAAATTTGAGAGCCTCACAAAGCCAAACCCGAGTTATCATGGTGTCAGCTTTACCAAAGCAGTAGGCCCGGCTGCGTTTGTAACAAAGATTCGTGCCATCCTGCTTCGGGATACCGGAGCTACGATGTCACCATTCCACGCATTTTTCTTCCTGCAGGGCTTAGAGACGCTTTCTCTCCGGGTAGAGCGCCATGTGGAAAACAGCTTAAAGGTGGTAGAATACTTAAGTAAGCATCCACAGGTGGAGGCGGTTCATCATCCGTCTATCTCCACAGATGCGAAACAAAAAGAACTGTACCAGAAATATTTCCCGAATGGCGGAGGTTCTATTTTTACCTTTGAAATTAAGGGAGATGACAGAACAGCAAAAGATTTCATTGATAATCTTGAGTTGTTTTCACTTCTTGCCAATGTGGCAGATGTGAAATCTTTGGTAATTCATCCGGCCAGCACAACCCACTCACAGCTCAGTGGCGAGGAACTAAAGCAGGTAGGAATTCAGCCGAATACAATACGTCTTTCCATAGGAACAGAGCATGTTGATGATATTATTGAAGACTTGGAAGAGGCGTTTGCAGCAGTAAAATAAAAAATGAAAAGAAAGGAAGTACCCACATGGCAATTTATAAGAAAGTAACAGAGTTAGTAGGAAATACTCCGATTCTGGAGTTGGGAAATTATGAAAAAGCAAAGAATCTGGAGGCAAAAATTTTGGCAAAGCTGGAGTACTTTAACCCGGCAGGTAGTGTAAAAGACCGTATTGCCAGGGAAATTATTGAGGATGCATGGGAAAAGGGAACCTTGACAAAGGATTCCGTTATTATTGAGCCTACCAGCGGGAATACGGGAATCGGTCTTGCAGCCATTGCTGCTTCTTTGGGAATCCGCATTATTATTACAATGCCGGAGACCATGAGCGTGGAGCGTAGAAATCTGATGAAAGCATACGGCGCAGAGCTGGTGCTGACAGACGGAACAAAGGGAATGAAGGGTGCCATTGCCAAGGCAGATGAACTGGCAGCAGAAATTCCGGGAAGCTTTATTCCGGGACAGTTTATTAATCCTTTAAACCCAAGAGCTCATTTGAGAACCACCGGACCTGAAATCTGGGAGGATACCGAAGGCACAGTAGATATTTTTGTATCCGGTGTCGGTACCGGCGGTACCGTTTCCGGTGTAGGAGAATATTTAAAATCCAAAAAGCCGGATGTAAAAATTGTAGCAGTAGAGCCGGCTGCTTCCCCGGTTTTATCAAAGGGAGAGGCAGGAGCGCATAAGATTCAGGGAATCGGTGCCGGATTTGTACCGGATACACTGAATACAGATATTTATGATGAAATTATTGCCGTAGAAAATGAGGACGCTTTTGAGACAGGAAGAGAGATAGCAAGAAGAGAGGGCGTATTAGTGGGGATTTCTTCCGGAGCGGCACTGTGGGCTGCTACCGAACTGGCAAAACGGCCGGAGAATAAGGGCAAGAATATTGTTGTTCTTCTCCCGGATACCGGTGACAGATATTTATCCACCCCATTATTTTCAGAATAAATAAAACATGCTTTAGAAACGCAATAGCAATTTGCTGTTGCGTTTCTTTGCGTCATATTTTAATATTATGGTGTAAGGTAAATGAATTAAGGCGGTGAGTTGGAATGATTTTACTGAAAAAACCACCGATGGGGTGGAATAGTTATGATTATTATGACACTACGGTAAATGAGGAGCAGATTCGGGCAAATGCGGACTATATGGCAGAGCATTTAAGAGAATTTGGCTGGGAATATATCGTGATAGATATTGCCTGGTATTCCTATGATGCGGGCAAAGAGAGAGAAAAGTTCCAGTATGTTCCCTTTGGCAAAGTGGAAATGGATGAGTATGGGAGACTGCTTCCCTGTGTCGATCGTTTTCCTTCTTCCGCAGGAGGAAAAGGTTTTTTGCCCTTAGCAGAATATGTTCATAGCAAGGGGCTTAAATTTGGCATTCATATCATGAGGGGAATTCCCCGCAGAGCGGCTTATGAACGGACAAAAATATATGGCAGCGACCGTTATGCCCATGAGATTGCCAATCCCTATTCTATTTGTAATTGGAATCCTGATATGTATGGCGTATACCCGGAGGAGGAAGGGGCACAGGAATATTATGATTCCCTGGCAGAACTGTATGCCGGATGGGGTGTGGATTTTATCAAGTGTGATGATATATGTCGTATGGATGCAGCTTCTGCCAGAAAAGAAACCGAAATGCTCCATCGGGCAATCGAGAAAACCGGGAGGGATATTGTACTTAGCTTATCCCCGGGACCGGCGCTGGTAAAAGAGGCCGAATTTTATCATAAAAATGCAAATATGTGGCGGATTACAGATGATTTGTGGGACAACTGGAAATCTCTGAGAGATATGTTTGACCGCTGCCGGAACTGGCAGGATCATGTGGGGGACGGCGGCTATCCGGACTGTGATATGCTGCCTCTTGGGTGGATAGGAAAAGGCTTTCTGGAGGAGCGGATAACACGTCTGACAAGAGAAGAACAGCGCACCATGATGACGCTGTGGTGCATATTCCGATCACCGCTTATGTTAGGGGCGGAGCTTACAAAGCTGGATGAGGAAACCCTTTCCCTCCTGACAAATAAAAAAGTACTCCATCTGCTGGAACTGCCACAGAGGGCAAGGGAGATAAAACGGGGGGATGCCGTCATTGTCTGGAAGACAGAAGATAAAGAGAAAAATCTGACATATCTGGCGGTATTTAATGTGTCGGACGAGAAAATCAGCCTTTGTCCTGCGGACTATATGACAGGAAAGGAAAAAGAGGCAGAGGAGCTCTGGAGCAGGGGACGGATAGAGCCGGCAGAGTCGTTGGAGCTAAAAAGTCATGACTGTCTTTTATTACAATTAATCTGCCATGAAGAATGAAAATGTTCCTGAGATGGAGGCTTTGGCAGAGGAACTGCTGGCATAGAGAAAAAGGAGGTTAATATGAAGGAAATTAGTGTATTCCCTATAGGAAAGGAAAATGATGCTTTTGCAAAATTTTTTACCGGACAGAGTTATCTGAACATGCTGTCCACGGAGCAGGTTGTTATTGGTAATGTTACCTTTGAGCCGGGCTGCCGTAATAACTGGCATATTCATCATGCCAAAAGCGGCGGTGGTCAAATATTGCTTGTAACAGCCGGCAGAGGATATTATCAGGAGTGGGGAAAGGAAGCCCGCGAGCTTCATCCCGGAGATGTTGTCAACATTCCGGAAGGAGTGAAGCACTGGCACGGTGCCGCTCCGGATTCCTGGTTTGCTCATTTGGCAGTGGAGGTGCCGGCAGAGGAAGGATCCAATGAATGGCTGGAGCCGGTGAGCGACGAAGAGTATAGCAAGTTAAAGTAAAAACAGTGTCGAAAACAACAGCTACCATCCAATCGAGCTCGAAAGGTTCTCACTGATTGGATGGTAGTTGTTGTTTTGATTCTGCTTTTCTTGTTTTTTAGAATATTTAATCCTCCCCCACCAATTCCGACACAATTTGAATCCCATTTACCTCTACTAAATCATTAATTTCAATAACCAGGCAGGGAACGCCATCAATGATTTTCGTCTCTACTAAATCGGTCCTTTCCGGATTTACCTGTACCGTCACATCCGGTGTGCGCACCTCAAATTTTCTGGTGTTAGAAATATTATCTGCCATTAGTGTTTCCTTTTCGCCCACTGTTTCTTCAAAATGTGCCTCAAAGGCCTCGATTTTTTCCCCCTCCACACCGCTTTTTTCCAGCAGGCGGCTCATATCCGCTTTATTTAAAGAAAGGGGTTCCGGATTTTCTTTATTTTCTTCTACCATTTGATTCAGATTTTCATGGATGGATTTTACGACATCATAATCACAATCCAGACCAAGGGATTCCTCTACAATGGCATTAAAGGTTTCCTTCTGGCTTTTGGCAGGCAGAGGCAGCTGGCAGCCCAGCAGATTTTCCGTAATGGCAAAATCCAGTTCATCAGCGTTTTTAGAATAGTACAACAGACTATGTATATCCATATTCCGGTCGTTAAATGCCGGGAATAAAAAGCCGAGCTCCGGCGGCTGTACCAGCCAGTCTCGGATGCGGTCCTGAATCAGATTGGTCTCGGCGTTGTAGCAAAGTCCCGGTTTCGTCAGCTTGACCGGACAGATGCTGCACAAAATATAGTCATACACATATTCCGAGGCATCAAAATTTTCTACACCGTCGGAGGTGATTTTCGGAATATCGTAGGCATCGTGAATGAGGATGATAAAATAATTTTCCGGATTCTTGTAGTGTTCAATGACTTTATCATAAAACTGGTCCAGCAATTTGGAATCTTGTAATTTGCTTTCCACCAGTTTCATCAAAAAACGCTGAGTACCGTCCTCCTTTGTCTCCTCTTCGGTGGGAAATTCCATATTCATAAGAGTTCTTCCGATGGAGCCGGAGAGTGTTTTGCGAAAAATATCAATGTATTTATACATTTCCTCCTCCGGCAGTCCGAGAAATGCCTCTTTTAACTCCAGTCTTTTATTTTTTTCTGCATCTACATAGCAGCCGCATATTCTCGTAATGCTGCATTTTGTTTTTGTAAATCGTTTTTTAATTTCAGATATTTCCTTTCTATTCATAAGTACCTCCTGTTTGTTCTTCTGATCAGTTCTATTTTATCATAACCGAAAGATTTTACAAAGGAAATCTTCCCGGTAGCCATGCACTTGTGGACAAAAAAACACATAGACTAAAGTAATGTGATTCATCCGGGGTGTACCATGCAGTCATTTCCACAACCCTTAAGCGTAGAGGAAGAAAGTGAATACCTCAAAAGATGGGAGCAGGGGGATAAGGAGGCCAGAAATATTTTAATCGAGAGAAATCTTCGTCTGGTGGCTTATCTTGTAAAAAAATATGGTAATTCCGACCACAGTGTCGATGATTTGATTTCCATTGGAACCATTGGCTTAATTAAGGCGGTGGATACCTATTGTAAGGAAAAGGGGGTAAGACTGGCTACTTATGCCTCACGATGTATTGATAACGAGCTTTTAATGACATTCCGAAGTGATAAAAAGCAATCCAAAGAAGTTTTTTTATATGAGCCTATTGGCGGAGATGACGGAGAGGGAAATTCCCTGAATTTTCTGGATGTACTGGAAACGGTAGACGAAGACATACCGGAGCGGATGGAAAAGGAAGAAAATATTTCTAAATTGTATGGGTTTATTGAGGACACTCTGACAGAGAGAGAAAAATTAATTATACGTCTGCGATACGGCATCCCCAGATGGCCTTATGTATCGGAGCAGCCGGAGGTAACCCAGCGGGAAATTGCAAAACAACTGGGAATCAGCAGAAGTTATGTCAGTCGTATTGAAAAGAAAGCGCTGTTAAAGCTTCGCAAAGCCTATGAGAGAAACGGAGGCAGCTATGGCGGACCAAAAAATTGAAAATCTGTTGGAACTGGCATTGGATACCCCGGAGCAGACAAGAGAAAAAAGTGAAAACCTGTCTGCCGGGTATGATACGACGGACAATCTGTGGGAGGTCATTATCCGGTATTCCGGCGATATCGGAGAGCTTGACGGTGAATTTACGCAGGTGACTCCGCTGTTAGGGGGCTATGCCATTCTTCGTTTGAGCGAGGCTATGCTGGAAACTTTATCATCAAATCCCCAAGTGGAGTATATTGAAAAACCAAAGGCACTTTCCTTTACTCTATACGAGGGAAAGCTGGCTTCCTGCATTCCGCCGGTGCAAAGGGAACCCTATAACCTCAGCGGAAAAGGAATTTTAGTGGCAGTGATAGACAGTGGCATAGATTTGTTTCACCCGGATTTCCGGAATGAGGATGGGACAACGAGGCTGACAGGCTTATGGGATCAGACACTGACAAACGGAACACCGCCCATGGGATATCCAATCGGGCGGTATTTTGACAGAGAGGAAATCAATACGATACTGGAAACGGGAGAAACTTCTCCCAGTACGGATGTCAGTGGTCATGGCACCCATGTGACCGGAATTGCAGCCGGTAATGGACGAGCCAGCAGAGGAGAACAAAGAGGCGTGGCCTATGAGGCGGATATTCTTGTGGTAAAGCTTAGAGGAAGGAGTAGAAATGGATTTCCACAGACCACCGAACTGATGATGGGAATAGATTTTTGTGTTCGGAAGGCCATCGAACTATCCATACCCCTGGCACTAAATTTAAGCTATGGAAATAACTATGGTGCCCATGACGGAACCTCTTTATTAGAGACCTATCTGGATAGTGTGGCGGGGGTTGGAAGGACAACAATCTGCATCGGGAGCGGTAATGAGGGAAACCAGAGAAGACATGCCGCAGGGAGACTGACGGGGGACAGAAATTATCTGATTGAATTTGCTATAGCACCCGGGGAGAGCAGTCTGGGCATACAGATATGGAAGAATTATGTGGACGATTTTCAAATCAGTCTCACATCGCCGTCAGGGAGCTCAGTTATTTTTACGGAATATTCTAAGGGCCCTTATCGCAGCGTACTGGACAGTACAGAAATTTTATGGTATTTTGGAGAGCCATCTCCCTACAGTACAAATCAGGAAATCTATCTGGAAATGCTGCCGGAGGGAATCCAGAATACGATACGGAGTGGAATCTGGAAGCTTTCTTTTATGCCAAAAAGAATTGCGGATGGCAGATTTAATATATGGCTTCCATCCGGTAGCAGTATTAATGCTGAGACCGGGTTTTTAGTTCCGACAGTGGAAAACACGCTGACCATTCCCTCCACTGCTTCCAAGCCGATTACGGTGGGGGCTTATGACAGTAATACCGGAAGCTTTGCAAATTTTTCCGGACAGGGAGCTTTGAATGGCATTGTCAGAAAACCGGATATTGCGGCACCGGGAGTCAATATCTTGTCCTGTGCGCCCGGAGGAGGATACACCGCCAAATCCGGCACTTCCATGGCCTGTCCTTTTGTTACCGGCAGTGCGGCACTTCTTATGCAGTATGGAATTGTACAGGGACAGGACCCGTTTTTATTCGGGGAGAAAATAAAGGCGTATCTTGCCAAGGGAGCAAAGCCGCTGACCGCTTATAGTGAGTACCCAAATGAAAATGTAGGCTGGGGAGCGCTGTGTCTGAGAAATTCCCTTCCTAGATAATTCTGCTTACGACGGAATGCCTTGACCGGTAATACATGGGTATGCTAATCTAAAGAAAACTTATCAGAGAAAGGACAGGGTGTTATGGAAATCACATATATTGCCCACAGCGGTTTTTTTCTGGATATGGGGGATATCGGCTTTTTATTTGATTATTATAAAGGGAAGCTGCCGGACATGGGAACGGACAGGCCTTTAGTAGTGTTTGTCAGCCACTGGCATCCGGATCACTATAACCCGGAGATTTTCACACTGACAAAGAAATATCCGCATGTTCATTATGTGCTCTCGAAGGATGTCCATTTCCGGCGTGTAGTCAGCGAGTACCGACAGCAGGGGATAGAGCTTTCTGAAAAAATCACCGTCTGCCGCCGGGACAGCTTTCAGGATTTGACTCTGGAAGGTGGCAGGCAGCTGCATATTACAACTCTGCGCTCCACAGATGAGGGTGTGGCCTATTTTCTGGAATATGAAGGACGTACCATATACCATGCGGGGGATTTAAACCGCTGGGTATGGAAGGGGGAGTCAAAAGCCTACAATAACAACATGGATAGCAATTACCGTCGGGAATTGGAGAAGATACGGGGAAGGCGGATTGACGTTGCCTTTGTACCGCTGGATCCGAGGCAGAGGGAGGAGGCCTTCGGCGGCATGAAACTGTTTTTGGAATATACCGAAAGCCGCATGGTTTTTCCTATGCACTTCTGGACGAAGTATAGAATTATTCGCAGGTTTTGTGAAGCGTATCCGGAATATGCCGGGCAGATTGCCCGGATTGAGAGACGGGGGCAGAAGTTTTCCCTGATGGAGTAGTGCTATAAGCCTCCATAATTTCTTCCATGCTGACCCCGTTTATCACAAGTTGAATCAAGGTTTCCTTAGCCAGCTCATACATGCGGAATAAATGTTTTTTTGCCGGCACATCTTCATACACTTTCCAGTATCCGGTGTAGAGATAATTCTTTCCGTTATTTTCGACAAAGCCCCTGACATCCTCTATGGGATAGCCTAACAGAAGTCCTATCTCGTGGGGGAAATTTCTTTTTTCCTGAAGATAGGTCTGATATCTTTCCCGAAAGACCGGAAGTACCGTCTTTAAACTTGTCTGTTTATAGCCGGAGGAGGATAAAAATTCCCGTATCTCTTTTTCTGCCAGATGGTTTTGCAGTTTTATCCTGTTATATAAAAAAACGGTAGCCCTTTTTTCTGTCAGATAGAAAATGTAATAGCAGATGTTACTGCTATGCAGCAATTTCCGAACCAGACGAAATTGTTTTCGCTGGATAATAAACAGGTTAGATGTTTTCAATCCCACAATCAGCGGAGCACAATGGAGAGCCAGCTGAGTATCAATTTGTTCTGTGTTTATGCGACGTATCATTTCTATGATTCCCTGACTCACAGTAACTCCTTTCCGGTAGATATAACCTCTGTTTGTATTATCTGATTTTATATTTTCCGTCAAGTCCGTTATTGATACATAATTTTATTAAGTCGTCATTGATAAATTTATCCATAAGCAAGTTAACAAAGTTACAAAAAATAAATATTTTATTGCCAAATAAAACAAAGTATGTTATATTGAACATAAGTTAGAATAAACTAACTAAATAAGATAGAAATAATTTATATAACATAAGGGGAAAACAGATTATGGGAACGATTATTGTTATTGTGATTTTGGCGGTTATTATTGCTGCCGCTGCTTTTTCAACCATAAAACATATGAAGGGACAGAGTGGCTGCTGTGGTTGCAGTGGTGGCTGCTGCACTGCGGGAGAAAGTAAGAAGCTGGATACTTCTGCCGTCGGCGAAAAAATTATCCGCATTGAGGGCATGCACTGCGATAACTGTAAGAACAGTATCGAGCGCGCCATCAATCGGATAGATGGTGTGGTATGCAAGGTAAATTTAAAAAAGAAGCTTGCTGTCGTATCTTATAGTAAAGAACCCTCTGACGAGGAACTTTCATCCGTTGTCGAGGGGCTGGACTTTACGGTTACCGGCATAACGAAGAACTAAGTTTTTAAATACGGTACGCACAAACGGCTGGATAAAGAACAGCTGACTAAAGAAGGCAAATGGGAAATTGAAGCACACCAGCTTCAGCCAGTTTGCCATCAGGGTAAGGAAGTCAAAACCGGTGTAGTAAGGGTAATATAGAACAGCCGCCAAAAGACTCATAGCCGGGCACATGATGCCGACGGTGGCACAGATGATAGCGGTTTCAAAGAGCATTGGGTGGTTCTTTCGTGGATCAAAAACTTTGCTGGCCAGACGGAAGGAGAGGGGACTCCCCATAAAAATTTCCAGTGAATAGGCCAGTATAAACTCTACCAGAACCACGGCCCAGATTGGAACAAAATTACCAGCCATATAAACTCCGCCCTGCTGATGAATGGCGGCAAGTACACTGTCGGCACCGGTAACTGCCATTAAGGTCTGACCGTTGACAACATACAGGCTGTAAAACACATAGGCGTGAACAGTGACGATAACAGTGAGAAGGGCAAATACCATTCTCTGAAATTGATTTTGTGGCATAATTTACCATCCTTTCTGAATACACAAAAAAAGACACAGGTGCTGTAATAAATTCAGATAACATAACTCTGTAATCAGATTTACGTGCAAGCACTACTTGTGTCAATTATGTGTGATATTATTTAATTTCCTTTGGCATCATATCACTAAAAAAGTCGAATTGTCAACATAAAAATAAAAAAATTTTTTGCTTGACTTTTTATTTTTTAAGAAATAAAATAAGTTCGTCGAGTAGCAAAAGGCGTAAATCCAGACAGGGATTTGCGTCTTTTTTTGTCGTTTGGCAAAAAAAGACCGTCCCACTAAAAAATGCGGGAGGTATATATTGATGCAGAAGGCAGAAGAAATGAATAAAATGGGAGTGGAGCCGGTGAAACGTCTTTTACTGGAAATGGGGCTGCCGATGATGATATCCATGGCACTTCAGGCCCTCTATAATATTGTGGACAGTTATTTTGTCAGTTGTATGAAGGATCCGACCGGAGCGGTCAATCTGGGAGACCTTGGTGTGAATGCCCTTACCCTGGCGTTTCCGGTGCAGATGCTGATGGTTGCATTGCCATTGGCCTGGATTCTGACAATTCTTGCAGAAGAATGGATCTGGGTGTCATTTCCACTGGCGGAGCTGGCAGCCTTTCTTGTCACCCTGTTCATGATGCGGTTTATCGAAAGAAAGGCAATCAGCAACTGCGCCTGAGGGATTTGACTCACAAATTAAGAAGAGCGTTTCTTTCTCCTATGTCCGATAAAAAAATCTTTCCATAATGTCGGATGGAAAAGGAGCAGAAGCGGAAACAGTTCCAGTCTGCCGGCCAGCATATCAAATATGAGTACATACTTGGAAAATGAGGTAAAGATACTGAAATTCTGGGAAGGCCCCACCAGCTCCAGACCCGGTCCGATGTTATTAATGGTGGCGGCAACGGCAGTAAAATTAGTAATCAAATCCTTACCTTCAAAGGAAATGGCAAATACCGAGGCGACAAAAAGAATCATAAAGGTAATAAAGTATACATTGACGGCGCGGACTACTTCATGTGCCACCGGCTTCTTTTCAAATTCTATTTTTTTGATACTCTTTGGATGAATGTAAGAATTGAGTTCCTTTATTACTGTTTTGATTAAAATAACAAAACGGGAAACTTTAATACCGCCACCGGTACTTCCGGCACAGGCGCCGATAAACATCAACAGCACCAGAACGGATTTACATGTCTGGGACCACTGATTAAAGTCCACAGTGGAAAATCCGGTGGTGGTTATAATCGAAGCCACCTGGAAAGAAGAGTGCGTCAGTGCATCGAAAATGCCTGCCGATGTATTCAGGATATTGGCAAAAATAATGCCGATGGCAGCGACGATAATAAGCAGGTAATATCTGACCTCCTCCATGGCAAGAACCTTTTTTAGTTTCCGGAACATAAGAAGATAATAGGCATTAAAATTAATACCGAATAAAATCATAAAAATAGTAACGACCCATTGGATGTAGGGCGAATAACTGGCGATACTGTCGTTTTTTATGCCGAATCCGCCGGTACCGGCAGTGCCAAATCCGGTATTAAGCGCGTCAAAGAGCGACATGCCGCCGGCGAGCAGCAGAAAAATTTCTAACAGAGTCAGGGAAAGATAAATCAGATAGAGTATTCTGGCTGTGTATCTGACAGTAGGAACCAGCTTCCCCACAGAAGGTCCCGGGCTCTCTGCCCGCATCAGATTAAAGTGGGAGCCGCCACTCAAAGGAATAATGGCAAGAAGAAAGACAAGCACTCCCATACCGCCAATCCAGTGGGTAAAGCTGCGCCAGAACAGGGAGCAGTGGGAAAGAGCCTCCACATCACTTAATATACTGGCACCTGTCGTAGTAAAGCCGGAGACGGTTTCAAACAGGGCGTCAGTAAAGGATGGGATTTCCCCGGTAAAAAGGAAAGGCAGACAGCCAAAAAAACTTAAAAATATCCATCCCAAGGATGTAGCAACACAACCCTCTTTTAAATAAAAAACAGTGTTTTTCGGTTTACGAAAGCATATGAGAAAGCCGAATATACCACAAAGCAAAGCGGCAATCAGATAGGAAAGCCCTTCGGTTTCCCCGTAAAAGCCGGCAACAACACAGGGAAGCAGCAGTAAAATGGCTTCCGTCTTTAATATATATCCTAGAATAAAACGAATCATAGAACCGTTCATGTCTTCTCACTCTTCCTTATGCTAAAATATCCTGTATATCATCAAACCCGGAATGGGTCGTAACGACCATTACCGTGTCACCGGTTTGTATAATGTCCTGTCCGCTTGGAATCAAAATAGAGCCGTTTCGGTAAATACAGCAGACAAGAAGATTTTTCTTCAGGTTGAGATCCTTTAGAGGAACATCTGTTACCATGGAAGGCTCATCCACACGAAACTCAATGGCTTCCGCCCGGTAATCAAACATATGATACAGTGTTTCAATGTTGCTGTCCATCGAATTCTTTTTTGCCCGGACGTAGGCGATAATAGCCTCCGAGGTAATATAACGGGGATAAATTACACTGCCAAGATCCAGGGTATTAATTACATTTTTAAAGGCGGCACGGTTAATTTTCGTAATGGTTTTGGCGTTGGACATCTGTCTGACCTGTAAGGTCAGCATAACATTTTCTTCGTCAATTCCCGTTAAAGGAATAAAGGATTCCGTGTGTTCGATTCCTGCTTCCTTCAAAAGCTCCTGGTCTGTTCCGTCACCGTTAATAATAATCGCCTGGGGAAGAAGAATGCTTAATTCCTCACAGCGTTTTTTATTTTGCTCTATAATTTTAACATCAATTCCCATGCGCAAAAGCTGGTGGGCAAGGTAATAGGTAGATTTCCCGCCACCGACAATCATCGTGTCCCGCACCTGTTTCGTTTTAAAGCCAATGCTTTTCAGAAAATGATGAATTACCTTTCTGGCAGCCACAAAGGAAATAATATCATCCTTTGCCATTTTAAAATCACCGCCGGGAATAGTTACTTCTCCTTCCCGCTCAATGGCACAAATCAAAACGTCGGAGGCAATTTCCGCAGAAACATGCTTTCCCAGCTCTGCAATGGTAATACCATCTAAAACATTGCCCTCCGGAATTTTAAATTTAATAATCTCAGCCTGCCCGTGGGCAAAGGAATTGACTTCCAGTGCCGTAGGTAAATACAAAATCCGTGCGGCTTCCTTGGAGGCCTCCAGTTCCGGATTGATGACGAGAGTAAGACCAAGCTTTTCCCGTAAATATCCGACTTCCTTACTGTAGTCCGGTGTGCGGACTCTGGCAATGGCGGCACAGTCACCGACCTGTTTGGCAACCGTGCAGCAGAGAAGATTCAGCTCGTCCGAACCGGTGACGGCAATAATCAAATCTGTATTTTCAATACCTGCTTCCATCTGGACGCTGTAGCTGGCACCGTTTCCCACAAGACCCATAATATCAAACTGACCGGACAGTTCCTGAATTTTTTCCGGATTTTTGTCTATAATAGTAATGTCATGTCCTTCTTTGCTTAACTGCTCAATCAGGGCAGCGCCGACTTTTCCGCAGCCGACTATAATAATATGTAATCCCTGTTTTATACGACTTTTTGTTTTTCGCATATGATTCTACCTCCATATCCCATTATACTATATCATTTTACCTGAAAAAAATCACTAAAAACTTGTTTATTGTTAAAAAAGTTATATAATATAGGTGTATTGTTTACGAAAAAGGAGGTCATAACCATGAGAAAATCAGGAATTTTAGCAGTAGCATTTGCCTGTGCGGTGCTTTTAGTTCCGGCATCTGCAGAGGCGAAAAAATTAACAAACCCAGCAGCAGCACAAAAACTGGCACAGAAGAAAGTGAAATCAGCAACTGTGACAGAGGTGGATACCGATTATGAAAACGGTACGCTGGTATATGACGTGGATATGATAAAGGGGAAACGGGAATATAATTTGAAATACCGTGCTTCAGACGGTAAACTCATAGAGTATGAGTGGGATACGAACGGTATTATCAAATCCTATGAGAACCGGAAAAACAAGACACGTAGTGCGATTAAGAAAAAAGCAAAAAAACAAGTAACAAAGGCAAAAATAACCAGTCTCAGTTTCCGGTATGATGACGGTGTGGCCGGATACAAGGTCAAGCTGAAAAAGGGAAACAAACAATATAAGCTGGTATATCATGCTAAAACAGGAAAGCTGTTGGAATATGAGTGGAAGATTGTGAAAAAATCTTCTTCCTCTACGAAATATATCGGTGCGGCAAAGGCAAAGAGCATTGCGCTAAAAAAAGTGCCGGGTGCTAAGGTTATCAAAGTAGAATATGATAAGGAAGACGGTGTACCAGTATATGAAGTGGAGCTGGTAAAAGGTAATATGGAGTATGAATTGACCATTCATGCCAAATCCGGAAAGATTCTGGAGTTTGATTCGGAATCACGGGATGATGACTAATGCAGAGGATCTGAGGTATGACATGCGTTATTATTTGAAAGAGACTATAAATTAGTGGGATGATAAAACCCCGACAGGCTGACGGACTTTGCTATAAGGCTGTCCATCGGTCTGGCGGGGAGTTTTTGTCAGTATAACCTTAGCATAAGGCCGTTATGCTAGCTGAGCCCTTTTGCTAAAAGGAGCAAGGTTACTTTATTATTTTTATTAAAATAAAAACGCAGCTGGTATTTTGCCCCGCCCTCTGAGTAAGTATATTCATAAAAGTAAGTGGCATCTCCGGTGTCCAGTCCTTCCAAAACGTAGGTAACAACACCTGTGGTAAAGGTGATAGTTTCTTTCCTGCCCTCTCCGTAAGCTCCTGTGCCAATTCCCCGCTTGGTTTTGTCTGAACCATCTGCATTGATGTAATCCGTTGGATAATTCCAGTATTTTGCATAGTCAATAAAATTCGTGTAGGAATTATTTTTCTCATCGGTAAATTCAGCGTGGAAATCCTCCCGTGACAGGGCTGCCACTACTATTACATGGCAAGTGTAGGTCTCTGATTTCAGAGATACTGTAATATCCGTAGAGCCAAGGGAGTTCCCTTTTATGAGTCCGGTAGTTGAGATAGAGGCAACGTCAGGATTAGCACTGCGCCACCCCTTGATAATGCCTTTTTTCAGATGAGTTGCCTTCATCTGAAAGCTGCCGTTTTGATATACCGTCACGGATTTGCGGTTCAGGGAATTGGAATTCACTGTGATTTTGCATTTTAATTTTTGTTTTCCGGTTTTGGCGGTAATGGTTACCTTTCCTTTTTTCAGTGCTGTGACTTTCCCCTTTTTTACCGTGGCAATAGTCTTTTTAGATGACTTCCAACGGACAGAAGAGGCCTTTGCCTTTTTGACTTTTAGCGTCAGCGTGCCTCCGGTATACATAACCGCCTTTTTTTTGTTGAGTTTTTTTGCTGCCGCTTTGGTACTGATTCCTGTTCCCAGGCAGGCAACTGTCATAATAGACAGAAGTGCCAAAAGTCCGACATTTTTTGCTTTTGTGTTCATAGAATACTCCTTTCCTATAAAGTATTTTGGTGGTACATACTAGTACAGTATATACACAAAACGAATCAGCCGGAGAATATGTTGCAAAAAATATTAAGTACGTAGGATGGCACGGTTATATTTATCGACTTATACCATTTTTTGTGCTATAATCATTCATTATAAGATACAGAAAGGGGTATTTTCGATGGAAGATACGTCTGAAAATAGATTAGGCAAAAAGAGTTCAAAACATGTTAGCATCGGAATATTGGCCCACGTGGATGCGGGCAAGACCACGCTGTCAGAGGGGCTGATGTATACGGCCGGGCAGCTGAAAAAAATGGGAAGAGTGGATAATGGTGATGCTTTTCTGGATACGGATGAATTAGAGAGAGCAAGGGGAATTACGATATTTTCTAAGCAGGCTGTCTTTTCTTTTGAGGATACGACGGTAACGCTTCTCGATACACCGGGACATGTGGATTTTTCCGCAGAGATGGAGCGGACGCTTCCGGTGCTTAACTATGGAATTTTAGTCATCAGCGGTGCCGATGGTGTGCAGGGACACACCGTTACTCTCTGGCGTCTGCTGGAAAAATATTATATCCCCATTTTTTTATTTGTCAATAAAATGGACCAGCCGGGAACGGATAAAAATAAAATATTAAAGGAACTGAATGCACGTCTCGGCGGTAATATAGTAGATTTCTCCCGACCGGAGGGGGAAGAATTTTATGAGAGCGTTGCCCTCTGTGACGAGGAACTGCTGGAACAATTTTTGGAAAACGGGACAGTGGATTCCGGGGAAATTATTTCTCTCATAAAAAAGAGGGTACTGTTTCCCTGCTTTTTTGGCTCGGCACTGAAAATGGAAGGTGTGGAGGAGTTTTTTCGGGGACTTAGTAAGTATGCGAAGGCACCGGTTTACCCGGAAGAATTCGGTGCGAAGGTTTTTAAAATAGCGAGAGATAATCAGGGGACCCGGCTTACCTATGTAAAGGTAACCGGTGGCTGTATCAAAAACCGGATGGAGCTGCCTGTGGAAAAGACCGGGGAGAGGGAAAAGATAACACAGATCAGACTCTATTCCGGCGACCGCTTTGAAGCGATACCGGAGGCGGAGGCAGGTATGGTCTGCGCCCTGACGGGATTAACAGGTACCTATCCGGGAGAGGGGCTTGGATTTGAAAAAAGGTCGGAAAAGCCGGTATTGGAGCCGGTGCTGACATACCGCATCGAACTGCCGGAGGGTTGTGAGCCGGCGGTGATTTTGCCAAAGCTCAGGGAGTTAGAGGAGGAGGAGCCGGAACTTCATATTGTCTGGAATGAAGAATTGCAGGAAATCCAGGCAAAGGTTATGGGAGAGGTTCAGATTGAAATTTTAAAAAGCCGGATTGAGAAGCGGTTTGGTGTATGCGTGGAATTTGGCACGGGCAATATTGTCTACAAAGAAAGTATAAAAAATTCCGTGGAGGGAATCGGGCATTTTGAGCCCCTGCGCCATTATGCGGAAGTTCATCTGTGGATGGAACCGGGAGAGCCGGGAAGCGGCGTGCAGATTGCGGCGGACTGTAGTGAGGACATATTGGATAAGAACTGGCAGAGACTCATAATGACTCATCTGGCAGAGAGGGAGCATCCGGGAGTGTTGACAGGCTCTGCCCTTACCGATATAAAAATCACTCTCATAGCCGGCCGTGCCCATTTAAAGCACACGGAGGGCGGCGATTTTAGACAGGCGACTTACCGGGCCGTCAGACAGGGACTGATGCAGGCGGAATCGGTACTTTTGGAACCCTATTATGAATTCCGGCTGGAAATTCCGGAAACTATGGTGGGACGTGCTCTGGCGGATATTGAGAAAATGTCGGGCACCTTTGAACTGGAGCAGGGGGCAGACGGTACTTCCGTTCTTACCGGTCGTGCCCCGGTGGCGACCATGCAGGATTATCCGACAGAGGTAACAGCGTATACGAAGGGGGAGGGAAGAATTTTCTGTACATTTCAGGGATATTATCCATGTCACAATGCTTCCGCGGTAATAGAAAATATCGGTTACCAGCCGGAGCAGGATGGAGAAAATCCTACCGGCTCGGTTTTCTGTACCCATGGTTCCGGTTTTTATGTGAGCTGGGAGGAGGTTCCAGGATATGCCCACGTGGAATGCGTAAAGGAGAGGAGAGAGGAGCAGATGGAACCGGAGGAGACGAGGCTGTCATCTCCGGTGGAGGACTTTATTGATGTGGAGGAAATTGATCGGATTTTAGAGCAGGCATCCCATGCCAATAAAAAAGGTGTTCCAATCTCCCACAAGGGGATATCCGGGAAAAAGCTCCGCTCCCTGACCACTGCCTCTGTGGGGCTGTCGAAACCGAGAAAGAAAGTGGAAAAGGGGGAACCCTATCTCTTAGTAGACGGCTATAATATTATTTTTGCATGGGAGGAACTGCGGGAACTGGCAAAGGTGGATATTGACGGTGCGAGAGGGAGGCTCATGGACATTTTGTGCAATTATCAGGGGTTTCAAAAATGTCATCTGATCCTTGTGTTTGATGCCTATCGGGTCCAGAACCATCGGACGGAAATTTTAGATTATCACAACATTCATGTAGTATATACGAAAGAGGCGGAAACCGCAGACCAGTATATAGAAAAATTTGCCCACGAAAACGGAAAGAGGTACGATATTACTGTGGCGACCTCTGATGGCTTGGAGCAGATTATTATCCGTGGTGCCGGCTGCCGACTGTTATCAGCCAGGGAGTTAGAGGAGAGAGTAAAGAGCGCCGAAGAACAGATGAGGGAATTTTTTAATAAGGATTAGGAATCAAGTTGCTTTCTGCACGGTATTTGCTATAATAAATGCTAGAATGGATATACTGGTAGCGTCATCGTGCTAAAACCAGAGACAGGAGGTTAGTTATGTCAGTAATAGAGATAACGAAGGAAAATTATGAAACAGAGGTAATGCAGTCCGATAAACCGGTGCTGATTGATTTCTGGGCAGGCTGGTGTGGTCCCTGCCAGATGCTTGCTCCTGTAGTGGAGGAAATCGCCGGGGAAAGAAGCGATATTAAAGTGGGAAAAATCGATGTGGACAAATATCAGGATTTGGCCATGCAGTTTAAGGTTATGGGAATCCCGACCCTTGTTGTCATGAAGGACGGTGCAGAGGCCGGGCGTTCGGTAGGCGTTGTGTCAAAGGAAGAGATTTTAGAACTTTTGTAGAACCGGGGTGGAGAACGTGTATGACATTATCATTGTAGGTGGCGGTACGGCAGGGCTTTCTGCGGCGATTTACGGTGTCCGTGCCGGGAAAAAGGTACTGGTGCTGGAGCAGAAAAATTATGGCGGTCAGATTGTGAATTCCCCGGAGATTGAAAACTATCCGGGGATTAAGCACATATCCGGCTATGAGTTTGCCACCGGATTATATGAGCAGGCTACCGGACTGGGAGCCGGTTTTGAGCGGGGAAAGGTCATAGGCATTACAGACAAAGGGGATACGAAGCTGGTATCGACAGAGAAAAAAGAATATGAAACCCGGACCGTTATTTTGGCTACCGGAGCGAAAAACCGCCCGTTGGGAGTGGAGGAGGAGACCCGGTTTATGGGAGCGGGCCTGTCTTACTGTGCTACTTGTGACGGGGCTTTTTTCCGTGACCGGGAGGTGGCTGTGGTAGGTGGTGGCAACACTGCTTTAGAGGATGCCCTGTTTTTATCCGGCTATTGTAAAAAAGTATCGGTGATTCACAGAAGAGAAGAATTTCGCGGAGAGAGCAGGAAGCTGCAGGCGTTACAGGAAAAAGAAAATGTGGAGTTTATCTTGGATACGGTAGTGACAAAGCTGCAGGGGGATACGATGATAGAGGGAGTTATCCTGAAAAATGTGGTTACCGATGAAGAAACTGAAAAAAAGCTAAATGGGCTTTTTGTGGCAATCGGACAGATGCCCGATAATGAAGCTTTTAAAGATTTGGTTACGGTAGATGAGAAAGGGTACATTCAGGCGGAGGAGGATTGCCTGACAAGGACTGCCGGCATTTTTACAGCAGGGGACTGCAGGACGAAAACAGTGCGGCAGCTGACGACAGCGGCGGCGGACGGAGCTGTGGCAGCACTTGCTGCCTGCGAATATATCGGGTAGAGGTATTGCATTGGCATCATTGTGCTAAGAGAGGGGGGAGTGGCTTTGTCCATACGAAAAAAGCGATTAATCATTATTTTGGCAGGTGTGCTGCTCTGTGCCATCCTCATGTGGGTACTCGGTACATATGTGCAGGAGCAGGATGCCAGAGAGTTTGCGAAAAAATGCAAAAGTTATGAGGGCGTCTGGGTCAGTGAGGATGAAAAGACGGAGCTGACGGTCCGCCGGGTAACTGGTGCCCATATGGTAATTTCTCTGAAAAACAAAGAAAGTGGTGCGAAGCTGTCTCACTTTGCTGCCAATATGACCGTCGATAATACTTATGAATTTCACTATCAGATGAAAATGGACTGGGGAAAATACCAATATGTTCCGAAATATGGGGATAAAGAAACGGGTAGTATCGTGTTGGGAGAAAACCAGATACAGTTGTCCATACCGAAAGGCGAAAACACGGAAGGTTGGGCGTTTCAGGGTGTGTTGAAGAAGAAAGAGAAGCTGGAGACAGAGGCAGTGAGTACGCTGACAGACTGGCTGGGGAAAACGGAGAGTCTGGAAGAAAAATTACAGGATTATTGTGGTTTGGAAAGGGACGAATCGGGACGGATTTACCGGCTTCATGCCCTGTGGGAGAAAGAGCCGGACGAATATTATGATTCCTATATCGGAAATATCAATAAAAATTGTTTTGAGGGAGACTGTGTCGCCGCCTTTGGCGAGCCGGAACGCGAAGGAGATTTAGAAAATGGGAGAAGAAAACTGGTATTTTTGGATGATACCTATCAGTACACCTTTATTTTTAATTCCTACGGACTGGTGGCGGCGGGAGACTGCCAGTACCGGGAGGTGCCGGGATTCAGCCGTCACGGTGATTTCCTGATGAAGGGGGATACTCTGGTCCGCTATCTGGGAGATGGAGACTCTACCGGGGAAATTATCCTGCCGGAGTCGACAAAGAAAATTGCCACCCATGCCTTTACCTACGAAGATAATATGATTCCCTGGTATGCAGGGAAGATATCCATTGTTATACCGAAGGATGTCAGTTTAGAAAAAGAAGCATTTGCCCGGTGCGGGAAAATGGAAATTTCCTTTGAGGAGGGCAGGACGGAAATCGAGCATGGTGCTTTTGCCAATATGATAGGAGAAAATGATACGGGACGCCGCGTCAATGTTGTGCTGCCGGAGTCGATGAAAAAGCTGGGAGAGGATGCTTTTGCTTACTGCTATGAGGATAATACAGAACGCCTTATGAAGAACGATACAGAGATTCCGGTATCCGTAACTCTGAATAAAGGGCTGGAATACATCGGAGATAATGCCCTGAAGGGAGTCTGGATTAAAGAACTTCCTGAGAATGTCGTTTATATCGGAAGCAATATTACGCTGAATGCTTCGGAGCTGAGACTGCCGGATAGGGTGGAAACACTGGGAAGGCGGGCAGTGAATACGACATTTTCCGAGTTTAGTTCTGTTACCATTCCGGCTTCCGTAAAGGAAATCAGTGAGGATGCTTTCTGCCATAGACTGGTTCAAGATAATATCGTGGTGGACGAAAAAAATCCGTATTTTAAAAGCGATAGATCCAGCGGTCTGCTATCGAAGGACGGAAAGGTTTTGTACCGTATGGGGAAAGCGTCCTGGGGTTGGGATTTTACTGACATAGATATTGGGGAAACGGATAAGCTTACCAGAGATAAGGTTTCGGAGACTACAAAAACTGAATTTTACGAGGACGAGGACGATTATCTTATAATAAATATAGCAAAGGGCGTGGAGCAGATATGTGAAGAGGCTCTGTTATCCAGCAATTCCCTGTGGTTTGGATATCGTTGTGTTCTACCGACAACCGTAAAGCGGATTAACCGCAATGCGCTATTTTTGCGTGAGGGTCCATCCGAAATTTATCTGCGGGGGGACACTCCTGAGTTTTATGGGGAGTTTACTGTGACCGAAGATACGGCTGTTCAGGATATTTATGTAAAAAAGGGGACAAAGAAAGAGTTTTTAAAGAAGCTGTATCAGGGACAGAAAAATATAGATGTGAAAGTGAAAAAGCGGATTGAGAAAAAGCTTCATACGTGGTAAAACTTTGATCAAAGCAGGTATATGAACAGGAGGACAAACATATGAAAAAACGGAAAAAAGCAATGCGTGCAATCGGAATGTTACTAATGTTGTCTATGGCCATGACAGGCTGCTCCTCGTCAAATCAGGAGGAAACGGCAACCTCTCCTGCTATTTCTTATAATGAAATACCGGGGGGAACTTATGTGGAACAGAATTTTGAACCGGATAGTAACCTATTTCCTAGTGAAGATAATTCCGGTATGGATTTAGCGGGGCTTCAGGGGATAAACGGAGAAATTTATTTTTATGCCGAAAAAATAGGGAAGAAAAGTGATGAAGAAGGGATGCATGTGATACCGGAAGAAATTGCGCTCGTTAAATACGAGGGAGAAAAGGCTGTCAAGGTAGACTGTCCATGGGCGAAGGCAGTAAAAAAATTTAGAGATAAAAATAAACTGGATCTTATGAGAGTGTATATGGGACAGGACGGAAAGTTGTATCAGGAGTTGGCCGAGCTGAAAGATGATGCGATAGAGAAAGAATATCTGCTCCAGATTGATTTACAGACTAATCAGTGGAAAGAAATACCTTTGCCCAAACTGCCAAAAAATGATAATGGAAAAGGTGTTACATGGGTCAATACTGACGTATTTGCGGATGGCAATGTGTTGATACAAAACGGTTCTACGATCAATGGTATTTATAACCCATTGGACGGAAGATGTATCCGGGAACTGGAAAATCCGGCTGTCTTAAAGATGGCGGGAAACGGAGAGTATTTTTCCTTTGACGTGGATATGACAACCGGACTGCCAACTAAAATTGTTTCCTATAGTGAGAAATCGGGGGAGAAGGGACACGAAATTTCTCTGGCAGCGCTGGAGGAAAGAGATGCATCAAACCCATCGGAGTATGTCCGTT
The DNA here is from genome assembly GCA_022510615.1 of Lachnospiraceae bacterium. Taxonomy (GTDB): domain Bacteria; phylum Bacillota; class Clostridia; order Lachnospirales; family Lachnospiraceae; genus Eubacterium_F. Next base: position 116,611 of record JAFLTC010000003.1, on the reverse strand, counting down.
ATTTTCAGGACTCCTTTTATTATATTACAAGAGGGGGTATTTACCGGGCAGACATCGATGAGGATTCTTTTACGAGGATTGTGTCAAAGAATGACAGAGTATTGAAGTTAGGAAGCAACAATTATATGGTTTCCAATTTGCTAGTGGATGGCATAAACGAAGGTTTTTATGTTACCTATTATGAAAATCATGGAACTTATGATAGGAAGATGTGTTACTATAAAAAGCAGGAATGATACTGGCCCTGTTTTTGACATACAGGAAAATTATTATAGTGTACAAACGGAAAAAAATGTGGTACGATAAAGAACGTTGGAAAAATTGCAGGAGGTATCAAAGCATGAGAAACATATGGAAGGGACTGCTTATTTTTGCAGCAGCAATTATCTTGTGCGGGGCACCGGATATGGATGCTCAGGCGAAGGTCAAGGTAAAAAAGGTAAAAGTAAAAAGTAATTATGGAAAAACGGTCCATGTGGCAGTGGGAAAAAAGGTAAAACTGACCACTACCGTTACTGTCACACCGAACAAATCCAAAAATAAAAAAGTTATCTATAAGACTTCCAAGAAAAAAATTGCTACTGTTTCCGGTGCGGGAAATGTCAAGGGAGTTAAGGCAGGTTCCTGTAAAATTACAGTAACCTCAAAAAAGAACAAAAAGAAAAAGGCAAAAATTTCTGTCAAGGTAGTAAAACCGATAAAGACAGTGAATTTGGATAAGGAATCGCTGACACTTTATGTAGGGGGCAGTCAGAAATTAAAGGCTTCCATAACTCCTGCCAGTGGGAGCTATAAGGGAATGAAATGGACGACTTCCAATAAGGGGGTAGTCACTGTTTCCAGCGACGGTACGGTAAAGGCGGTGGCAGTCGGTACGGCGAAGATTAAGGCGACCTCTGTGGAGGGGAGTAAAAAAAGTGCCAGCTGTACGGTTAAAGTACTTGCTGCTAATACGATTAATCTTTCTTCGGTTCAGGTATTGAGTAAAGACACCGTTCGTTTTACACTGGATAAGGCGAGGGAAGTGACGGCGAACCAGATTGTAGTAGAAGGGAAGCGCTATACTGCCGGTTCCTATACCCGTCGGTATCATATATCGAAGATTCGAAATTATGATAATAAAACTTATGATTTGACATTAGACAACACCTATTCCATTGCAAAGGATTCCTATGTCCGTGTATCCATTGCCACCCTTCCGGGAAATGGAACAAAAAGTGCAGAAGCCCAGGCGGTATTTGTAAAAAGCACTACTCCGGTTACAAAGCGGTGGATTGGAGTGGTGGGGGATACCATGGAGGAGACCATTGATTTAAGCGATTACTGCTATGGAAATATTTCCTATACCGTAACGGGGAGTGTCGGTGGGATTACTTATAAGGCGACAGATAATGCGCTGATTTTCTCAGGAGAATATGATACCGCGACAGTGGGCACCATTTTATCCATCCGTGCTGCGGATGAGATGGGCAATGTTGTGATACAGAAAATTAATGTGTTTGTGGGTAATGAAGCAACGATTGTGGCAAAAGCAGAAGATATTACCGTACTGGTCGGAGATACTTTAAAAAATATTGAGTTTGCCTGGGCAGCAGGAGGCAGCGGGAAATACAGCTATGCAGCTGAACTGCCGGAGGGACTGATGATGAATGAGGATGGAACTGTGTCGGGAACTGCTGAAAAGACAGGGGCGTATGATGTAACCGTTACAGTTACCGATAAAGAAAATGCTGAAAGAGTATTTAAAGCATCTGCCACTCTCCGGATAATGGAAAAGCGGACGGTATCGGGAAAGGTTACGGATGCTTCCGGTAAAGCGGTTGCCGATGCGGTCATTACATGTGAAAATGTAAACGATGGTACCATCTTTACGGCAAAAACAGATATCTCGGGAAATTATGTTGTTTATGTAGCAGAGGGATCTTATCATATTCAGGCAGTATTTGAGGGGCAGGAAGATTACGTCTATAATATTTCAGTAGGAACGGCTGGAAGGCAGCTGGATTTTCTACTGCGTAAATAATATAACAAATAGAAAAAAGAAAAGGAAAGCAGGAAAACAATGTTAGAAGAAATCGTATTGAAAATGTATGGGAGAAAGATTGCAGACTGTAGGGAGGAGGAGCTGTATCACGCCTTAATGACACTGGTACAGGAGCGTGCTGCCGGAAAAGAAATTACCGGACAGAAAAAAAAGTTATATTATATTTCTGCCGAGTTTTTGATTGGAAAGCTTCTCAGCAACAATCTGATTAATCTTGGGATTTATGAGCAGATCGAAAAGGAACTGCAGGCTGCGGGAAAAAGCCTTGCCCGTCTGGAGGAGAGAGAGCCGGAGCCGTCATTGGGAAATGGCGGACTGGGAAGACTGGCGGCATGCTTTCTGGATTCCATTGCCACACTGGGACTTGCCGGGGATGGTATCGGACTGAACTATCATTTTGGATTGTTTCAGCAAAAGTTTAAACGCTGCCGGCAAAAAGAGCTTCCAAACAGATGGATTGAAAAGGATAGCTGGCTGATTCGCAGTGATAAAAAGTTTTCCGTTTCTTTTGGTGATTTCAATGTCATTGCTACGATGTACGATATTTTAGTAACAGGCTATGACAATGGTACAAACCGTCTGCATTTATTTGATTTAGATTCCCTGGAGGAGTCTATTGTGGGGAAGGGAATCGACTTTGACAAGGAAGAGATACGGAAAAATCTGACGTTGTTTTTATATCCGGATGACAGCGATGAGGCAGGCAGACTGCTCCGGGTTTACCAGCAATATTTCATGGTAAGCTGCGGCGCCCAGCTGATTCTTGCAGAGGCCTTGGAGAGGGGCAGTAATCTCCATGACCTTGCCGATTATGTGGCAATCCAGATTAATGATACCCATCCTTCCATGGTCATTCCGGAATTAATCAGACTTTTAACGGAAAAGGGAATAGAATGGGAGGAAGCGGTGCAGATCGTAACGGACTCCTGCGCCTATACCAATCACACTATTCTTGCGGAGGCATTAGAAAAATGGCCGGTTTCCTTTATTGAAAAGGTTGCCCCGGCACTGGTGCCGATTATCCGCCGTCTGAATGAGAAGATTTTGGAAAAGTATAACAATCCGGCAGTTGCCATTATTGATGGGGAAGAGCGGGTGCATATGGCCCATATGGATATGCATTTTGGTCACAGTGTAAACGGTGTGGCGGAGCTTCACACAGAGATTTTGAAAAACAGCGAGCTTAACGATTTTTACCAGCTGTACCCGGAAAAATTTAATAACAAAACCAACGGTATTACCTTCAGACGCTGGCTTTTACACTGCAACCATCCACTGACAAGTCTGTTAGAAGATACGATTGGTAACGGCTTTAAAAAGGATGCCAGAGAATTAGAGAAGCTATTGGATTACAAAGAGGATGAAGAGGTTTTGAACCGGCTGATTGCCATTAAGAAGGAGAAAAAGCACGAGGTTTGCCTTTATCTGAAGGAAACCCAGAAACTTACTCTGGATGAGGATTCCATTTTTGATATTCAGGTGAAGCGTCTCCATGAGTATAAGAGGCAGCAGTTAAATGCCCTCTATGCGATACACAAGTATCTGGAAATCAAAGCAGGCAAGCGCCCGAAACGGCCGATTACCCTTATTTTCGGTGCAAAGGCAGCACCGGCATATGTCATTGCCAAGGACATTATTCATCTGATTCTCTGCCTGCAGAAGCTGATTGCCAAGGATAAAGAGGTTCGCCCTTATCTTCGTGTAGTCATGGTGGAAAATTATAATGTAACGATGGCGGAAAAACTTATTCCTTCCTGCGATATATCCGAGCAGATTTCCTTAGCCTCCAAGGAGGCAAGCGGTACCGGAAATATGAAATTTATGTTAAACGGTGCTATCACACTGGGAACCGAGGACGGTGCCAATGTAGAAATTCATCAGCTTGTGGGAGATGAAAATATTTATGTGTTCGGTGAGGACAGCGACACGGTAATGGCCCGCTATGACAGGGGGGATTATTGCTCCAGAGATTACTATGAGAAAAATCCGGAATTAAAAGAGGCAGTAGATTTTATTGTCAGTAAAAAGATGTTGCGTCTGGGCAACAAGGAATGCTTAAAACGCCTGTATCAGGAATTGCTGAATAAAGACTGGTTTATGACATTCCCGGACTATCCGTCCTATGTGGAGGCAAAGGAGAGAGCTTATGCGGATTATGAAGATAAAAAGGCATGGGCAAAAAAAATGTTAGTCAATATTGCCAAAGCGGGATTTTTCTCTTCGGATCGGACCATTGCCCAGTATAATGAGGATATCTGGCATCTGGGATAGATTACGATAACAGTTTTTCGATATTGAGAAGCCCCCAGCCCTGTTTTTCATGGGGAAGATGAAGATTTGTACTGGAATTTTTCAGTCGTATTTTTACTTCGCGGGGTGTCATATCGGGATATTTGCAAAGTAAAAGGGCGATGGCTCCTGATACAATCGGTGTGGACATGGAGGTACCGCTTTTTACGGAATATGGATTTCTCTGCCAGCCTGACTGGAAGGCGGAGCAGCTGATAATATGGGAACCGGGCGCAACGACGTCCGGTTTTTTTATGCAGGAAAGGGTAGGGCCGGTTCCCGAGTGATTGTTGCCTGTCCTGTTCGGTGTTCCCCAGGTATCACTGGAGCCTACGGTAATGATTTTCCGGGAATTTCCAGGGGCACTGATGGTGTATCTGCCAGGTCCCTTATTTCCGGCGGCGGCTATTACGACAATGCCGCTGTCCCACAGACGATTGACTTTTCTCACAAAATCACAGTTTTCATGGAAGGTCTTTCTGTCATTGGCACCGATGGAAATGTTCACAATGCGGATGGAGAGGCGTTCTTTATTTCGGAGTATCCAGTTTAAGCCCCGCATAATATCGGGAATCGTTCCGTTTCCTTTTTGGTCTAAAACCTTTACGCCGATTAGCTTTGCCTCTGGGGCAATTCCGATGTACCGCCTCTGAGAGGATTGTCCGTCTCCGGCGGCAATTCCGGCTACATGACTGCCATGACCGCTGTCGTCATAGGGAATGGATCTGCCTTTTAAGGTATCACACCAGCCGGTAATTCGGGAACTGTAGTCCGGGTGCAGGGAGAGTCCCGTATCCACAATGGCAATGGAAATGCCCTGTCCGTATATTCCGCGCCGGTGAGCCTCTCCGACCCGGACAACATTTCTTACACGATTCATGACACAGCCCCCTCTCTGTTTTTACTATATGCGGGTAAGGCAGCTTCGCCCCTTAGTTGGAAAAAAAAGTACAAACAGACGGTTGATTGTTTTATCTATTTGTGATAAACTGCATAAGATGATAAAAATGAACGTTGGTCATTTTTAAAAATGTAGGACAAAAGGGGGCTATAGTATGGTAATTAAGTTTGGTAGATGGATTGCCAGACACAGGATTCTTATTCTTGTGATTGGGGCGCTTCTGCTAATACCGTCAATTATCGGCTATGGAATGACAAGAGTAAATTATGACGTATTGAGTTATCTTCCTTCCTCGCTGGAAACGGTATCCGGACAGGATATGCTGGTAGATGAGTTCGGTATGGGAGCCTTTTCCATGGTTATCGTAGAAAATATGGAAAACAGGGAGGTAGTTGCCCTAAAGGAAAAGCTGGAACAGGTAGAGCATGTGAAAAATGTTATCTGGTATGATGATCTAGTAGACATCAGTGTTCCGAAGGAAATGCTGCCGGATAGTATAAAAGAAGCGTTGTTTAAAGGAAATGCCACTATGATGATTGCGCTTTTTGACAACACGACGTCGTCAGACTCTACCATGAGTGCTATTTCCGATATGCGTAGGGTGGTAGAAAAACAGGCATTTATCAGTGGTATGTCCGGGGTGGTAACCGATATTAAGAATCTTGCTCTGGCAGAGATGCCGGTGTATGTGGCGGTGGCCGCCATTTTATCTCTGCTTATTTTGCTGCTTACGATGGATTCCCTTGTTACGCCGCTTATTTTTCTGATGGGAATCGGAATGGCTATTTTATATAATCTGGGAAGTAATATTATGTTTGGGGAAATTTCGTATATTACCCAGGCGCTGACGGCGATTCTGCAGCTGGGAGTAACAATGGACTATTCGATTTTTCTTCTGGAAAGCTATGAGGCAAATAAAAAGAGATATCCGGGGGATAAAAACCGTGCCATGGCACATGCCATTTCGGGTACTTTTAAATCCGTGACGGGAAGCTCGGTTACTACCATTGCCGGATTTGCGGCTCTCTGCTTTATGACCTTTCAGTTAGGTATGGATTTGGGAGTAGTAATGGCAAAGGGAGTTATTATTGGTGTAATTACCTGTATTACCCTGCTGCCGGCGATGATTCTCTGTTTTGACAAGGCGATTGATAAAACGACTCATAAAAACCTGATTCCGAAACTGGATGGAGTGTCGAAGGGAATTGTTAAGCTGTGGCCGGCGGCGGTTATTTTGTTTCTTGTATTGTTGGGACCGGCTTATTATGGCAATAAAAATTATGAAATTTATTACAACATTGCCGGCTCTCTGCCGCAGACGCTGGATTCCGCTGTGGCAAATGAGAAACTGCAGGAAACCTTTCATATGAGTAATATGCATATGCTTTTGCTGAAAAAGGGAATGCCTGCAAAGGATAAAAATGCCATGCAAAAAGAGGTAGAGAACGTTAAGGGTGTAAAATGGGTGATTGGAATGAACTCCTTTGTGGGAGCAAATTTTCCGGATTCCATGATACCGAATGAGTACCGGAGCATGCTGCAGAGCGAGAATTATGAATTGCAGTTTGTCTGCTCGGATTATAAAACGGCAACGGATGAGGTAAATGCCCAGATAGATGAAATTAGTAAGCTCATAAAAAGTTATGATAAAGACTCCATGGTAATTGGAGAAGCACCTTTGACAAAAGATCTGCAGGATGTTACGGATATTGATTTAGTCAATGTAAATAATGTTTCCATCCTTGCTATTTTCATCATAATATTGTTTGTGTTCAAATCCATTTCCATACCGGTTATTTTGGTTTCGGTTATTGAATTCGCCATATTTCTCAATATGTCCGTGCCATATTATAGCGGTGAATCCCTGCCTTTTGTGGCGGGTATCGTCATCGGCACGATTCAGCTGGGGGCAACGGTGGATTACGCAATTCTAATGACCAGCCGGTATCACAAGGAGCGCACGGAAAGGCAAAAAAGTAAGAAAGAGGCCATCGCCATTGCCCACCGGACATCTATTAAGTCCATTTTAATCAGTGGCATGTGTCTGTTTGCCTCTACTTTCGGAGTAACGGTGTCATCCAATATTGATATGATAAAGGCAATCTGTACACTGCTTGCCAGAGGGGCTGTTATCAGTATGATTGTGGTTATTCTGATTCTGCCGGCAATGCTGACAGTATTTGATAAAGTGATATGCAAGACAACATGGGATATGAGAAAGATAGATTATTAAGGAGGTATCGGATTATGAATAAAAATGTGAAGATTATGGGAAAAACAGTACTCAGTGGAGTTCTCGTACTCAGTCTGATATTAGGAAGCGGTTCTTTTGCTGCCGCAAAGAAAATATCCAAGCAAGAGTCAGTATATGTCAATGCCGGGGCGGATGGACAGGTGACGGAAATTACCGTGGCAGACTGGCTGAAAAATTCCGGCCTTGTCTCCGGTACGGTAAAGGATTCTTCTGATTTGACAGATATTATCAATGTCAAGGGGGAGGAAACTTATAGCCAGTCCGGAAAATCGATGGACTGGAGCATGGCAGGAGAGGATATTTACTATCAGGGAAAGACGACGAAAGAATTACCGGTGGAGTTGAAACTTACCTATTTTCTGGACGGACAGGAAATGACTCCTCAGGAGATGTTAGGAAAAAGCGGAACCGTAAAAATAAAGGTATCCTATGAAAATCATTCCAGTAAGACAAAGGAAATAGGTGGTCGTAAGACAACAATCTATACACCTTTTGTTATGGTAACGGGAATGATTCTTTCCTCGGATAACTTTACCCATGTGGAGATAGACAATGGGCGTGTAATCAACGACGGTTCCAATCAGATTGTAGTCGGTATGGGTATACCGGGCCTGGCAGAGAGTTTGAATCTGGAAGAGGAATATGAAGATAAAATCCACAGTGAATTTACGGTGACGGCGGAGGTAACTGATTTTTCCATGGGCAATACTTTTACCTATGCCAGTGCAGGCCTTCTTGATGAACTGAATCTGGATGGAACAGACAGCTTTGATGAGGTGGAAGAGAAGCTTTCGGATTTGACGGATGCCGTCACCCAGCTGGCAGATGGTTCAAAAACACTGTCTGAGAGTATGTCACTGTTTTCGGAAAAAATGGGGGCATTAAAGACCACTGTCAAGAAGTATGAAAAGGACGGTGTAAAGAAAGTTACCAGTGGTATTAACACATTTGCAAAAGGAAATGGTACCTTTACAAAGGGTGTGAAAGAATATGTGAACGGAGCTGACAGCCTTGCTGGTGGTACAACGACTTATGTGGATGGTGCCAGTCAGATAGCCAGTGGATGTGCAAGCCTGTATGAAGCAGTAAAAGATCTGCCTTCCCAGATAAAAACCTTTGATCAGGGATTGAAAACCTATACGGGGGGAGTGGATGAACTAGGGAAAAAAGAAAATGTCAAGGCTTTGAAAGACGGGGCAAAGGCGGTATCCTCCGGTATTACCGAAATTCATTCCAATCTGGCACAGTTGAAAGCATCCTTTGCGAACAATGAAGCTTTGATCGGGGCATTGGAGGCTTCCGGCGCAGATGCTGCGCTCATTGCCCAGTTAAAAGAAGTAACAAAGACTCAAAAAGCAGCGATAGAGGCACTGGAAGGGGCTACATCAGCAGACGGTACGTTGAAAAAAGGAGCAGAGCAGTTATCCTCCGGTGTGAATACGGTGATGGATTCTTTGAGTAAGTTGTCCGGGAATTCTTCCAGTCTGACTTCTGCTTCCCAAACTCTCAATACACAGTTGCCGGTGCTGGTGGAAAATATACAAAAGCTGAAAGAGGGCGGCAAAAAGCTGACAGATAATGAAAAAAAGCTGTTAAGCGGAGCAAAGGCACTGATAAAAGCAGGAAAGACAATGAAAAAGAGCGTAAAAAAGGTAAATAAGGGAATGAAGACACTGCAAAAGGGCGGTAAAGCGCTGAATCAGGCAACCGGTCAGCTGGTAAGCGGTATCGGAAAACTAAGCAGTGCCAGTGAAAAGCTGGACAATGGTGCCGAAGAGTTAAAGAAGGGGATGGCAAAATTAAATGAGCAGGGAGTTAAAAAGATAAATCGTGCATATGAGAAAGACATCAAAACATTACTTGAGCGTATCCGTGCCATTTCCGATGCCGGGAAGGAGTATAAGAGCTTCAGCGGAATCGGTAAGGGAATGGACGGCGAAGTGAAATTCATTATTGAAACAGAAGAAGTAAAAAAGGATGATGAGTAATGCGGGAAAAAAAAGAAGAAGGTGTTTTAGGCAAACTGGATAAAAAGAAAAAACAGAAACGGGAAGCGCTGTTTGGAGCAGCGTTTTCCTTGTTTACCTCTAAGGGTATCCAGGACACTTCCATTTCCGATATTGTAAAGATGGCGGATATGGCGAAGGGAACCTTTTATCTGTATTTTAAGGATAAGTATGATTTGCGGGATAAGCTGATTGTGGCAAAGACAATGGAGTTGTTTCAAAAGGCAGAAGTGGAAAGCACGACACAAAAGCTTCCCTCTCTTGAGGAACAGGTCATTTTTATTGCAGATTCTGTTATCAACCAGTTAGATGAGGACAAACAGCTGTTAGAGTTTATTTCTAAAAATTTAAGTTGGGGCGTTTTTCATCATGTACTGCTGACCGAAACAACGGAAGCAGGTGGCTACAGCTTTTATGACAGATATTGTGAGCTGATTCAGGAATCCGGTAGAACATTCCGGAATCCTGAACTGATGCTCTATATGGTTGTGGAACTGATAAATTCCACCTGTCATAATGTTATTTTGATGCAGGAACCGGTAACCCTGACGGAGCTAAAGCCGGATTTATATGGGGTTATACGGGATATCATCCGGCGGATGGAGAGATAGCATGATGCGCCATCGTGCCAGAGAAATAAATTTAAAATCCGGGAACCTTTTTGCGTTTTAAAGTATCTTTATATATGGGAGAAAAAATATCAATGTGCTAACGAATGAAGGGTAAATATTTATGGAAGCAAAAAAGTTTTGCGAATATGTCAATAAGTGCAGGGATAATTTATATACTATGGCACTTGCTATATTGAAAAATGAAGCAGATGCGGAAGATGCTGTCAGCAATGCAATATTAAAAGCATATGAGAATATAAAACAAATCAGTGCATTACATAAATTTAAACCTTGGATGCTGACTATCACAAAGAACGAAGCTCTGAAAATAAGAAAAAAGCGACTGATATTACCGGGAAATGAAGAAGTAGAGGCAATGATGAAACCGGTACAGGCAAGTTATGATGAACTGTGGGATGTTTTGCAGCAGATGAGGGAGGAATACCGATTAGTTGTTGTGTTGTTTTATTATGATGAATTATCCCTTCGGGATATATCAGATGTTTTAGATATTCCTGTAGGAACAGTAAAATCCAGATTGAACCGGGGAAAAGCAGAACTGAGAAAGGTATTGGAAAGGGGTGTGTGGGAATGACATATTTTGATAAAAAAATAAAAAAATCGGCAAAGAAGTTTGAGGTTCCGAATACCTACCATGAGAAAGTAGATGAAATTCTTGAAACTATTCAGGAAGATAGTGTTGCAGCACCCAAAAAAAGACCCTTCGTTAAAGTGGCAATTATTATAGCTGCCGTTTGCCTTATTATAACAGGATATTTAGGTCTTTCCAGTGCCTCAGTGGCAGAGGCGAGTTTTCTGGATGATTTTAAGCAGACGATTTTGGACTTTTTTGGAATGGGTGAGGAAGAATCACAGAAAATGGGTGTTGATAGTACAAAAGAGAAGGCGGTCAGTAAACCGGACTTGATGTTTGAATTGAAAGAAATAGTCATGGATAGCCAAAATATCTATGCTGTTGTGAAGATTACAGCTCCGGTTAATGTAGAATTTGAGAAAAGCATAATGTTTGACTATTTTGGATTTTGTGAAGGCTCAAATTATAATACATCAAAACTGGTGCCGGGTGCAACAGAGTGTACTCTTCTTGAAGTTCTGGAAGGAAAGAAAAATGTGGCGACCTACGTTGTCAGCATATCTACGGACAAGCAGGTCAAAGAAGGAAAAGAAGTCACGGCATTTTTCAAAGATTTGATTGCAGGGCCATATGTGAAGGCTCCTGATATATTGGTGGAGGGCATGTGGAGTCTTACTTTCACTGCATCATATACCGATTCGGAGAACATTACAGTCAAAGGAACCAAAGATATGAATTATTCTCTTCTTGATACCACGGCTGCGATTCAAAAAGTAAAACTCCTGCCGTTGGGAATGACAGTGGTTTCCGATGTCTCTAATGTGCCGGTGGATACGCTGCATACTTCCGATACAAGGATTACCATCCGGTTTAAAATGATTGACGGAAGTGAAAAAATAGTGGACAGTCCTAATTTGCAGGATAAAACACTGGTAAACAGCAGTGGTGTTTCAGAATACGAAAAGAAAGGAAAAATTTTTCACAAATACGTGTGTCAGTTTGATAAGGCGGTTGATATCAACCAAGTGCTTGGAATTTATATCGGAGACTGTTATGTACCATTAAAAGAATATGAATGACAAAGCACTTGTGTAGATAAATAAAAAAAGGAGTATGAAAATGAGAATGAAAAAGATGAGAAAACAGATGATTGCGAGGTGCATGGTACTGGTTATGTGCCTTATTTCTGTTTTTCAGGCAGATGCTGCCGTGCAGGCAGAAGAAACCGTGGGAAACGGTTACAATTTACAGAATCCCGTAATTGCGGCAGAGGATGGTAAAATTACATGGGACTGCATTTATTTCGGGAATTACTGGCAGAGCGAGTATGTACCGCAGTCGGAAAATCAGGCGGAACAGGATGAGGGGGATGTCGAATGTACAGATACAGACGGTACGAGATATTTCCGCCGTGAGGATGGCAGCTGTTATAAGTATGAGCCGATCAAGTGGCGCGTGCTGTCAGTCAATGAGGATGGCACAGATGCCTTTTTGATGGCGGATAAGTGTCTGGATGCCAGACCGTATCATACGACATACAGTGAGGAGGTTACATGGGAGACTTGTTCTCTTCGTACATGGCTGAATGGGACATTTTCGGATACGGCATTTACTCAGGGTGAGCAGGAAGCCATTGTGGAAACAGAGATTGATAACATAAGAAATCCTTATTATGAGGGTGATTTAGATGTATCAGCCGAGAATGGGGCTTCGACACGAGATAACATTTATCTGCTTTCGCTTGATGAAATAACAGAAAGGTCATATGGTTTTGTGCACAACTATAACCCTTCTGAAAATAAGTTTTCTGCAACAGAGACAAGAGCGGCAGATGGTACTGACTTTGCAAAATCGTGTGAAAATGGTATAATATCGGAGGCTTATCTGCTGAGAACCCTCGGAGCCATTAAGGGATATGTACTCAGTACCGACAATATAAGCGAAGGAGCCATTTCTGTAACAGGGCTTTTTGGGACCCAGGTCCATGATAAGGGTCACGGCATTCGTCCGGTACTTCATCTGGATTTAACTAAGACAAATAGCTGGAGTTACGCCGGACAGGTTAAGCAGGATAAGACAGAGATTGCGCCGGATGCTACGCCGGCGGTGCCTACTCCGACACCGACGGCTCAGCCGGGTGTTACCATGGCACCGGGACAGGTTTATCCGAAGAATCCGGTGGTCAATGCGGGAGATTTGACAAAGAATACATGGGACTGCATTTATTTTGGAAAATATTATAATACAAAATTTACACCGTCTGTCCTGTCACCGGCCGGAAATCATGATAGCATGCAGGATGATAAAGACGGGAATCCATATCTTGTCCGTCATGAAGAGGGGTATTTTGGCTATGAACCAATCAAGTGGCGTGTTCTTTCCATCAATGAGGATGGCACGGATGCATTTCTGATGGCAGATCAGGTTCTGGATATACAGTCTTACCATGACGATTCTGAAGTGCAAATCACGTGGGCAGAGAGTGATATCAGGAAGTGGCTTGGCGAAGATTTTCTGGTTACGGCATTTACCGAGGAAGAACAAGAGATGATTCGGGACTCCCAAGTAAAAACAGCAGACAATAAGTGGTCTGGCGAGCCTGGTGGGAATGATACGACGGACAAAGTATATCTTCTTTCTATTGAGGAAGCATTAGAGCCGGCCTATGGATTTAGCAGCGATGAGAATGAAGGAGATACAAGAAGGATTACAGCAACAGATTATGCAGTGGCAGAACAGCATCTGCTCAATCCATACAGTTATGTGGATACATACTGGCTGCGTTCATCGGGGTCTAAAGAGGGGTGTCCGGCAATGGTGGGTCATTGGGGAGATGGGTCAATTCCAACCGATCTATCTGTACTTACCAACAAATCAACGACGAAACTTGGTGTGCGTCCGGTGATGCATGTTAATTTATCAAATACGAGTATGTGGAGTTATGCCGGTCAGGTGACCCCAAAGGGGGTAGTGGTGGCAGCCACCACATCAACGGCGGGGCAGCCGACTAAGAAACCGCCTGTGGTAACACCGACGCCAACCAAGAAGCCACAGGCAACAGCGAAGCCAACGGTAAAAAAACCGGGCAAGCCTGTGATTAAAAAATTGAAAAATAAAAAGGGTAAAAAGGTAATTGTCACACTGAAAAAGAAGGTTTCCGGTGCTACCGGCTACCAGGTGGCATATGCAACAAAATCTTCCATGAAGGGACAGAAGCAAAAGTCCTTTAAGGGAACAAAAGTAACAGTGAAGAAGCTGAAAAAAAGAAAGAAATATTATTTCCGTGTGCGCGCCTATACGAAAAAAAGCGGAAAGACGGTATACGGCAGCTGGGGAAATAAAAAAAATATTAAAATCAAAAAATAGAAAGGATGAAAAAAATGATGAAAATGATGATGAAAAGAGGAATGGCAGGTTTTCTGGCGGCAGTATTGCTGGCAGGAGTGGTTCTGGCGGGACAGCCGGGAACTTTAGCGGAGGCAAAAACGAAAATCTCCAAATCAAAAGCAACGATTTGTACAGGAGAAACATTGCAGCTGACTCTGAAAGGAACAAGCAAGAAGGTAACATGGAAATCCGGTAAAAAGAGCGTGGCCACAGTAGATAAAAAAGGCCTGGTAACCGGAAAGAAAAAAGGAAAATGTGTGATTAAAGCCAGTTCTGGGGGAAAGACTTATTCCTGCAAACTTACTGTCAAAACTTTACCGAAAAATTATGCCACAATAAACGGAACAAAGGTAAAAGTTGGTAAAAAAGTAAAGATCACCTATACCCTTGCTTCCGATTCACCAATCGATGATGCAGCTGTTTACTATCGCTATTATGAAAAGGAGATAAAGGTTGTGACATCCAGTGAAGATAAAATGCGTTTTAAAACATGGGCTTACATCAACGGCGGTGACAATGTAAATCCGGGACAGACAAAGACAAGACTTGATTTTTATCAGTGCTGGGGATACGATCCAAAGAAGCCATACAGTACGAGTCCGGCTCCTATTAAATGCAAAAACGGAAAAGAATTTGACAGCTTTTATGCAAAGGCGTTAAAACATGGAAACTTTACTTACAGCGCTAAATTTTTAGTGACATATAAGACTAAAAAAGTAAAATATACAGTAACGGAAACCATAAAATAACGGAGTCTAAATACTATACTCATATTAGGAGGTTTATATGCGAATAATCCGCTCTTTTTTGGCGGTTGTTATTACCCTGTCCCTTGTGGCAGGGTATAGCAGCGTTCAGACAAAAAAAACAGTATCAGCAGCAACTGCGAATAAAACAATTACAGTAAAGGCATCTTCTGATTTTACCTTAAAACTGCCCCGTGACTGGAAGGGGAACTATAAAATGAAATGCAGTAAGGGAAAAAAGCATGGTTCCTATGTGGCGTTTTACTCTAAAAAGTGTTATAAGCAGAAGAAAGAGGGATGGCTGTTTACGATTATGCGGTACAAGGATGACTCTTATACCGATATGCCGTCCTATGAGCTGGTGGGTAAATGGAATGGCTTATACTATGTTGCCCTTTTCCCTACAGATGTGCAGACAGAAGGCGTAACGAAGGCAGCGAAAAAGCAGTATGATAAGTTGAATCATGGTTCACTGACGGCAGCAGCCTCTCTTCAACCGGTAAAAAATGCACGGAAAGGAAAAGGAGTATTTCGTGTATCTGATTTTTCCCTAAAATTACCGGATAATTGGAAAGGTAACTATATTGTAAAACAGAGCAAGAAAAAGAAGCATGGTTCTTATGTGGCATTTTACGCTAAAAAATGTTATAAACAGAAAAAATTAGGCTGGCTTTTTTCTATTGCAAGGTATAAGGATGATTCCTATCAGGAGATACCGGCCTATGAACTGGTGGGTAAATGGAACGGTTATTATTATGTTGTTCTCTATCCCACAGACGTACAGTATGAAGGTGTAACAAAAGCGGCGAAGAAACAGTATACGAAGCTGAATAAATCCGTGGAAAAGGTAGTAAGGTCAATCTGGCCTTAATATAATGGTGTCGTTATGCTAAGCACATATCTGATTTTTTGAATTAAAAATTAGGCAAATAAGGTAGTTGACAAGAAATAATAGTTAGGTTATAATGGCAAAAGATTAAAACAGAAAGGCGGTGAACAATATGACAATGAAAACATTAAATACTCATAACACAAAATTCAGAAGTTACCATATTGTTCACGATACGACCTTATTCTCATAAGGCAGTCTTTTCTCATATTGTGAATTCAGGGTGCTTCTGAAACCAGAAGCACCCTTTTGTTATTCAGCCGAGCCGCGCGCCGAAAAACGAGAGCACATTTTCTTGTGCTCGCACAAGTGAAAATGTGCTCTCGTTTTTCGGCATGGGGCGAAGCCCCACATGATGAGCGCGAAGCGCGAAGAATGTGGCGGCTCGGCTGAATAACAAGGAGGGCGAAGCCCCACATGATGAGCGCGAAGCGCGAAGAATGCGCGAGCGGCTTAGCGCGAAGAATGCGTAAGCGTTGTGAAGATTGGAGGAAAAAATGAAAAAAAATCAGCTACCTTCCCGGGTATTAGAACTATTAAAACCACAGGGAATTGGCAAAAACGATATATTGGATGTCTGTCCGACAGATTTATCCTTTGAGAGCGAATACATAAGCGGGTATTTATTTCTGACAAAGGAGATTCTCGGCGTTGTAACCAGTGAGCCCATCGGCAACAGGGTACGGTACTTCCGGGGAACGAAAACAAAGGATATGGACTACAGGGAAGACACCCTTACCTATACCTGTCAGCTCATTCCTTTAGAGGAAACAGCCCATATGAAGATTATCAGGCAGGTAGCAACCAATGTTGTCATGGTATACCGGAAAGAGGAGCCGACCCGTATTGCGGCGTTGACAAATCTCTATCTGGAGCAGATGAATCTGTTTTTAAAAAGCTATAAAAAGCTAAAGAAATATCCGGAGGAGGCAGAAAATGTAGAGGCATCTGCGGATATTCAGGAAGAAAAGGCAGAGTACTGTCCGGTTTGCGGAACGATGTATCCGGATCCGAAGCGGAAAATATGTCCGAAGTGTATGAATAAGCGCTCCATCTTTCTGAGGGCCCTCGGATATTTCTGGAAATACCGAATTCGATTTATTATACTGTTCATCTGCTATTTGGCAGCGGCAGGAATAAATCTCGCATGGCCATATTTAAGTGGTACGGTTCTCTACGATTATGTATTGGAAAAGGACGACGGTTTTTTGGCACAGTTTGGCATTGCCGGGCACTATATGCTGGCGTTGTTTTTGCTTGTCATGGCGATGCTTTTGTCAAAACTCGTGCAGCAGGGTGTGGCAATGTTACAGGGGAGTCTGATGGCACAGGTAGTAGCTGCTACAATCCGGGATATGAAGCAGGATGTTTTTTCCTCCATGGGACAGCTATCTATTCAGTTTTTTACCAGCAAGCAGACCGGAAGTTTGATGACCAGGGTGTTAAGTGATGCTGAGCGTGTTACCGGATTTTTCTTAGATGGCTTTCCGTACATATTTGTGCATGCCTTTACGATACTTTCTTCCTTTGTGGTTATGTTCCGCTTGAACTGGCAGATGGCACTGGTGGCATGTATTCTGCTCCCGCTGTTAGTCGTTATGAGTGTGAAGCTGAAGCCGAAATTGTGGAGTCTGTTTGGAAGGCGTCACCGGGCAGAGCGTTCGGTAAACAGTCGTGTCAATGACAATCTGACGGGCGCCAGAGTAGTGAAAGCCTTTGGACAGCAGGAACCGGAAAGTGTACGGTTTGAGCCGCCGAATGACAGGCTTCGGGATGCCGAGGTGCGTATTGTCAAATACAACAATCGATTTACTATTTTATACAACCTTGTACAGGAGGTATCCAATATCTGGGTATGGATACTGGGGGTTATTCTGCTGCTGAACAGCCACAGTGTGGAGTTAGGTGTACTGATTACCTTTGTGGGATATGTGGGGCAGTTAAACGGACCGATGAACTTTTTCTCATGGGTATTCCATATGTGGTCCGACAGTATTAACTCTGCTCAGAGAATGTTTGAAATTATGGATGCTATACCGGACATTCAGGAAATCCAAAATCCGGTGTCGATGCCATCCCCAAGGGGAGAAATCACCTTAGACCATGTGACCTTTGGCTATGATGTAAACAATCCGGTGTTAAAGGATATCAGCCTCCATGTACGGGAAGGGGAAATGTTGGGCATTGTCGGACGTTCGGGAGCCGGAAAGACGACCCTTGTCAATCTGATTTCCCGGTTGTACGATGTCAATGAGGGAACCATTTTACTGGATGGTGAAAATGTAAAAAATCTTGCCTTCCATGATTTGAGGAGAAATGTGGCCATGGTTTCCCAGGATACCTACATTTTTATGGGGACAGTGGCGGAAAATATTGCCTATGCCAACCCGGATGCCACCAGAGGGGATATTATCCAGGCGGCGATACTTGCCAGTGCCCACGAATTTATTTCCAATATGCCGGATGGCTATGATACGGTTATCGGGGCATCGGGAAAGGATTTATCCGGCGGTGAAAAGCAGCGTATTTCCATTGCCAGAGCGGTGCTTGCCAATCCGAAAATATTGATTTTAGATGAGGCGACGGCAAGTGTGGATACGGAAACGGAAAAGGCGATTCAGAAATCCCTGAATTATCTTGTCAAGGGACGGACGACCCTGTCCATTGCCCACCGATTGTCCACGCTTCGGGATGCGGACCGCCTTGTGGTGATTGATAACGGAAAGATTGTAGAGGAAGGAACTCATCATGAATTGGAAGAGCTTCATGGAATCTACTTTAAATTAATGGAGCTTCAGACGAAGTCGTTGGCATTGAAGAATACGCTGGCATAGAAAGGAAGGAAAGTATGGAAGAAAATAGTACGATGGAACAGATGGAAAGGGAAACGGAGGAAATGACGGCACTTTGCTATATCACAAAGGATAATGCCGTGTTTTCCCGGACCGAGGGTGGATTCGTCCGTCTGGAGATGGATGGCAAGATCTGGGACCGGGTACAGGTCATCCGTCTGTTTCCTTTTACGGAGCCGGATAAATTTATCTCCATCCGTACGGTGGAGGAGCGGTCAAAGGAAATCGGTGTAATTGCCGATATGAAGCAGGTGAATAAGGAAACCCGGAAAATGCTGGAAGAGCAGCTGAATCTTCACTACTTTACACCGGTTATCAAAAAAATTGTGGATATCAAGGATGAATACGGCTATGCGTATTTCCATGTTCTGACGGACCGGGGTGAATGTCGTTTTACCATAAATATGGGAAGCAATGCGGTGGTACGGTTGTCGGAAAGTCGTCTGTTAATTACGGATTTGGATGAAAACCGTTTTGAGATAGCGGATGTGTTCCAGCTTAGTCAGAAAGAACAGCGGAAGCTGGATTTGTTTTTGTAAGAAAAGAGAGGTATAGTAAGTATGATATTAAAATATGATTTGCCGGAAGCGGTAACTGCCTGTCTTACATTGGAGAAGGGCGAAAGGATTTACTATGCCGTTCCCTACGATATTGCAGAGGATGGTTCCTGGCTGGCAGATTCCTACTTTGTCGTCAGTACCGGACACCTCTTTTTAGTGTCGGGAGTACAGGTAGTCGAAAAGCTAAACATATCGGACTGCCGGATGGCAAAGGCAGAGCCGAAAATCGGCGGCGGCATTTTGGTGCTGACGCATCGGGGAATTACCCGGTATCTTGTTCATTATTCGGCGAAGCATCTGTCACGGTACGCCTATATTGCCAGAGGTATTAATATTTTGATTTCCGGACGTACCGAGGAGGTAGTCAGCACGGAATACGAGAAAATATGTCCTCAGTGCGGCAGGGCAATTCCGGGTACGAGGTATTGTCCGCACTGCTCGAAAGAGGGGGGATTCTGGCGTAGCTTTTTGAAGATGTCAGCACCCTATAAGAAAAAGTTTTCCGGCATTATCGTGCTGATGATTCTTGCCGCGGTGGTGACACTTTTAAATCCGGAGGTTCAGAAGCATCTGGTGGATAAAGTGTTGACGAAGGGAAACGGCGGCATCGGTGTGGCATTTACCTGTCTTGGCATTATGTTTGCCTTGAGTGTGGGAATTGTTGTCATCAACGTTTTAAAAAGCTATTACTGTACGGTATTGGGAGCTATTATTGCCAAAGATTTAAGACAGGAGCTCTTTGCCAAAATTCAGATTTTGTCCCTGAGCTTTATTAACGATAGGCGCCCCGGGGAATTAATGAACCGGATTGTCTATGATACGAGGAGAATACGGGAATTTATGGAGCGTACCTTCTGTAATATGTTTACGGTCTGCTTCATCTTTGTCTGTGATATTGTGTTTATGTTTGCCCTGAATGTAAAGCTGGCGTTCTTAAGCCTTATTTTTGTCCCACTGGCAGTAATTTTTACCTACGCCTTTCGGAAAAATATTCATCGCCGCTTTCACCTGCAATGGAAAAAGGATGATGATGTAAACAGTAATTTACAGGATGTCATCTCCGGCATGAGGGTAGTAAAATCCTATGGAAAGGAAGAGGCAGAGAAGAAAAAATTCAATGTACTGTCAGAGGAATTTTGCCGGGTTCAGACGAGAAATGAGGTATTTTGGGCAATATTTAATCCGTTTACCGGTCTGATTATGGGTGCCGGTGTATTTTTAGTGATTTATTTTGGAGGCATGGATGTTTTTGGCGGTAGTATGACTACCGGAGAGCTGCTTCAGTTTATTACCTATACCCAGCTGCTATACCAGTATCTGAATTGGATGACATCGATGCCAAGGGATTTGATGAATCTAATCAGCAGTATTGAAAGGATTAATGATGTGCTGGCACAGGAGCCTTTTATTGAGGATGTGGAAAGGCCGGTGGATTTGCAGGTGAAGGGAGCAATCGAATTTCGCCATGCCACTTTCGGCTATAAGTCCTACCAGCCGGTGTTAGAGGATCTGAACCTAACGATACGCCCCGGGGAAATGATAGGAATTGTAGGGGCTTCCGGTACGGGAAAATCCACTCTCATTAACCTGATTATGCGACTGTATGAGGTGGACGACGGAAGCCTTATGGTGGACGGACACGATATAAAGGAAATTCGTTCCGATACGTTTCACTCCCAGATTGGGGTGGTGTTGCAGGAAACCTTTTTGTTTTCCGGTACCATTTTAGATAACATCCGTTTTTCCAGACCGGAAGCTACCTATGAGGAGGTTGTCCGGGCGGCAAAAATGGCAAATGCCCATGACTTTATTTCCAAAACCCCGGATGGGTACAACACCTATGTGGGAGAAAAGGGCTACAATCTCTCCGGAGGAGAGCGTCAGCGTATTGCCATTGCCCGCGCTATACTAAATGAGCCAAGGCTTTTGATATTAGATGAGGCTACGGCCAGTCTGGATACCGAAAGTGAATTTATGATACAGAAAGCACTGGAGCGCCTGACAAACGGACGTACTACCTTTGCCATCGCTCATAGACTGTCAACGCTGCAAAATGCGGACCGTCTCATTGTCATTGACGGGCATCAGATAGCGGAGATCGGCTCCCATGATGAACTGCTTCAAAAAGAAGGAATTTATTACCGTCTTGTAAAGGCCCAGCTGGAAATGCAGGGAACGGAGGCAGGCTGACGCTTCGGAATGGAGGATTGATATGGGAAATTGGGTGAAGAAAATAGTGACATGGTTTTTTCGGCTCATTCCTATGCGAGAGGACATCATATTGGAAAGCCATCCGGATTTTTCAGACAATGCATTGGCAGTGTATCAGTATATGCTGTCTGTCGGAGTGAATAAACGGCACCGGATTTACTGGGCACTGCACAGCAGAGAACAGGCGGTACATGAGCTGCCGGAGCAGGTGGAGATTTTTTATCTGGAGCCCCGGGGTATAAGGGAACATGTAAAGAGGCTTCTTGCCCTGTATCGCTGCCGCTATATTCTGGATGGGAACACCTATCTTCATAAAAGAAGAAAGGGACAGGTCCGAATACATCTGGGGCATGGAATGCTCATTAAAATTACAAGAGATTATCATACAAAGGAAAAAATAGGGGAGTGTGACGGCTATCTTATCACAAGCCCCTTCTGGTATGATATTTTTACGGAAAAGGTCGGTATAAAAAAAGAAGTCCTCCTTCCTCTTGGCTATCCGAGAAATGATGTGCTGGTAAAAAAGGAAGCGGAGAGGAATCATCTGGGAGATTACATTCTCTGGATGCCGACCTATCGCCAACACAGACTTCATCCGGAATACGGAATGGAAAATCAATATCCTTATGGAATGCCGGAGATTATGAATAGGGAGCAGCTGATGGAGTTGGAAAAGCGGCTGAAAGAAAAAAATCTTGTTTTATACTTCCGCCCACATCCGGTACAGGAGTTATCCCTGTTTTCCAGAGAAAAGCTGGAATATATCCGTCTGGCAGACGATGCGTTTCTTGAGAGGGAGGGGATTACCCTGTATGAAATGCTGGCAGCGGCAAATGCTCTCATAACCGATTATTCTTCCGTTTACTATGATTTTTTATTGACAGGGAAGCAAATTGGTCTTACGATAGAGGACAGAGAAGAATATTTCCGGTATTATGACTGTCCGTTTACGGATTTAAAGGAAAATATAAAGGGGCAGTTTATGGAGTCCTCTGAGGAAGTGATGGCTTTTATCGACCAGGTGGCAGAGGGGAAAAATTCGAACAAAGAAACCTTGATGGAGATGAGAAACCGCTACCACAGTGTACAGAATGGTACTTCCGCAGAGAAGTTATACCGATATTTAAAAGAAACATATCAGTTTGACAAGGGGAAGGCTTGACCGTCATTCCCCTTTGTGTGTGGGCCGTTGTCCGCAGGTCTGGAGGAAAGAGTGAAAGAAGAGGGATTGCAGAAAAAAGTTCTGTCGGGATTAGTATGGAAATTCGGTGAGCGCATCGGCGCCCAGGCAGTATCTTTTATTGTGTCCATGATACTGGCAAGGCTGCTTTTGCCGAAAGATTACGGCGTTGTGGCAATGATTACGATATTTATCGAAATTGCCAATGTCTTTGTTGTCAGTGGCTTTGGACAGTCGCTGATTCAGAAAAAAGATGCTGACAGACTGGACTTTTCTTCTGTTTTTTATTTTAGTGTTACGATGTCATGGGCATTATATGCCCTTGTCTTTTTTTGTGCACCTTTCGTGGCTTCCTTTTACAAACAGCCGATTCTGATACCGATTCTCCGGGTTATGGCATTAAAGTTACCGTTAGCGGGTGTCAATTCCGTGCAGCAGGCATATGTGCAGAAAAATATGCTCTTTAAGCGGTTTTTCTTTTCGACACTGATTGGTACCATAGGTTCTGCCGTAGTGGGAATTGCCATGGCGTATTATGGCTTTGGGGCATGGGCTCTGGTGGCACAGTATCTGTTTAATTCTGCCCTTGATACGCTGGTTTTGTGGGTAACGGTTAAATGGCGTCCCCTTTTTCAATTTTCCTTAGAAAGAATGAAGGAATTGTTTAGTTTTGGGTGGAAAATGCTCATGTCGGAGCTGATTCATACCGCCTATCAGCAAATACGGGGGCTGGTAATCGGCAAGCTGTATACCGGTGAGGATTTAGCGTACTATAATCAGGGACAGAGACTTCCCAATGTAATTGTGACAAATATTAATTCCTCCATCGGTTCTGTTTTGTTCCCTGCCATGACGACAAAGCAGGAGGATAAAGAGGGCTTAAAGAAAATGGTTCGTCTGTCCATACAGATAGGTTCCTATATTATGTGGCCCTTAATGATTGGAATGGTCGTAGTGGCAGAGCCGGTGGTCAGGCTGATTTTTTCCGACCGGTGGCTGCCCTGTGTGCCGTTTTTACAGATTGCCTGTATCCAGTATGCCCTGGAGCCGGTGCAGACGGCTAACATTCAGGCAGTGAAGGCGCTAGGGAAGGGGCGTACCATGCTGATTATGGAAATTGTAAAAAAAGGTTTTGGCATTCTGTCTCTTCTAGCGGTTATGTGGCAGGGTGTTATGTGGATTGCCTGGACCGGAATGGTAGTTACCTTCTTTGCTGCATTGGTTAATTCCACTCCGAACCGGAAATATTTAGGATACACCTATAAAGAGCAATTAGCGGATTTGCTTCCGGCCATTTTTCTGGCTGCTTTCATGGGTGTTGTTGTGTACTTTGCCGGTATGCTTCCCCTTGGTACCATTCCGGTCCTTGGAATACAGGTCATCACAGGAATTGTCGTGTATCTGCTTTTCAGCCATATACTGAAAATAAAGGCATTTGTCTATGTGAAACATATACTGACCGATAATCTGGCCAAGATTAAGAAATAAGGAGAGAACCATGAGGAAATTACTGCGATTTTTAAAAGCCTATCGGAAAGAAAGTATTCTGGCTCCTCTGTTTAAGCTGCTGGAAGCCTCCTTTGAGCTGTTTGTGCCTCTGGTGATGGCAGCTATTATTGATAAGGGAATAGCCGGGGGGGATTTTGGTTATATCGGAAGAATGGGAGTTATCCTTGTTCTTTTGGCTACGATAGGACTGGTGGCATCTCTGACAGCTCAGTATTTTGCGGCAAAAGCGGCAGTCGGATTTGCCGCAAAGTTAAAACATGATTTATTTAATCATATACAGTCTTTATCCTTTGGCGATATGGATATGATGGGAACTTCCACGATGATTACGAGAATGACAAACGATGTCAATCAGGTTCAGTCGGGGGTTAACCTGGTGCTGCGTTTGTTGATGCGTTCTCCGTTTATTGTATTGGGGGCCATGATTATGGCATTTACCATTGATACAAAGGCTGCCCTCATATTTGTGACGGCGATTCCTCTTTTGGCGCTGGTGATATTCGGGGTTATGAAAATCAGTATCCCCTTATACAAAGAAGTCCAGTCATCTCTTGACCGGATTCTGGGAAGGACGAGGGAAAATCTTGCCGGCGCCAGAGTGCTCAGGGCCTTTCATAAGCAGCAGGAGGAAACCGAACAGTTTACGAAGGAAAATCAGGAGTTAAACCGGTTACAACTGCTTGTGGGAAGGATTGCGGCATCGACAAATCCGGTTACTTTTCTCATTATTAACGGAGCCGTTATCGCTCTGATTGTCTGTGGTGCAAAGCAGGTGGATGCCGGCAGAATTACTCAGGGCGAGGTTGTGGCACTGGTCTCTTATATGTCTCAGATTCTTGTAGAGCTAGTAAAGCTTGCCAATCTCATTATTACTGTCAATAAGGCCATTGCCTGTGGAAACCGGATTCAGGAAGTGTTGGAACGAAAGCCCGGGCTTTTGGAGGCAGAGCATACCGTAGAGCCGGAAAAGGAAGGAGAGGAAATTCTGTCTTTTTCCCATGTGGGATTACTATATCCGGGAAGCCGTGAAGAAGCCCTGACAGATATTGATTTATCGGTAAAACGGGGGGAAACCATAGGGGTAATCGGTGGAACCGGTTCCGGGAAAACATCTTTTGTACATTTGATTCCGAGATTTTATGATATTACATCCGGACATTTGAAAATAGAAGGGGTAGAAGTAAAAGAATATCCCCTCAAAAAGTTGAGGGAAAGGGTGGGAATTGTTCTCCAGAAGCCGGTTTTATTTCAGGGGACAATCCGCTCAAACCTCTTATGGGGAAAAGAAGATGCCACCGAGGAGGAGCTGTGGCAGGCACTTCGTATTGCCCAGGCAGAGGAAATTGTGCGGGGCAAAAAAAATGGTCTTTTAGAAGAAGTAGAGCAGGAGGGAAGGAATTTTTCCGGCGGACAAAAACAGCGCCTTTCCATTGCCCGCGCTCTTGTGAGACGTCCGGATATTCTCATTATGGATGACAGTGTCTCGGCATTAGATTATGCCACGGATGCGGCGTTACGAAAGGCCATTCGAGAAGAATTAAAGGGTATGACCATATTTATCGTATCCCAGCGGGCAGCATCGGTGCGAAATGCGGACAGGATTGTCGTGCTGGAGGATGGACATATTGTCGGACTTGGCACCCACGATAAACTCATAGACAGCTGTGAGGTTTACCGGGAGATTTATGAATCCCAGTACGGAAAGGGGGCGCGCTGATATGAACCAGAAGGAAACGATTCAGAAGATACTGCCCTATATCAGACGCTACGGTCTCTATCTGTTTTCTTCGCTGCTGCTGGCAGTCGTATCGGTGGCGCTTACCCTGTATATACCGATTTTGACGGGACATGCCATTGATTATATCATAGCACCGAAACAGGTAGATTATAATGCTGTGTTTCATCTTTGTAAAAAAATCGCCATCTCCATAGCCCTGACAATAGTGGCCCAGTGGATTATGAATGTGTGTAACAATAAAATTACCTATGGCGTTGTGCGGGATATCAGAGAGGATGCCTTTGAAAAGATACAAAAGCTTCCACTGAGCTATATTGACAGCCATTCCTACGGGGAGGTAGTCAGCCGGGTTATTGCCGATGTGGACCAGTTTGCCGATGGCCTTTTGCTGGGCTTTACCCAGCTCTTTACCGGTCTCGTTACAATACTGGGGACATTGGGATTTATGCTGAGTGTCAGCATACCGATTGCTATTGTAGTGGTAGTGGTTACCCCGGTTTCTCTTTTTGTGGCAAGCTTTATTGCCAGACGTACTTATGAAATGTTCCGGTTACAGTCGGAGGCAAGGGGAGAGCAGACGGCTCTCATTGAGGAAATGATTAGGAACCAGAAGGTAGTACAGGCTTTCGGGCACGAAAAAGAGGCATTGGAAACCTTTGATGAAATCAATGAAAGACTGAGAAAATATTCTCTGCGGGGTATCTTTTTCTCCTCGATTACGAATCCTGCCACCCGTTTTGTCAATAGTCTTGTCTATGCCAGTGTAGGTATTTTTGGGGCTTTCTATGCCATACAGGGGGGCATTACCGTAGGAATGCTCGCAAGCTTTTTAAGCTATGCCAATCAGTATACAAAGCCATTTAATGAAATATCCGGCGTTGTGACCGAGCTCCAAAATGCCATTGCCTGTGCCGGACGGGTGTTGGAGCTGATAGAAGAAGCGGCAGAGACACCGGAGCCGGCGGATGCCATGACACTGGAAAAAGCAGATGGAACGGTAGAGATAGAGGATGTCTATTTTTCCTATGAGCCGGACCGTAAGCTGATTGAAGATTTCCATCTTCAGGTAGAGCCGGGGCAGCGAATTGCCATTGTGGGACCTACCGGCTGCGGAAAAACAACTCTTATCAATCTACTTATGCGGTTTTATGATGTAGATAGCGGTACAATTCGGGTGTCGAAACGGGATATCCGGAAAATAACAAGAGAGAGTCTTCGGAATAATTATGGGATGGTTTTGCAGGAGACCTGGCTGAAGAAGGGAACAATACGGGAAAATATTGCCATGGGATATCCGGAAGCGGATGAGGGAGAAATTATTGCGGCGGCGAAGGCAAGTCACGCCCATAGCTTTATCAAACGTATGCCGGAGGGCTACGATACAATCATCGGTGAGGACGGAGGAAATCTTTCTGCCGGACAAAAGCAGCTGCTTTGCATTGCCAGAGTGATGCTCTGTCTGCCACCGATGCTCATACTGGATGAGGCCACCTCCTCCATTGATACAAGAACGGAGCTTAAGATCCAAGAAGCATTTGTCAGGATGATGCAGGGACGCACGAGTTTTATTGTGGCACATAGACTTTCTACCATTCGGGAGGCAGATGTCATTCTTGTCATGCGGGATGGGAAAATTGTAGAGCAGGGAAGTCACGAGGAATTATTAGAACAGGGTGGTTTTTATAAAAAGCTCTTTGAAGCACAGTGGAGCTAATGTATAAATAGCCGGTTTTTTCCAATACTAAGGAATAATTTTAGAAATTATTCTGGAGGGAACCATGACATTTGACGAGTTATACAGACGAGTGTTGAGAAATAAATTAGAGGAAGAGGAAATGATAGAGGGCGCAGAGCGAAAAAAGCTGGACTGCCTTTTACATCCGGAAAACCATCCCTTAGTGTGGAAGGAGGAGCCCTGTGACTGTCAGGATGCCAAATGCGTGACAGCCTGTATGTTCCGGGCATTGGAGATAAAAGAGGGAAAGGTGGTAATGAACCCGGACAACTGCGTTGGTTGTGCTCAGTGCATAGAATCCTGTGAAAATAAAAATATCACATTCAGCCACGATACCATAAAGGCAGTGGACATTTTAAAAAATTCGGAAGAACCGGTATATGCCCTGATGGCACCTGCCTATATCGGACAGTTTGGAAAGGAAGTGACACCGGGGAAAATCCGAAGTGCCCTGAAGGGAATGGGCTTTGCCGGTATGATAGAGGTGGCGGCATTTGCCGACATTCTCACTTTAAAAGAAGCATTGGAGTTTTCCACTAACATGGAAAAAGAAGAAGGATTCCAGCTTACCAGTTGCTGTTGCCCCATCTGGATTTCCCTGATACGAAAGGACTTTCAAAAAATAGCGGGACACCTGCCGGCATCTGTATCCCCGATGATTGCCTGCGGAAGAATTGTAAAGGAACTCCATGAGGGCAGCCGCACCATTTTTGTCGGTCCCTGTATGGCGAAAAAGGCAGAAATCAGGGAGCCGGATTTAGAAGGTGCCATTGACTGTGTCCTGACCTTTCAAGAGTTGCAGGATATATTTGACGTCCTTTCTGTGAATTGGGAGGAAATGGAGTCCGATGAAAATGAACATTCGGCGGCGGCGGGGAGAATGTATGCCAGAAGCGGTGGTGTCAGCCGTGCCGTCAGCGAGTGCGTAAAAAGTATTGATAAAAAGAGGGAACTATGGTCTGTGTGTGCCTGCGGTACGGCGGACTGCAAACAGATGCTCCAAAATATTTTAGAGGGGCGTATAGAGGGGAATTTCTTTGAGGGCATGGCGTGTTCCGGGGGCTGTGTGGGCGGTCCGAAAAAGAATATAGAAACAGAGGAGGCCACAGAGCTTGTGGAGGAATATGCAGAGCAGGCTTCCTACCGGACACCGGGGGAAAATCCCTATGTTCTGGATTTGATTCAGAGACTGGGTTTTCAGACGGTGGAAGATTTTATTAAAAACAGCCAGATTCTGGCAAGAAACCTCTAAAAATCATAAGAAAAATCTTAAATTCTATTTACTGTTTCCCTAATATATGATAAAATTAAGAAAAAATCCGACACGATTTTTAGGCGTTGTGCCGGATTTTTTCTTGCAATATAGAGTGATGAAAGGAGAAGATGTTTTGAGCGAACAGGAACAGGCAAAAATAGATGGGATTTTACAGGCACACAAATATGATAAGACATTGGTAATCGCCATCATGCAGGAGGTACAAAAAGAGTACCATTATCTGCCGGAAGAAATTCTTAGTTATATTGCCCATGAATTAAAATTGAGTGAAGCAAAGATTTATGGAGTAGCTACGTTTTATGAAAATTTCTCATTACAACCAAAAGGAAAATATGTAATAAAAATATGTGACGGTACGGCATGTCACGTCAGAAGGTCCGTACCGATTCTGGAGGAATTCAGAAAAACTCTTGGGGTTACAGAGGAAAATCCGACCACGGAAGACATGCTGTTTACAGTGGAGACAGTATCCTGTCTGGGAGCTTGTGGTTTGGCACCGGTCTGTACGGTAAATGACCATGTTCATCCGTCCATGACGCCGGAAAAAGCAAAAGAACTGATTGCAGAACTGAAGGAGGAGGCCGCCCATGAAAATTAAAAACAGAGAAGAGCTGATTGAAAAACAGGCGGAATACAGAGAATCCCTTAACAGTCAGAGAAAGCAGATTCTGATTTGTGCCGGTACCGGCTGTGTGGCAGGTGGTTCACTGGAAATCTATGCGAAAATGAAAGAGGTCATTGAGGCAAAGGGATTAAAATGTGCCCTCGTCCTGGAAAAGGACCCGCACGGTGACAGCATTGGATTGAAAAAGAGTGGATGTCACGGTTTTTGTGAAATGGGACCGCTGCTTAGAATAGAGCCGATGGGATGGCTGTATCTGAAGGTACAGGTATCGGATTGTGAAGAGATTATTGAGAAATCCATTATCGGTGACGAGGTCATTGACCGTCTGGTATATAAGGATGCAGAGGGTAAGCCGTATGTGAAACAGGAGGAAATTCCGTTTTATAAGCAGCAGACCCGTATTGCCCTGGAGTACTGTGGACATATCAATGCCGAGAGTATCGCAGAGTACATAGCCTTAGGAGGATACAGTGCGGTGGCAAAAGCATTGTTCGACATGCAGCCACAGGATATTGTAAATGAAATTACTGAGGCTTCCCTGCGAGGTCGTGGAGGCGGCGGCTTCCCGGCAGGAAGAAAATGGCAGCAGGTGTTAGACCAGAATTCCGAAATAAAATATGTTGTCTGCAACGGTGACGAGGGTGACCCGGGAGCATTTATGGACCGTTCCATGATGGAGGGTGAACCGCACCGTGTGATTGAGGGAATGCTCATTGCCGCCATTGCCACGGGAGCCCATTACGGTTACATCTATGTGAGGGCAGAGTACCCTCTGGCGGTTGAGCGACTGCAGAAAGCTATTGATAAGGCAAAAGACAGAGGTTTACTGGGAAAAGATATTCTTGGTTCCGGTTTTGACTTTGATTTGCGTATCAGTCAGGGTGCCGGTGCCTTTGTCTGCGGTGAGGGAAGTGCCCTGACTACTTCCATCGAGGGTAACCGCGGTATGCCTCGTGTAAAACCGCCGAGAACGGTAGAGCATGGTCTCTTCGATAAGCCGACGGTGTTAAATAACGTAGAAACCTTCTGCAACGTGCCGCCGATTATTTTAAACGGTGCGAAATGGTATCAGGGCTATGGACCGGAAAAGAACCATGGTACAAAGGCCTTCGCCCTGACGGGAAACGTGCAGAACACAGGTCTTATCGAGGTTCCGATGGGAACGACTCTCAGAGAAGTTATTTTCGACATCGGAGGCGGTGTCAAGGGAGGAGAGTTTAAGGCAGTCCAGATTGGCGGACCTTCCGGTGGCTGTCTTTGCATCAGCCCGACGGAGAACCATCTGGATCTGAAATTGGACTTTGATTCCCTGAAAAAGGTGGGAGCCATGATTGGGTCCGGTGGTCTTGTTGTTATGAATGACAAGAGCTGTATGGTGGAAGTGGCAAGGTTCTTTATGAACTTTACCCAGAATGAATCCTGCGGTAAATGTGTGCCGTGCAGGGAGGGTACGAAGAGGATGTTAGAGCTTCTGACAGACATTACCGAGGGACGCGGTACCATGGAGCATATTGAGCTGTTAGAAACCTTATCGGAAACCGTATCGGCTACGGCGCTGTGTGGTCTTGGAAAGACAGCAGCATCACCGGTGGTGTCAACGCTGAAATATTTCCGTGACGAATACATTGCCCATGTGGTAGATAAAAAATGTCCGGCAGGGCAGTGTAAGGCTTTGACCAATCTCCAGATTGACCCGGAACTTTGCAAGGGCTGTACCAAGTGTGCTAAAATGTGTCCGGTTGGTGCCATTACAGGAACAGTAAAAGAGCCGCACACCATTGACACGACAAAATGCATTAAATGTGGTGCCTGCAAAGACGGCTGCAACTTTGGCGCAGTAAAGGAGGTATAGGGAAATGGCGAAAGATAGTAAATATATGATAATTGATGGTATCCGCGCAGAGTTTACCGATGAGAAAAATATTTTGCAGGTCATTCATAAGGTGGGAATTCATGTGCCGACATTTTGTTACTATTCGGATATGTCCATTTATGGTGCCTGTCGTATGTGTGTGGTAGAGGACGAGAGGGGAAGCATTGTGGCATCCTGTTCCACCCCGCCAAGAGATAAGATGGTAATTCATACGAATACGAGCCGTCTGCATGATTACCGGAAGATGATTCTGGAACTTCTTTTGGCATCCCATTGCCGCGATTGTACGATTTGTGAGAAAAACGGGAACTGCCGTCTGCAGATGTTGGCATCCAGGTTCCGTCTTACCGATGTGAGATTTCCGAACACTCATCCGGAGAGGATGATTGATGATTCCTCCAAGGCGATTGTCAGAGATCCAAGTAAATGTATTCTCTGCGGTGACTGTGTCCGGATGTGCAATGAGGTACAGCATGTGGGAGCCATTGATTTTGCCAACCGTGGTGCGGATATGATTGTCACGCCTGCCTTTAACCGAAAGATTGCGGAGACCGATTGTGTCAACTGCGGTCAGTGTGCGGCGGTATGTCCGACAGCGGCCATAACGATTAAAAAGGATTTGAGAGCAGTATGGATGGCGCTCTATGAGCCGAAAAAGCGGGTCGTAGTCCAGGTGGCACCGGCAGTCCGTGTGGCAATCGGCGAGGAATTTGGTTTGAAGCCGGGGAAAAACTCCATCGGAAAAATTTTTACTGCCCTGCGCATGATAGGCTTTGACACGGTATTTGATACAAGTGTAGGTGCTGACTTAACGATTGTGGAGGAGGCGGCAGAGCTGGTGCGCAAGCTGCAAAACGGCGATAAGGATAAGAACAAATATCCGGAGGGAAATAAATTCCCGTTATTTACTTCCTGTTGTCCGGGCTGGGTACGCTTTGTGGAAACAAAGCATCCGGATCTTTTACCGTATGTTTCCACCTGTAAATCGCCTATGGAAATGTTTGGTGCGGTAATTAAGGAATACTATAAGCCGGCGGATAAGGAAGCAGGTATTGAGACGGTATCTGTTGCTGTTATGCCTTGTGTAGCAAAGAAATACGAGGCTTCAAGGGAAGAATTTAAGAGAGATAATGCTCCGGATGTAGATTATGTCATTACCACAAAGGAATTGATCCGCATGATTAAGGAGTTAGGTATTCAGTTTAATGAAATCGAGCCGAGCTCACCGGATATGCCATTTAGTATTTCCTCCGGTGCCGGTGTCATCTTTGGTGTAACCGGCGGTGTAACGGAGGCGGCACTCCGCCATGTGGCCGAGAAGGATAACCAGACTCTCCGTGATTTGGAATATTCCGGTATTCGTGGCATGGAGGGCGTCAAGGTAGCCGAGGTGGAAATCGGTGATCAGACTCTTCGTATCGGAGTAGTAAACGGTCTGGGCAATGCGGATGATTTGATTGAAAAAATCCGTGCCGGAGAAGAGCATTTTGACTTTATCGAGGTCATGGCGTGTCCATACGGATGTATCGGCGGTGCCGGTCAGCCATTTGGATACCAGATTGTAAAGCAGGAGCGTGCACAGGGTATGTATAAGGCAGATAAATCCGCTATTATCAAGCGTTCCGAGGAGAACCCGGTTGTCAGCCAGTTGTATGAGACCGGTGTTTTGAAGGGAAGAAGCCATGAACTGCTGCATGTAAATTATATTAAGGAAAGTGAATAAAGGGCTTTTTCAGAAATGTAAAAAGTATTTATCCGGTGTGGTTTTTTTCGCACCGGATTCCTTTTATTCTATAAATCCCCTCATCGTAAGAAATTTGTAAGTTTTTTATTTACTTTTTCAAAAGAATTTACGTATATAGTACAAATGTAGCGGACAATCGGGGAAAGGAGGAAGCAATGGAAACGATACGGATTTTGGTGGTGGATGATGACAGGGAAATTGTGGCGGCGATTGCCAAAATGCTTGAGAGGGAAGGTTATGAGGTCAGAAAGGCATATGACGGAATCCAGGCATTGGACATGATTCGGGAGAAAAAACTGCATCTTTTGATTCTGGACATTATGATGCCAAAGTTAGACGGACTCTCTGCCCTGATGAAAATCCGGGAAAAGAAAAACATTCCGATTCTTTTATTGTCGGCAAAATCCGAAGAAAGTGATAAAATTCTTGGGCTTACCATGGGAGCCGATGATTATATTACGAAACCATTTTCTCCTCCGGAGCTGATAGCAAGAGTGAAATCCCATTTGCGGCGATACATGAATCTGGGAGATTATCAGGATGGCTATGACAAGGAGACGATTCTCATGCAGGGAGGCCTTATGTTAGATATGGAGGCCAAGCAGATGTATATCGATGGACTCCCGGTGAAGCTTACCGCTACGGAGTACAAAATTATGCAGCTATTCATGAAGCATCCCGGCAGGATATTTTCTGCGGAGGAAATCTATGAGCGGGTATGGGAAGAGGATGCTTATTCAGTGGAGAATACCGTTATGGTCCATATTCGCAGAATCCGTGAGAAAATTGAGATAAATCCGCGGGAGCCAAAATATTTAAAGGTGGTGTGGGGAATTGGTTATAAACTGGAAAAAAATTTGTGATTTCTTACTTTCAATCTGTCTGGCAATACCGAGACGGGTAAGTGGCATTGCCTATTATTCTGAGGGGTTAAGCCAGTGTCATAAAAAGAGAGTTCATTTTACAATCTGTATAACACCATGTCTTTTTCTGCTCCCTATATATTTGTGGTTACGAGGGACTATAGGTTGGGATATATGGATGTGTGCCGCTTCACTTTTAGAAGTAATCCTTTTGTGTATTTACCAGTGGGGAACGAAAAAAATACTTTCGGCGCAAGAGGAGCTTATACAGGAAAGTGTCGAAAAGCAGTTAAAGGCAGAGCGGATGAAAATTGATTTGATTACGAATGTATCCCATGACTTAAAAACGCCGCTGACCTCCATTATCAGTTACATTGATTTGCTGTCAAAGGAGGAGCTGAGCCAGACGGCAGAAGATTATGTGACGGTTCTGGAAAATAAAGCGGAGCGTTTAAAAAAGATGATAGAGGATGTATTTGATTTATCAAAGGCAACAAGCGGGGAATTAAAGCCACGGCTGAAGCAGGTGGATATGAGGCGACTTCTGATTCAGACACTGACGGATATGCAGGATGCCATAGAGACGGCGCCGGTAAAGGTGACACAGGAAATTCCAGAACAGACAGCGGTAATAGAAAGCGATGGGGAAAAGCTGTACCGGGTATTGCAAAATCTCATGGAAAATGCGCTGCGCTATTCGATGCCGGACACGAGAGTGTATGTTACGCTTCAGGTAAACGCACAGGACATACAAATAGAGATAAAAAATGTTGCGAACTATGAGATGAACTTTACAGAGGAAGAAATAATGGGGCGTTTTGTGCGGGGAGATAAGGCGCGCAGTACGCAGGGGAGTGGACTTGGACTGAATATAGCGAAGGAGTTTACCAGGCTTTGCGGGGGAAGGCTTAAAGTGATTCCGGATGGGGATGT
The DNA here is from genome assembly GCA_022510615.1 of Lachnospiraceae bacterium. GTDB lineage: Bacteria > Bacillota > Clostridia > Lachnospirales > Lachnospiraceae > Eubacterium_F. The sequence goes on along the minus strand of JAFLTC010000003.1, from coordinate 81,790 downwards.
TTTTCGTGTGGTACTGACGTTTTTACGGACTGTATAGCGGGCGGAACAGATGTCATCTGACTGAACGAATTATGTAGTTTATGAGGTAAAAAGGAATAGCAGGAAAAGTTAGTCTGTGATAGAATAAGAAACAGATACAACAAAAATCGGCAGAAAAATTCTCTGCCATGGAGAGAGGTCATGAACTACAATACAACACTTTCCGGAACTTTTCACAGCCGCCCGAACCGTTTTATTGCCAAGGTGTGGATAGAGGGCAAGCTGGAAACGGTACATGTGAAAAATACCGGCCGGTGCCGTGAGTTGCTTTTGCCGGGGGCGAAGGTGATTTTAGAGGTGTCGGATAATCCAAAGAGAAAAACGAAATATGACTTAATCAGCGTGTACAAGGAAAATCTGGGCTGGGTCAATATTGACAGCCAGGCACCGAATAAGGTAGTAAAGGAGTGGCTTGATAAGCAGGAATTTTCGCTGATAAAGCCGGAGTATATCTATGGGGATTCCCGGATTGATTTTTATATGGAGAGGGGTTCTCAGAAGTATTTGATGGAAGTCAAGGGCTGTACGCTGGAGATAGACGGCGTGGGATATTTTCCCGATGCTCCCACGGAGAGAGGCGTTAAGCATCTGCGGGAGCTGACAAAAGCGATAAGGGAAGGGTATCGGTGCATCGCCGCCTTTGTGATTCAGATGGAGGGCATCCATGAGGTGCGTGCCAATGTGGAAACCCACAGGGAATTTGGTGAGGCTTTAGAAGAGGCGAGGGCAGCAGGAGTAGAGGTGCTGTGTCTTTCGTGCCGTGTGACGGAGGATAGTCTGGAGGTTATAGAGGAGGAAGTGCTACCATGATGAAAAAAATGGAACAGACAACAACCTATCTGCCAATACTTCTATTTATTCTGATAGAAGCATTTGTAGCCGGTTTTATTATCGACTGGTTTACGGCTTATCAGTTTATTCCCTATCACGACAGTGCGATTTCTCTTATATTTACTGCCCTGCTGCTGGGAAGTGCGGTATTTCTGACAGTCAAAAAAATTCCGCTGCAGGAGAGCAGTCAGATTCTATCCGCCGGGATGCCGGTTATTGTAATCATTTGTGAAATGTTTCTTTTATTACATAACGGCAGTGTGAGTAAAAACTATGTTCTTTGGGCAGCAGCTATTTTATCCATACTCTGTGCTCTCTATATGCTGCGGTTTTGCGATAACGTAAAAATTAAAATATTGTGTGGGATTTCTAGTATGATTTTATTGTTTCTCTTTGTGGGAGTCTTTTTCTTTGTTTTTCTCTTTGGAGATTTTGGAAAAACGACGGTAGTGAAACAGTTGGCCTCGCCGGAGGGAAAATATCTTGCCATGGTTATTGATGATGACCAGGGGGCTCTCGGCGGGAGTACGCTGGTGGAAATAGCGGGGACAGATAAAATGGGCACCTTTTATTCGCCGTTCGGGAAATTTGAGAAGGAAGCAAGGGGAAACCTTATTTATGAAGGCGAATGGGGTGAATTTGAGGATATGGAGATTTACTGGGAGGACGAAGAGTGCCTGATTATTAACGGAAAAAAATATGAAGCGGGGAGTCATTCGCTGGCCTGAGAAAATTGGCGTCGTTAAGCGAAACAGACTTATTTCAATGTGCCAAGCAGCCTATACAAAAGTTCCTATAGCTGCCTGGCTTCCATATTTCTATCAGAATGTAATTGTTTTTGGCGGTTCTGTAAAGGAACAAATTTGTGCGGTAACATTTTCCAGATAATAAACCTCGGTATTTCCATCGCCTGGCTGATACTGTGCCTGTAATTCCGGATAGCTCGCCAGCATATGCTCTTGGGCAGCAACATTATCATCCAATACTGCTTTTGCGGTTACGCGGATCCAGTTATTGTCAGCCATACCGCTCAATTCGATATTGGGATTTGCTTTCAACTGATTGGCAACATTTTTACTTTTGCCGGTCTGGATATAAAGCTTTCCCTCATATATGTCAATGGTTCCAAAAGGGCGGACTCTAGGCTGATTGCCCTCCGTCGTTGCCAGATAATATACACCACATTTCTTTAAAAATTCATATACTTCATTCATTGTTCTTTTCCTCCTTTTATATTTTATAAAATTAAATTGAACTCAATCTAACAATAACAAAAGTGCTAATGGTTGTCAAGATATATCTCAATTCTAAAAATTTGCATAATTCCCAGAATTATAGTATAATTACAAAATGTATTTTTTGTATTTTGACATAAAATAATTATATATTTATTATAAAATGCATAGCATGAGAAATCACAAAAAATATAGAATTGAGGTGTATGATTTATGAAACGTCTTTTTATGATTCTGGCAGTTATTTTGATTGCGGGGACGTTAGGGATGGGAGAAGGAACGAAGGCACAGGCAGGCTCCTACAGTGTCAGGGGAGTGTGGGTATCCTGCTTTGAGTACAAAAGTGCCGGGTTATGCACGAAATCTGAGAGCCAGTTTCGCGCCAATGCGGACAAATTGTTTTATAACATTAAGGTAAACGGCTGTAATACCGTGTATTTCCATGTGCGGTCTTTTGATGATGCCATTTATCCCTCCGCTACGTATAAGTGGAGTAAGTATCTGTTAGATAAGGGAGCGGCGCCGACCTTTGACCCGCTGAAAATACTGATTTCCTACGCCCACAAATATGGTCTTTCCTTCCATGCATGGATGAATCCTTACCGAGTCACGTATAAAAAGGTACTAGACCCGGCGCAGGCAGCTACCACAGAGAGGGTTGTAAATCAGGTGAAGGAAATTATCAACCGGTATCCGGTGGATGGCATTCATTTTGACGATTACTTTTATCCTACCAACGAAAAGAAGTATAATAAAGTAAAAAAAGCGACCCGGATGGCAAACGTAAATGCCATGGTAAGAAAAGTGTACCAGACCGTAAAGGCGAAAAATAGAAAGTTAAAGTTTGGCATCAGCCCGGCAGGAAATGTCGATAATTGTGAAAGAATCGGTGCGGATGTAAAAACATGGATGAGCCAGAGCGGTTATATCGATTATATTATTCCACAGATTTACTGGTCTGATAATTACCTGGTTGGCGGAAAAAAGACGGCAATGTTTAGCAATCGTCTGGCGCAGTGGCGCTCTTTGAATACGAGGGATATTCCGATGTATATCGGACTGGCGCTATACAGGGCAGGAGAAAAAATGAAAGATGATGTGGGTTGGAAAAAATCCAGTAAAAATATTGCAATGCAGCTTGGAAAAATAAAAGCGGGAAACAGCGAGGGATATGTTCTGTTCAGCTATACCGATTTATACCGTTCCGGGGCAGCGAAGGAAATGGAAAATTATTTGAAGGTAATTCGCTTCGTGAAGCTGAATAAAAAGAAAAAGACCATTCGTGCCGGAAAAAAATTTAAGCTGAAGTTATCTGTCAGTCCGCTTCGCGGCAAAAAAACGATAAAATGGAAATCATCCAATAAAAAACTGGCAACCGTAAATAAAAACGGTGTTGTAAAGGCGAAGAAAAAAGGAACGGTAAAAATTTATGCGTACCATGGCACGGTAAAAAAATACTGTGTCGTAAAGATAAAGGCAAAAAAGAAGGTAAAAAAGAAAGCAAAGAAAAACAAGAAAAAATAAAGACATGGACGTTACCTTTTAGGGAGAATTGTTTTGATTGAATGGTTGGATTATACGGTACTGGATATGTTTTTGGATATTAGAAATCCGGTACTTACACCCATAATGAAATTGTTTACCATAATGGGAGAAGGCGGAGCTGTTTGGATTGTCACGGCGGTGCTTCTTTTGCTTTTTCGACAGACGAGGAAGGTGGGAATTACTGTTGCACTGGCACTTATTTTCTGTCTACTGGCGGGAAATGTTCTGTTAAAGAATGTGATTGCCAGACCAAGACCATGCTGGCGTCATCAGGAAATTGAGATGCTGATAGCGGAGCCGAAAGATTTTTCTTTTCCTTCGGGACATACGATGGCAGCCTTTGCCGCTGCCATCAGTATTTTTCTCTGGGATAGACGATGGGGGCTGGCCGCGGTACTGGGAGCTGTCATCATTGCCCTCTCCCGGATGTATTTTTATGTCCATTATCCTACCGATGTGCTGGCAGGAGCAGTGTTTGGTGTGGTCATGGGGATTTTATCTGTAGGTGTGGTGCATGCCTTTGAAAACCGGAGGAAACAATGTTAGAAGCGAAGGGGATTAGCAAAAGTTACGGAAAACAGCTTGTATTGGATAACGTCTGCCTTACCATTAGGGAAGGTGAGTGCGTGGGACTGGCAGGAACAAACGGTGTTGGAAAATCCACGCTGTTAGAAATACTGGCTGGGGGAATCAAATCGGATGCCGGGGAGATTGTATTACAAGGAGAGCAGGTGGCTGGACAGAAACTGGCATCTGCGGTTGGTTTTGTACCTCAGGAAAATCCGCTATTTGAGGAATTGACGGTAAAAGATAATTTAGAGCTTTGGTATCGGGGACAGAAAGAAAGATTAAAGAAAGATTTGGAGATGGGCGTACCTGCGGCACTGGGTATTACCGATTTTTATAAAAAACGTGTCAGCCGCCTTTCCGGCGGTATGAAAAAGAGGCTGAGCATTGCTTGTGCGCTTTCTGATAACCCGGATATACTCATTTTGGATGAGCCGGGAGCCGCTCTTGATTTGGTGGCCAAGCAAATTATTATAGATTACTTGAAAACCTATGTGAAGGCGGGTCACAGTGTTTTACTTGCCTCCCACGAGCTACCGGAGTTACAGGTCTGTGACCGGATTTACGGGATAAAAGACGGATGTATTGAACAACTGGATAAAGAAATAAACAGCGGGTATCTGAGGCAATGGATGCTTAGCTGATTATTATAGATAAGAGGATTTTTATATTACATTGCACATGTGGCAGAATGGAGGAAGAAATGGAAAACAAGAAGACAGGAAAAATAATAGCACTAATTGTGGCAATTGTTATTGTAGTTGCCGGGGCTTCCGTGGGGGTAATGGCAGCCCGTGGAGTTTTTTCATCCGGTAAGCAGGAGGCATTTGACCTTTTGGCTCAGGCGGGAGATAAGCTCAGTGAGTCACCAATCAATGATTATCTGGGGTATGCGGAACTGACCAAAAGCATGAATGAAGAATCGAGTATGATAGACATGCAGATTTCCAATTTACAGTTAGACCCTACAATAGCGCCGACAGGAGTTGATTTGTCGGAATTTACAGCTGAATTGGGAAGCCAGTATGATGTGAAAGAACAAAAGACAAATGTGACGTTAAATATTGCCAAGGGAGGTAGTACATTATCCGCTAATATTTATGAGGATAAGGACAAAATGATTGTGTCTGTTCCGGAGCTGGTAAACGGAAAGGTATTTCAGCTTGATCCGAAAATGGGAGAATCCGTTTCCTCCCAGGCAAATATGCAGACACTACCGTCTGAGGATATCAAAGAGTTTCAGGAAGATATCATCGAGTTTTTCGAAAAGGAAATCGAAAAGCTGAAGGATGATATGTCTTGCGAGAAATTAGAAGATGATAAAGAGGGCTACCAGTTGACCATTACAAAAGAAGCAATGGATACGATGATAAATGATTTTGTTGCTTTTATGGAAGGACAGGAAAAAGTTGTCGGCTGGATTAACAGTTATGCGAAAACGTTGGGACAGACTTTACCTAGTAGCAATGGTACCGAAAACTTTGATTTAATATCCGGGTTAAAGACAATTGCTGAAGAACTGTCCAAATATACGCAGGATTTCACATTCTCGGTATATGGCGAAAACGGTAATCTGACAGGGCTGGAAACCGTTATCGCTGTGGAGAATACTCCGTTTACGATTTCCCTTACTTTTGAAGGAGAGAAAGGGAATTCTACGGCAACCTTAAAAATATCAGGGCAAGATGCATCCGGTACTGGAAGTTTAACGGTGGTAAAAAAGAGTATGGAAGGTGATACTCTGGATACAGCTTTGACAGCAGATTTGTCTGTGAACGATATTTCTTTTGGTACCCTTTCGTTTACCGAGAGTCTGTCAAAAGCAGATAATGGTTATTCCTTTATCGGAACGGTATCGTCAATGGGAAGTGAGTTGGCAAATTTCACCTGTACAGGTTCTGTGAAGGATTTGAAACCGGGCAGCTATGTTGACGTCATTCTGGATGATGTGTCCTTGGAGGTACAGGGGAAAAAACTTTTCTCTCTGGCAATCGATACGAAGATAGGTAAACTGGATGGCAGTGTTGAACCACCGGAAGGGGAAACGGTAGAAGTTAAGAGTCTTACGGATTATGCACCGTATGCGACAGAAATCCAGATGGGAATCATAAAACTTATGGCGGATTGGGAAATTTCAGTTCCCAATCTTTCGGATCTGACAAATCTTCCAAATCAATCATAAATATGAAAAAAGAATATATGAAAAAAATGGCAAAGAGGACCGTTAAGGTCCTCCCTGTCATTTTTCTGTCTATGGCAGGAATGCTGATTTTGTTTTTGGGATGTTTAAAGGCATTTCAGCTAAACGGCCGGATAAAAGTCGGAGTATCCATTGCCAGAGAAGATGAGGTAATGGCTTCACTGATAGGATATGTGGAAAATATGAATCACCTTTCCTCACTTTGTGACTTTGAAAAAATGGGAGAAGAAGAGGGAAGAGAAAAACTGGAGCAGGGAGAGATTTCTGCTCTTCTTGTGATTCCGAAAGGAATTCTGACTCAGATATACCGAAATGAAGAGGCGGCAATCCGGGTCTATCTCCCGGAAACGCCCACGATGGATTCCGGGCTCATAAAGGAGTTTTCCCAGTCCGGTGCCTCCCTTGTGTTAAGTGCAAAGGCGGGGGATTTTACAGCCTATGAGTTATACCGGAAATATGGCGTGGCAGGCAGCATAGAAAGGGTATCCTTGGACATGAACAGGGAATATATCAGCTTCGTTTTATTGCAGGAGAGGATTTTTGATAATCAGGCTATTGTCGGGGAGGATGGAATGTCGGATGGAAACCGTCTGATGACGGCAGGTCTTACCTGTCTGTTAGTTTTGCTGGGGATTCCGGCAGTAGGATTGATGCAGCGTGTGCCACCGGAGCTGTCACTGCAGTTAAAACGGCAGGGAGTCGGCTCCCTGTATCAGCTCACGGTATCCATGGGAATGATGATGGGATGTCTGTATGTGGTGGGAGCAGCTGCCTGCATTTCTGCCTGTCTGTATCTGGGAGAGACGGGAGGGATTTTGTTCTCCCTGCTTGCTATGTTACCAATCTGTTTTATGCTGACGGCATTTTTTCATTTTCTCTATTCCATGGGCAAGGGGAGAGCGGGGGCGGTGCTTATGGTATTTTTCTCTGCCATAATTTTTGTGTTTTTGCCGGGTGGTATTTTTCCACCCTATATGCTGCCACAGGGCATGGTTTCGCTGGGGAGGGTTCTTCCAGGCGGGGTTATGATGCAGGAGTTTTTTTACAGCATATGGAAGGGGCGGTTTGATATTTTAAGCCTTGGTATTATTGGCTATGGCGGACTTTTTCTTATCCTTGCCGGTGTTTTCAAACGGAGAGGGGGTAAGAGAGTATGATTTGGCTCTGGGCGAAAAAATATGGAAAGCGTTTTTTCAGACAGCCCCTTTTTATTATACTGCTTTTTCTTATGCCGGTGGGGACGGCGGTGTTTTCTTATATGGCGCATCAGGAGTCCACAGCGGTCTGTGTCGGTATCGCCAGCGAGAAGTCAGAAGGCATGGGGGCAGAGGTTATGAGAAAACTTGCCGGGCATGAGGGGATTATTACTTTTGTACCTTGTCATTCCCAGGAGGAAATCCGACAGGGACTGCAAAGAGGAATCCTGCAGTGTGGATATTATTTTCCGGCAGAAATGGAATATAAACTGGCAGAAAGAAAGTATGAAGGAGTGGTAATCCAGTATTACCGGAGGGGCAGCTGGATACACTCTCTAGTGGGGGAAACCGTTTTTGCCGCTGTTTTTGAATGCTATGGGAAAAACATGGTGGCAGAGTATGTGATGAATTCGGGACTCTTTGCCTCCTATCAGGTCGAGGAGGGAGAAATCCGGCGAACCTATGAAGAGAATCAGAAAAGGCAGGCTACTTTTCAGTTTTCCTATGAGGAGAGCATAGAGGGAAAAAAGGGACTAGGGGATTATCTGACGGCTCCGGTTAAGGGTGTGATGGCACTTTTTATCCTGCTTGCCGGCTTCTGTGGGATTCAAATGTGGCAGGAGGATAAAAGACGGGGGCTTTATCTGACGGCTCCGGCAGAGATTCGGGCAGTTCTTCCCCTTCTTTCTGCGGGGATACCGGTACTTTTTGTATCAATCGCCGGACTGATGGCTGAGATATGTGGAAATTTCTCGTTTTTGTCCGGGAAAGAAATTGCCTGTTTGGGAATTTATGATATAATGATAATAATGTTTGTGGCTTTATTTGCCGGTGGCAAATGGGAAAGCAGCGTCATGTGGGGGATTTCCCTTACCTTTTTATTTGCCAGTGCCGTAGCCACACCGGTATTTGTCAATTTGTCCGCGGTGATTCCGGGACTGTCTGTCTTTGCCTATTTGTGTCCGCCCGCCTATTATCTGAAGGCTGTTTACGGGAATGTTTTTGAGGTGGGAGTGTTACTGGGAGTGACAATGATCTTTGGCGCTGTTTACTGGTGGAGACAGAGAAAGAAGAGGTGGAAATGATAGCAGATTGTGAATTTTGTGCTTTTTATGTCTGTGACGAGGATGGGTACGGGGAGTGTGAGGTGAATTTAGATGAAGATGAAATGGCTCGTTTTCTTAGTTCCTCTTACGAGGCATGTCCGTATTATCAGACAGATGATGAATATAAAATAGTAAGGAAACAAAATTAAATTCAAATATAATTAATAACGATATAACAGGAGGTGGTCGTGTGGCAATTTTTTTGATTGCAATCGGACTTTTATTTACCGGACTGGATTTTCATCTGGTATCAGGTATCCAGTATCCTACCTATGTAAAGCCACAGGGTGAATTTTTAGGTACCGATATGCAGGAGGGGATTCAGCAGAATGTCAGAGGATATATATTGGGAGACAGCATGCAGATCGATATTTTTCCGGATATCATTGGCTGTATTCTCATTATTATTGGTGTCAGCATGCTGGTTAAGCACAATAAAAAATATCTAAGCTGCCTGTTGCTTGCTGTTATCAGTGGGATGTTGTCACTGGCGCTTCGTATTGTGCCGTTCTATATCAACAGTGCGGCTCAGATTGTGACGACACTGGCAATTTTTACTCTGGTACCGGTTTTTGAAATCTGGATGGAATATACGGTAATTTATATTACGGTAGGAATTTCCGATGACATGGCAAACCGCGGCACAAACCGGCGAATGCAATTTTGCTGGTGGATAACAGTATTTGCCAGAATTTTTATGGCGTGCCTGACCTTCTCCGGGTTGTTTGGCGTAAAACACTGGTATGAGGCCGCCCTGTTTCTTTTTACGCTATTATATCTTTACCAGCTTCTGCAGACAAGAAAGTATGTGGGGGTATATAAGGTATACAAAGAGGGTTTTAACAGTGCGGTGGTGCCGGATTATATCCAGGAAAAAATGCGAGGTGTTTCCTTTCATGAAAACAGGGATATTTCTATGGATGAGTTGCGCTACACAAGGGTTCTCTATTATGATTTTAACAGGCAGGTGCAGGAGGGAGAACTCATTGTTCACAAAAATATTGCCTGGCAGACGATGCGGGCCTTCTATCAGTTATATAAGTTTGAGTATCCCATTGAGAAAATCCGTCTGGTGGATGAGTATGAGGGCGATGATGAACTGTCCATGGAGGACAATAATACGTCAGCCTTTAACTACCGGAAGGTAGAGGGAAAGGAGGAATTGTCCCGGCATGCTCTGGGGCTTGCCATCGATATTAACCCTAAAATAAACCCTTATGTCAGAGAGGATGGCTTTTTCCCGAAAAATGCTTCGGAATATTTAGAGAGGGATGTGGAAAAATGTACCGGGGAGCATAAAGAAAAGATGATTCATAAACAGGATATTGCTTACCGGATATTTAGACGTAATGGTTTCGAGTGGGGCGGGGACTGGTCCCATGCAAAGGACTATCAACATTTTGTGGCAAAAAAGAAATAAAAAAGGGGCGGCTGAGAAACGCGCCCCTCTAAAAACCGCATAGTGTTTTTTGCTTCGAGAAGAAGAAAAATTAAACAAATATTTAATATAAAATTAAATCATTGTTTAATAATTGTCCCCATTCGTTCTTTGATACCCTGATAGGCATTTTCCAGTTTCGTAATAATAGCGGTCCGTCCTTCGCCGGAGGAGACAAAGGAAACACCGGCATCGATTTTTGGCAATGTGGTAAGTGGGTTAAAGTGCCCCTCGTCAATCAGGGAAAGGGCTTCGGACACCCGGATGCTGCCAAGAGTTTTTTTGCCGTCTTCGGTGGTTATCTGTTCTTTCGAGGTCAGAATGAGAAGATGGGAAGCATCAATCATATCGGCCAGCTTCGCTGCGGTATAGTCCTTTTCGATAACGGCACTGGCTCCCTTTAAAGAAGTTCCCTGTTCCATAACCGGAATTCCGCCGCCACCGGCAGCAATCACAAGCTGTCCGGCATCTAACAGCGCGGTAATGGCATCAATTTCATAAATATCCACCGGATGAGGAGAGGCGATAATACGGCGGTAGCCATCTCCCTCAGGGACAACATAATTGCCTTTTTCCTCCTCGGCTTCAGCCTCCTCCTTGGACATGATGCGTCCGATTATTTTAGTCGGGTGGTTAAATGCCTTATCAAACGGATCTACCCGAACCTGTGTAATGATGGTAGAAACCGGTTTAAAAATACCCCGATTTAAAAGTTCGGTGCGGATGGCATTTTGCAAATCATAACCGATATATCCCTGACTCATGGCACCGCATAAAGACATTGGTGCAACGGTGTAACGGCTGTCCAGCCGGGAAAATTCGGTCATGGCTGTCTGGATCATACCTACCTGCGGACCATTGCTGTGGGTAATGACAATCTGGTATTTTTGCTCTACCAGATCCGCAATGGCTTCTGCTGCTTTTTTAACTTTTTTCTGCTGCTCCGGAAAAGTTTCTGCGAAGGCGTTTCTTCCCAGGGCAACAACAATTCGTTTATCTTTCATGGTGTATCCTCCATTGTCAAAAATTAGTCAATATTGCTTTTATTATAGCAAATCCACCGGTAAGATTCAACTCTGGTTTTTCAGCTGCGCCATCATTGATGATGTGTACTCTCTGTGCGGAGTGGCGTGCGTTTTTCAGCCACGCCGAGGTGTTACTCTCTTGTGCGGAGCAAGTTTGGCTTTGCCAAACTTGTAAGGCGTGCGTTTTTCAGCCACGCCATATTGACGGAACCAAAGAAATAAAGTATAATATAAAGACTAATACAGTTGGGAAGAAGGGGAAGGTATGAAGCTGGTATTTGTGGGCGCGGACCATGAGGTGACGGGAAGCTGCCACTATATGGAAGCGGGAAATAAGAAGTTTTGTGTTGATATTGGAATGGAGCAGGGCAAAAACCTTTTTGAGAACCAGGAAATTCCGGTAAATCCGTCAGAGATTGATTTCATTCTTCTGACTCATGCCCATATTGACCATACAGGCCTTTTGCCGATGCTTTATGCACGGGGATTCAGAGGACAAGTCTACGCTACGAAGGCAACCGTGGATTTGAGCCGCATTATGCTTCGGGACAGTGCCCATATCCAGCAGTTTGAGGCGGAATGGCGAAACCGGAAGGCTCAGAGAACCGGAGGAGAAACCTATGAGCCCCTATATACGATGGAAGATGCCATGGGGGCGATTCGCCTGTTGGTATCATGCGATTATGGCAGCCTGATTCATATTTGCGATGAGGTTACGGTCCGTTTTACTGACGTAGGACATTTGCTTGGTTCTGCTTCTATTGAAGTATTTGCCAAAGAAAACGGAGAAGAGCGCACGATTGTATTTTCGGGGGATATTGGAAACGTAAACAAGCCGATTCTAAAAGACCCCACCTACACAAAGGCGGCGGACTATGTGGTTATGGAATCGACATACGGGGACCGCTCCCATGGCGAGACGCCGGATTATGTCGGGGAACTGGCAGAAATTATTGAGGAGACCTTTGAGCGGGGAGGAAATGTTGTAATTCCTTCCTTTGCGGTGGGGCGTACTCAGGAGTTGCTTTATTTTCTCCGGCAGATTAAAGAGGAAAATAGAATCCGGACAAATCCGGATTTTGAAGTATATGTAGACAGCCCTTTGGCGGTAGAGGCTACAAATATTTTTGGGAAAAATGTTCAGCAGTGCTTTGATGACGAGGCCAGAGCCCTTGTGGACAAGGGGATTAATCCTATCGGATTTCCGGGATTGAAGCTGTCCATTACGAGCGATGACAGTAAAGCGATAAATTTTGATATGGAGCCGAAGGTAATTATTTCTGCCTCGGGTATGTGTGAGGCAGGGCGAATCCGTCACCACTTGAAGCACAATCTGTGGCGGAGTGAAAGTACCATTGTGTTTGTGGGATACCAGACAGTGGGGACGTTAGGACGCTCCCTGTTAGAAGGAGTGGAACAGGTAAAACTGTTTGGTGAGTCGGTGGAAGTAAAGGCCAAGATTACGAAAATTTCCGGTATCAGTGGGCATGCAGATAAAAACGGACTTATAAAATGGGTCAGTAGTTTTACGGAGAGACCGCCGAGACATGTTTTTGTTGTCCACGGTGAGGATACGGTGTGTACGGGATTTACCCGGACATTGGAGGAACACGGATTTATTGCGTCGGCACCATATAGCGGTACGGTTTTTGATTTGCTGAGTGGCGAATTTGTGAAAGAAGCGCTTCCGGTTGCTGTTAAGAAGAAGACAGCGGCGAAGAGGCGTTCCAGTGATATGTTTACCCGCCTGATGACAGCGGGACAACGCTTAATTGCGGTAATACGAAAGAATGAAGGGCTGAGTAATAAAGATACAGCCAGATTTACGGATCAGATTCATGCACTGTGTGATAAATGGGATCGGTAATCCTTAGGGGAGGTGAAGGTATTGCCAGTTTATTCGGAACGGCAGGTACTGGATAATGATTTAATGGAAGAATGGGTAAAGCAAATTGCCCTAAACCATTTCTATGCCTTTTATGTCCGCCAAGATTTGGAGGGCGTTTTGCGTCATGTAAAAAATGACGTGCGGTGGATGGGGCATAAGGATTATCTGATTGCCCACAATAAGGAAGAATATGAAAATCTGCTGAAAAAAGAAATAAATCATATACCTGTGGACTGTGTGTTAAAGGTAATACGGATAGAGTCTGCCGCTTTCAGCCCGGGATACTATGATGTCAATGGAGAGTTAGAACTTAGAATTCCCCATCGTGCAAGCGTGTTATACAGGGAACTTCGGTTTTCCATGGTAATTTTAAATGAGGATGGCAACTATGCCATTGCCTCCCTGCATACTTCCATGAGCGGGGAAGGATTTTTAAGTTATGGCGTGATGAATGAGTCCGGCAAACCGATTCGGCATATGGTAGAGGATATGAAGAATCAGGATCAGTACGATATCCTGACCGGTCTGTATACTCTGGATTCTTTTAAGCGGGAAGCAAAGCGGATGTTAGAGAAATCTGCCGAAAAGGAGAAGTTTGCCGTTTTTTGTACGGACATCGGCCAGTTTGAAAAAATCAACAATTTGTATGGGTTACGGCATGCCGATCAGGTTCTTATTGAGTTAGCCAATCTCTTAACTTCCTGTAGTAAAACGGTGAAAATATGTTGCCGCAGTGTAGCGGACCATTTTCTTGTTCTTATTACATATAATGAAGTAAAGGCGTTAAAAAGCTTATTAAAGAAAATCTGTGGGGAATATGACCGTACGATAGGCAAACAATATGCGGAGGCAGATCCTTCTTTGGGAATTGGTGTCTATCTTGTAGAAGACAAGAACGATGACATAGAAAAAATAGTAGAGTGTGCCAATATGGCCAGAAAAGATTTGGGGCATCCCGGAAGAAGCAATCTGGCCTTTTATGATGCCAAGACTTATGTCAGGATGGAAAAGGTAAAAAGGATCGAGCGGATCATGAAAGGGGCGCTGGAGAGTAAGGAGTTTAAGACCTATTTGCAGCCGAAATATGATCTGGATACCGGGGTGATTGTAGGGGCCGAGGCGCTGACCCGGTGGATTCGCCATGACGGAACGGCGATATATCCGGATGAATTTATACCGATTTTTGAGAGAAACGGATTTATTGGAGAACTGGATTTCTATATGCTCCGTTCGGTCTGCGAGATGATTCAGAGGAGATTAAAGGAAGGAAAAAAATGTGTGCCCGTTTCCATTAACCAGTCCCGCGTGTTATTGGGGGATACCGATTATGTATCGAAAATTGCTGCGGTGCTGGCAAAATACAACACTCCTCCCGAATACATAGAACTGGAACTGACAGAGAGACTTTTTAAAGATAATTTGTCAGATATGGCCAAGATGATGGGAAAACTCAAAGAGCTTGGCATTCGCTGGTCCATTGATGATTTTGGTACCGGATATTCCTCCCTGAATCTTTTGAAGGAGTTGCCGGTAGATATTATTAAACTTGATAAGACCTTTTTGGATGAATCGGAAACTTCTAATGTCAGCAAGATTATTATTCAAAAGACAGTGGAGTTGACAAGGGAGTTAGATAAAATGGTTGTCTGCGAGGGTGTGGAAACCGAGTCACAGGCAGAATATCTGAGGGACATCCACTGCGACATGGCACAGGGCTATTTATATGCCCGTCCGATGCCGATGGAGGAATTTGAACAAATACTGGATAAGGAGACAATCAAATGAAAAAAGTGCTAAAACCGATACTACTTACTTTTATTTTACTGGCAGCGTTGACAGGTGTGGCCGCTTTTTTTCTGCTGGATAAGGGTGGGGTTACCGATGAGTTTGCCGAGAGGATAAAGACGGAACAGAGTGACCAGAATGAAGATAGAGCCTACCGATACGATACGGACAAGAAGGCTACTGCGCTTTTGTTGTCGGGAGAGGAAAAAAATGTTTTGAATTTCTCGAGCCAGAACGCCTATAACGTGGCGGTATCCAAGGCGGCAAGGGAGCGGTTAGACCGCGTGATTAAACGTATGGATGCCACACTGGAAAATCCGATTATCGCATTGAATCCATTTGGAACCAACGAAAATACTTTTTATTTCTATTTTGAAACAACTTACCGGGGTATGATACGCTATACGATTACAGTTGCCGATGAGCAGATATCGGACCACGTCCGTTATGTCAATAATGGACAGGAAAATAATTTGTCAAGGGTCCATGAATTTACGGTGGGCGGTCTGATTCCGGGCATGAAAAATTATATCCTGATTGAAGTTTTGGACAGCGCAGGGGCCATGAGAGAGTCTCATCTCTACAAGTATGATGTGCCGAAATCTACTGCTCCTGTTAAAATCGGAGTGCAAAAAGGAAAAAGTAAAGAGCAGGCAGAAAACGGATTATTCTTTCTGCTCCCCCAGAGGGATAAGAACATATATACCTATGATAATGCAGGGATTTTGCGCAATGTCGTTATGACAGAGTCCGGACACGGCAAGAGAATTTACCAGTCCGCAAACAGTGTTTTGTATCAGGTGTCGGATACGAAAGTGGCAAGGGTATCGGCGCTGGGGCAGGTAACTGGAACCGTTACCATAAGTGGATACGGGCCAATACGGGATTTCAGTTATGATGGCTACGACAATGTGTATGCCCTTGTTACAAAAAATAAGAGGGATTATCTGCTGGCCGCTTCTTTTCAAACGGGAAAGGCGAAGGTGGTTTATACCTTTCCTAAGAATGTGAGTGCCGGTTCTCTGACTGCGCCAAAGGCGGGAAGTATTTATATTTCCACTCAAAACCCTTCCGGTTTAATAAAGCTGGAGGCCATAACCGGAAAAAGTCCGAAGGTTTCTTTTGCCCTCGGAAATAAGAAGGCGTGGAAAAAAACTTCACTGAAAAAGAAGGTAAAAGGAGATAAAACCGTATCCCGTTATAATATGTCCCAGGCAACGCTTTATTTGCAGGACAGTAAATCCGATGGTACCAATGATACGATGACAGCCTATGTCAGGGAAGGCGGCAAAGGTGTCTTTGTGATTTTTACCATTGATGGAAAGAAGAAAGCGGCAGAGGAGGTAGAAAACCTGCCGGTTAATTATGCCGGAGCCGGCAGCGGGGAAAGCTTTGGAGAACATATGATACTGTCGGCGCTTGGTGCAGGAACCTATGAAGAATATGACGGAGAGGGGAAAGTGACCAGCCAGTTTTCCTTTGGTGCGCCCCTTACGGCGATGACGAAATTGACATTAAATGCCATGTGTTTTTATGGCGGCTAGAAAATTTTCGGAAAAAAGTTTCCAAAATCGCAAAAAATAGTTGAGATTATATGCTTTTCAGTTGTATAATAGAGCATATGATATAAATTTACTTATTAGGAGGGTAAAAAGGAATGAGATTTTTTATTGACACAGCCAATGTAGAGGATATTAAAAAGGCGAATGATATGGGGGTTATTTGTGGTGTTACGACAAATCCTTCACTGATTGCAAAAGAGGGAAGAGACTTCAATCAGGTTATTGCTGAGATTGCTTCTATTGTAGACGGACCAATCAGCGGAGAGGTGAAAGCTACTACCGTAGATGCAGAGGGAATGATTAAAGAGGGTCGTGAGATTGCCAGAATCCATGAAAATATGGTTGTTAAAATTCCGATGACAGCAGAGGGACTGAAGGCAACAAAAACTTTGACAAGCGAAGGCATCAAAGTAAATGTAACATTGATTTTCACTGCCAATCAGGCATTGTTGGCAGCCAGAGCAGGTGCTACTTATGTATCTCCTTTCTTAGGACGTCTGGATGATATTTCACAGGCAGGTATTGATTTGATTCGTGATATTTCCGATATTTTTGCAGTGCATGATCTGGATACCCAGATTATTGCTGCCAGTGTTCGTAATCCGATTCATGTTACCGATTGTGCACTGGCCGGTGCTGATATTGCTACCGTACCATATGGCGTAATCGAGCAGATGACGAAGCATCCGCTGACCGATAGCGGTATTGAGAAATTCCAGAAAGACTATATTGCCGTTTTCGGCGAATAAAGAATCGCAATATATTAACTTTATAGAAGGAGATTAATTATGAACAAGTTGGAACTTCAGAAAACAGCTGTCAATGTCCGTAAGGGCGCAGTGACTGCTGTATATAACGCAAAGTCCGGTCATCCGGGCGGTTCTTTGTCGGCAGCCGACATTTATACTTATCTGTTCTTTGAGGAGCTAAATGTAGATCCGAAGAATCCGGACAAGGCAGACCGGGACCGTTTTGTGCTGAGTAAGGGACACACGGCACCGGGATATTATTCCGCTCTGGCAAACAGAGGCTTTTTCCCGGTAGAGGATTTGGTAACTCTGCGTAAGGTTGGTTCTTATCTGCAGGGTCATCCGGACAAAAAACATATTCCGGGTGTGGACATGTCCAGCGGTTCTCTGGGACAGGGAATTTCCGCAGCGGTAGGCATGGCATTGTCTGCGAAACTCAGCAATGATAATTACCGTGTATATACGCTGTTAGGAGATGGCGAGATTCAGGAAGGACAGGTCTGGGAGGCCGCTATGTTTGCCGGACACAAAAAACTGGACAATTTTGTTGCCATCGTAGATAATAATGGATTACAGATTGACGGTTCCGTGGAGGAAGTATGTTCCCCATATCCAATCGATGAAAAATTTAAGGCCTTTGGTTTCCATGTTATTAATGTGGACGGGCATGACTTTGATGCTCTGAAGGCTGCTTTTGATGAGGCAAAGGCTACGAAGGGTATGCCGACTGCCATTATCGCAAAAACAGTAAAAGGAAAGGGCGTTTCCTTTATGGAAAATCAGGTTGGCTGGCATGGAACCGCTCCAAATGATGAGCAGTATGCACAGGCAATGGAAGAATTAGAGAAAGCAGGTGAGTCTTTATGTCAGAAGTAAAAAAGATAGCGACCCGTGAAAGCTACGGTAATGCTCTTGCAGAACTGGGTGCTGAATTTGATAACCTTGTTGTACTGGATGCCGACCTTGCTGCTGCCACAAAGACCGGTGTATTTAAGAAGGCGTTCCCGGAACGTCACATTGACTGTGGTATTGCAGAGTGTAATATGATGGGAATTGCGGCAGGAATTGCCACTACCGGCAAAGTTCCGTTTGCCAGTTCCTTTGCCATGTTCGCAGCCGGACGTGCCTTTGAGCAGGTTCGTAACTCCATCGGTTATCCGAAATTAAATGTTAAAATCGGTGCGACCCATGCGGGTATCTCCGTTGGTGAGGATGGTGCGACCCATCAGTGTAACGAGGATGTTGCTCTGATGCGTACGATTCCTGGCATGACAGTAATTGTTCCTTCCGACGATGTGGAGGCAAAGGCTGCCGTTCGTGCCGCTTATGAGCATGAAGGACCATGCTACCTCCGCTTTGGAAGACTGGCTGTTCCGGTTATCAATGATAAGCCGGATTATAAATTTGAGTTAGGTAAGGGTGTCGTTCTCCGTGAAGGTAAGGATGTGACCATTGTTGCTTCCGGACTTCCGGTATCCAACTGTTTGGAGGCAGCCGAGAAGTTGGCAGCAGACGGTATTGATGCCAAAGTAATTAATATCCATACGATTAAACCTCTGGATGAGGATTTGATTGTGGCTTCTGCGAAGGAAACCGGCAAAGTGGTTACCGTAGAGGAACATTCTATCATTGGCGGTCTTGGCAGTGCCGTATGTGATGTATTATCTGAGAAATGCCCGACAAAGGTATGCCGGATTGGCGTGAATGACGTATTTGGTGAATCCGGTCCTGCCGTAGAATTAGTGAAGAAATACGGTCTGGATGCGGACAGCATCTATGAGAAAGTAAAGGCATTCTGCAAGTAATCGTAGAAGAAATGCCAAGAGGAAATTTGATACGCCCCCGTAGGAATGCGGGGGCGAAGTTTTTTAATTTCGGAATGGAGGATTTTTATGAAACAGTTTGCCATGAAGCCATTTCGGGAACCACCGCATATCCGGGTCAGTGTACCCGGCTCAAAAAGCATCACAAACCGTGCACTGATGTTAGCGGCACTGGCAGAGGGAAAGAGTGTACTCAAAGGGGTTTTATTCAGTGATGATTCCCGGGTGTTTATGGAAGCACTGGAAACCCTGGGCTATGAAATAGAAGTAAAGGAAGATAAGAAAGAGGTTGCGATAACCGGTTGTGGTGGGAAAATACCAAGGGACAATGTGTCCGTTTACGTGGGAAGTGCCGGAACTGCAGCAAGATTTCTGACGGCTATGCTTGCCCTGTCCGGGGGATGCTATGAGGTAGAGGCCTCAGAACAGATGAAGAAAAGACCGATGCGTCCGCTTCTGGAAGCATTGGAGCAAATGGGAGTAAACTTTGAATACAAGGAAGAATCCTATGCCTTTCCTTTTCGGATTTGTGGAAAAAAGGAGACGGCATCGGAGGAAAAGGTTCTTTTAAATATAGATGAAAGCAGTCAGTTTTTAAGTGCGCTTTTGCTTACCGGTGTGCTTTGTAAGAGTGAGAGGAGCATTTTACTGACGGGGAAGCGGGATGCAAAAGCCTATGTCCGTATATCTATGAAAATGATGGAGGAGTTTGGGGGGCAGATGCGACAGCTGGGAGAAAACGAATATAAGCTTTTGCCGGAATATAAATATCAGGGGAGAGAGTACCGGATAGAGCCGGATGTATCGGCAGCATGCTATTTTTACGCCATGGCCGCGATAAACGGCGGAACGGCGGTAGTAAACCATGTGCATTTTGATTCCACCCAGGGAGATATTCAGTTTCTCAGGGTGTTAGAGCAGATGGGCTGCAGAGTGGCGGAGGAAAAAGAGGGGATTTGTGTTACCGGTCCAAAGGAAGGAAACCTTCACGGAATAAAGGTAAATATGAGTGATTTTTCCGACCAGACTATGACACTGGCAGCAGTGGCGGTCTTTGCGGACACAACTACAGAAATTAGCGGTGTGGAACATATTAGGAGACAGGAGTCTGACCGAATGGAGGGCATTGTCCGGGAATTAAGGGGGAGAGGAATTTCCTGTGAGGCAGAGGGGGGCAGCATTTTAATTCGGCCCGGTCACCTGACGCCGGGAGTAATGCGGACCTATGAGGATCATCGCATGGCCATGGCTTTTTCTGTTATCGGCACGAAAGTACCCGGAATTATCATTGATAATCCGTTATGTTGCCGAAAAACTTTTGAGAATTATTTTAATATATTGACAAATCTAGATTTAAGTTTAGAATAGTAAGTAGCAGCATAGTGAGTAAGAGGAAAGGTGTAAAAAATGAAAAAAATAATAGAAATCCTGAAGGGAAAAATGGAGGAGGGCTTTGAAAAAGCCGGATATGATGCCAAATATGGCTTTGTTTCCATATCAAACCGCCCTGACTTGTGTCAATACCAGTGTAACGGTGCTATGGCGGCGGCAAAGGAATATAAAAAAGCGCCGATACAGATTGCCGGTGATGTAGTCGCCAATCTGCAGGACGATAGTGTGTTTGAAAAAATTGAAGCAGTGAATCCGGGATTTATCAATATTACGGTCAGTGGTGCCTTTTTAGCTGAGCAGGCAGAGAAGATGAGTAAGGAAGAGTTATTTGGTATTGAAAAGAAAGGTCAGCCAAAGACTATTATCATCGATTATGGCGGTCCTAATGTGGCAAAATCGCTTCATGTCGGGCATCTGCGTCCTGCTGTGGTCGGAGAGAGTGTGAAACGAATCTGCCGGTTTATGGGAGATAAGATTTTCGGCGATGTGCATCTGGGAGACTGGGGGCTTCAGATTGGACTGATTATTACCGAGGTAAAGAAGCGTCAGCCGGAGCTTCCGTATTTCGATGATGCCTTTGACGGGGAATATCCGGAGGAAGCACCGTTTTCCATTCGTGATTTGGAGGAGATTTATCCCTATGCCAGTGCCTACTCCAAGGAGCATGAGGATTATTTAAAGGAAGCGCAGCAGGTCACTGCCCTGTTTCAGGATGGACACAGAGGTTACCGGGCTCTGTGGGAACATATTTTAGATGTATCCATTACGGATTTAAAAAAGAATTATAACAAGCTGAATGTGGAATTTGACCTGTGGAAAAAGGAAAGCGATGTGCAGGAATATGTTCCGGGTATGGTTTCTCGGTTGAAAGAAGACGGCTATGCCTATATAAGCGAAGGGGCTTTAGTAGTAGATGTTACAGAAGAAGGAGATAAAAAGGAACTACCACCTTGCATCATTGTAAAGTCCAACGGTGCCACCCTGTATGCCACGACGGATTTGGCGACGATTGTGGAGAGGGAAAAATTATTCCAGCCGGATGAGCTGATTTATGTGACGGATAAACGCCAGAATATGCATTTCACCCAGGTATTCCGTGCGGCGAAAAAATCCGGAATCGCCAGACCGGAGACGAAACTGACTTTTATTGGTCTTGGAACCATGAACGGAAAGGACGGAAAACCCTTTAAGACAAGAGATGGTGGTGTGCTCCGTTTGCAGGCACTTCGGGAAGAAATTAACGCAGAGGTATACCGTAAAATGAAAGAAAACCGTGATTATTCCGAGGCGGAGGCAAAGGAGATTTCGGAAAAGGTTGGACTGGCGGCGTTAAAGTATGGAGATTTGTCCAATCAGGCAGCGAAGGATTACATTTTTGATATTGAGCGGTTTGCCTCCTTTGAGGGAAACACGGGGCCATATATTTTGTATACGATAGTAAGAATTAAATCCTTATTAAATAAATTCAAAGAAAATGGCGGAGAAATAGACGAAAATACAGTGCTTTTGTCACCGATTAGTGAAAGCGAGACTGAGGTTTATCTCACATTAAATAAGTTTTCTGACGCGGTGGAAAGTGCCTATGAGGATTTGGCACCTCATAAAATTTGCCAGTATATTTTTGAATTGTCCGAGGCCTTTAACCATTTTTATCATGAGACGAAAATTCTGGCACAGACGGATGAGGATAGAAAGGCTTCTTATCTGAAGCTAATCGGACTGGTACAGAGGGTGTTGGAGCAGTGTATTGAACTGTTAGGTTTTGAGGCGCCGGAAAAGATGTAGGTGACTGAGAAGAAATTTGTTTATTTTGTTTGGAAAGGTGGTGCGCCTGTGTTTGTTGGTCGTGAAAGAGAACTTCAGATGCTTGCCCGGTCATATCAGTCACCGGACAATGAAATGATTATTTTGTATGGCAGAGAGGGAATCGGAAAGACCAGTCTGGTAAAGCAATTTATTGAAAATAAGACAGTGGTTTACTATCAGGCGAGGGAATTGTCCGAAGAGGAACAGAACTATTATTTATCAGAAAAAAAAGAAGAGCTTATAAAAAAGGCAGAAAAGGAAAAGGTCTGCTTTATTCTGGATGAATTTGATTTGATTCAGAAAGGATATAAAACATTTTTTACTGATTTTGCGGAATTTATGGAAACTCTGCCGGAAGGAAAGGTATTGACACTTTTACTCAGCTCCTCCGTGCAATGGGTAGAAAACTCTATGGTATCGGATATGGGGACGCTGGCAATGAAAATTAGCTCCTTTATTAAATTAAAGGAATTCACCTTTATGGAAATGGTGGACCGCTTTCCGGACAGCACCACAAGGGAATGCGTAGTGATTTACGGGATTTTAGGTGGAATACCGGCATATTTAAATTTGTGGAATCCGAAAGAAACCGTACGGAGAAATATTTTACGGATTATACTGGATGATAAGGGTGTTTTGCATCGGGAAGCCCAGCGCTTTTTAAAAACGACATTGCGCGAGTTGCCATATTACAGTACGATATTGTCCGTACTGGCAGAGGATGAACCGAAGTTGAATTATCTCTATAACCGGACTCACTTTAGCCGGGCGAAAATATCCGTGTATATTAAAAATCTCATTCAGCTTGACGTGGCGGCAAAGATTTTTTCCTATGAGCCGGAGAAAAAGGCAAATATTCAGAAAGGTCTCTATGGGATTACCGATGCCTTTATCCACTTTTGGTATAAGCTGATATATCCGAATCTTTCGGATCTGAGTTTGCTTACGCCGGAGGAATTTTACGATAAATACATCCGCAGTCAGTTGGATGAGGTAGTAAAAAAGTCCTATATGAAGGTCTGCCGGGAATTTATGGAGCTGATGAACCAGTATAACAGACTGCCGGCAAAGTTTGAAAATTTTGGAAGCCTGTACGGCAAACGGGGCTTTATTCCTTTAGTTGCCGGAAACGGGCAGGGGAAACTCTTGGTGGGAGAATGCAAATGGAGTAATAAACCGATGGGCATGCCGGATTTTGAAGAACTGTTAAAAAATATTGAGCAGATAGGAAAGGAAGCAGATTATTACTATCTGTTTTCCAAGGAAGGTTTTACTACTGACTTTGCGGCAATGGCAAAGAATATGGATAACATTCAGTGTATTGACTTAGAGCAGATGTAAGGGAGGGGACAGATGTATCGAGAGACGGCCCGACTGATTATGTATGGAAATCTGGGGAAAGACAGTATTTTAATGAGGCTGGGGGGGATTTTTGAAAAAGTCGACAGAGGTGCGGATGGTGTCACAAAGGAAGAACTGGTCCGTGCCATTTATGATGAAATCTACCGGCTGCTGGATTTATCCACCACCTACGGCTTTGACGAAAATTTGTGGCAGTGTTATATTGCCTATGTGCTGGCAACCAATGAAAACCCTTTCAGCATTATTTGTGAAACGGTGGGGGCTTCCGGAGAGGGTTCTGCCAATACGATAGTCAAACAGGATATGGAGTGCTTTTATCACCTGTTTCATTATAACTTTTCTGCTATCGAGGAAAAACTGGGTGTACAGTGTTTTGATATTCTGACCCATTACCATTCTATGGCAAAGGCGGAAAACACCTATAATAAAAGTGTCAGCGAAAAGGTCCGCGCTTTGGCTGAAAATTTAAGGGGGGCAAAGGATGCGGAGGATATGTTCAATCTTGTGACCTCCTTTTATAAGCAGTATGGTGTCGGTAAATTTGGCTTAAATAAAGCCTTCCGCGTGGTACACCGGGGAGAGGAAATGATATTGTCCCCTATCACACATACAAGTGATGTGGTGTTGGAGGATTTAATTGGGTATGAGCTGCAGAAAAAACAATTGATTGATAATACAGAGGCCTTTGTGGAGGGGAGAAGAGCAAATAACTGTCTGCTCTTTGGCGACAGTGGCACCGGAAAATCCACCTGTATCAAAGCGATTTTAAACCGGTATTATGACAAGGGACTCCGGCTCATAGAGGTGTATAAGCATCAGTTTCAGGATTTGTCGTCTATTATCGAGCAGATAAAAAACCGGAATTATAAGTTTATTATTTATATGGATGATTTGTCCTTTGAGGAATTTGAGATTGAATATAAATATTTGAAGGCAGTGATTGAAGGTGGCATGGAGGTAAAACCGGATAACGTGCTGATATATGCCACCTCTAACCGGAGGCATCTGATTCGGGAGACATGGAGTGACCGCTCCGATATGTCGAAAGATGAGTTGCACCACTCCGATACGATGCAGGAGAAGCTTTCGTTGGTGGCAAGATTTGGTGTTACCATTAATTTCAGCCGCCCAATGAAAAAGGAGTTTGAGGAGATTGTTCTTTCGCTGGCAGAAAAAAATCCGGATATTAAACTGACAAAAGAAGAACTTTTGATGCAGGCAAATGCATGGAGTATCCGAAACGGTGGATATTCGGGACGTGTTGCCGAGCAGTTTATCATTCACCTAAAATCAATAACCCGCTGAGTCAGAAAGGAAGGCAACCTATGTTTGAACGATTTTTCCCAGAGAATACGGTGACGTCCACCTATGCTATTGACTATGAAAAGCTTTACGAAGAAGGATACCGGGGCGTATTATTTGATATTGATAATACGTTAGTGGAGCATGGCCGAGAGGCAAGTGAGCGTGCGAAACAGCTTTTTACCCGTCTGAAGGAAATTGGCTTTGAGTGTTGTCTGATTTCCAACAATAAGAAAAAGAGAGTACATAGCTTTAATGAACAAATCGGTGTCCATACTGTATTTAATGCACATAAGCCGGCGAAAAAGGGATATTATTATGCCATGGAGTTAATGAACACGAGACCGGAAAATACGGTTTTTGTGGGAGACCAGCTCTTTACGGATATTTTTGGCGCCAAGCGGATCGGGCTGAAAAATTTTCTTGTAAAGCCCATTAATGAGAAGGAAGAAATCCAGATTGTCCTCAAACGGAAGCTGGAGCGGATTGTTCTCAGGGAATACCGCATGAAAAAATGGGGAGAAAAGAGGAAAAGAAGATGGGAAAAGAAAAAGGAAAAGAGATACTTCACTCTGCGCCGGTAGATGCCCTATTCCTGACAAATGCCGCTAATATGCGTTTTGTGGCAGGATTTACCGGAGAGGGCTATGTCTATATTTCCGATAATATCAGTATGGTAGTGACGGATTCCCGCTATACGATAGCGGCTAAGGAAGAATGTCCGGGATTCTATGTGGCAGAGTGGGATAAAATAGGGTATTACACACCACTGTTCGAAATGCTTCAAAAAGACCGGGTAGTGACACTGGGGATTGAAGATAAGGAAATGACAGTGTCGGATTATCAGAATTTAATAAAACGATTGAATGAGGCAAAATTATCCGAAATAAAGATTGAAATGTTAGCGGATAAGGTCACGGAGCATCGTGCCATAAAAAGTGAAGAAGAGATTGCAGCTATCCGCCAGGCAGAAAAAATCGGAGATCAGGCTTATAAGAGAGTGCTGTCTGAGCTGAAAACGGGAATAACCGAAAAGCAGGTGGCGGCTCTTATCGAATTTTTTATGAAAGAAGAGGGAGCAGAAGGGATTAGTTTTGATACGATTGCTGCCTCAGGAATTCACTCGGCGATGCCCCACGCAGTACCTACTGACAAGGTATTGGAAAGAGGAGATTTTCTGACGATGGATTTTGGCTGCCGGTATCGGGGGTATTGCTCCGATATGACTCGCACGGTTGTGATAGGAGAGGCATCTGACCGACAAAAGAAAATTTATGAAACCGTGCTGACGGCACAAAAAACAGCTCTTGCCGGTATTCGTCCGGGTCTGACGGGAAAAGAAGTGGATGCTCTGGCAAGAGATGTGATAGAGAAGGCAGGCTTTGGGGAAAACTTTGGACACTCTCTGGGGCACTCCGTGGGATTGGATATTCATGAAAAGCCGGGGTTTACGACGAAAGAAAAGGGAATGATTTGTCCCGGCATGGTAATCACGGTGGAGCCGGGGATTTATATAGAAAATTATGGCGGTGTACGGATTGAGGATGTAGTAGTGATTACAGAGGAGGGTTGTGAAAATATTACTCATTCGCCAAAGAATCTGATAGAAATAAATAAGTAATGGATGACTAAAAATAATAGATGGAAAGGAGAGAGATTATGTTTCATTTCACAGAGGATTGTATTTTAGGTATGGAGGAGATTGACAACGAGCACAGACATTTGTTTGATCTGATTAATCAGGTAATGGGCATGGTACAGAGTGAGTATAAGGGTGACCAGTATTCCGATATAAAGGAATTGTTGGATGAATTGGAAGAATATGCTGACATGCATTTTGCCCATGAGGAAGCTTATATGGAAGAGATATGTGACCCGGAGCTGATTATACAGCGTCCCCAGCATATGTTTTTCCGGGAGAGTGTGATGGAATATATGGTGCAAAATATTGATGACGATGAGAGTCAGCAGATGCTGCTGGAGGAATTGATGCATTTTCTGGCAAAATGGCTGTATCATCATATTCTTGGCAGTGATATTATGATTGGAAAGCTGCCACCGCTGGAGGAATGGATGGTACGGGAAAATCCATGTGAATTTACAGAGGAATATATGACCGGACTTGAACTGATTGACAACGAGCATCAACTGCTTTTTGAACTTGTGGAACGGATGCATAATCTGGTACGTTCCGGTGAGGCGGAGGCAAATCCCGATGAAGCTATGAAAATCCTTAAGGAATTAAAACAGTATACGAAGTATCATTTTACGGATGAAGAGGAATATATGACAAACATCGGTTATGAGGGACTGGAGGCACAGAAACGGGCCCATGAAGCCTTTATTCACCAATTAGATGCAATCAACAAAGAAGATATAGAGGCCAATTCCAGAGAGCATTTAGAAAGTCTGGTAGAATTTTTGCTGGGTTGGCTCATTCACCATATTTTGCAGGCAGATAAAAAGATTCCGGGAGGAGTTAAGTGAGACCGAAAATTTGCATACCAATTATAGCTCCCATACGGGATATGATTATGGCAGAGGCCGCTAAAATAGCCGGACTGCCGGTACAGATGGCGGAATGGCGCGTAGATTTTTATGCCGGATATGAGAGAGAGATTCTTAGCGTTATAGCGGAGTTAAAAAAGCGGCTTGGTGGAAAAGAACTGATTGTGACACTTCGCACTGAAAACGAGGGGGGAGAGCCGAATGGCAGTCGCTTTGATTATTTCTCGCTCATCACTGAGGTGCTTGAACAGGGAGTTGCGGATTATGTAGACGTGGAGAGTGAGAGGGGAGAGGAAAAGATTACCCGGATTTGTCAGGAACATGCCTCTCGCTCCACAAAAATTATCGGCTCCTACCATGATTTTCATTCCACACCTGCAGATGAATTCATTTTGGGAAAACTTAAAAAGGCGAAAAATCTTGGCTGTGACGTGGGAAAAGTGGCCTGTATGCCGGCAATAAAAGAAGATACTTACCGTATACTTTCCGCCACGGCAGAAATGAAGAAAAAATTCCCTGACTTCCCAGTCATTACAATGTCCATGGGAAAGCTGGGGGAGATATCCAGACTGTATGGCGGTCTGTATGGTTCCGAAGTTTCCTTTGGAACGGCAGGAAAGGAATCTGCGCCGGGACAGATTGCCTATGAAAAAATGATAGCAATATTTGATAAGCTCTATGCCGGGAAGAAGCATATTGTTCTCATCGGTTTTATGGGAGTCGGTAAATCTACGATTTCAGGTGCCTTGGCAAATTTATCGGGAAGAGAAGAACTTGATACTGACCGATGGATCACCGAGCAGGAAGGGCGAAGTATTCCGGAGATTTTTGAAACAGAGGGAGAGGAATATTTCCGAGGATTGGAAACCGATATGATTGATGAGCTGGGAAGCCTTTCTCCATCTATTGTTTCCTGCGGAGGCGGCATGGCACTGCGGGAAATTAACGTGCGCAAGCTGCAGGTAATCGGGGATGTTGTTCTTCTGACGGCGGAGCCGGAGACGATTTTTGAACGGGTGCGTTACAGTAAAAGCCGTCCGATTCTCAATGGCAATATGAGTCCGGAGTACATTCATGAGCTCATGGAAAAACGCAGGCCGTATTATGAGAAGGCGGCAGATTTTGCCGTAAGGACAGACGGACGGACACCGGAGGACATTGCGAAAGAAATACTTGAAAAATGCGGTAAAATATAATAGAATAAAAAAAGATATGTACGAACCTTTGAAAGAAGGGAATTTAAGGAGGAACAGGAAATGGTATCAGCAGGAGATTTCAGAAACGGTTTAACAGTGGAAATTGACGGAATCGTTTATCAGATTGTAGAGTTTCAGCATGTAAAGCCAGGTAAGGGAGCGGCTTTTGTGCGTACGAAATTAAGAAATGTAGTAGATGGCGGTGTAGTAGAAAAAACATTCCGCCCGACAGAGAAATATCCTCAGGCACATATTGATAAAAAAGAGATGCAGTACTTATATAATGACGGCGAGATGTATAACTTTATGGACAATGAAACCTATGAGCAGATTGCCCTGACTCAGGATGCAGTAGGTGACACCATGAAATTTGTAAAAGAAAATGATAATGTAAAGATGGTTTCCTATAAGGGAAATATCTTTGCCATTGAGCCTCCCATGTTTGCGGAACTGGAAGTTACGGAGACAGAGCCTGGTGTGAAAGGCGATACCGCTACGAATGTAACGAAACCGGCTATCGTTGAGACAGGCGCACAGGTCAGTGTTCCGATTTTTGTAAATCAGGGGGATAAAATTCAGATTGACACCCGAACCGGGGAGTATCTTAAGCGACTGTAAAAAGAATAGTAGAAAGCTATCGTTTTCGGTAGTATTAAATGATAGAAAAATCCACAAATCGAGCTCGAGATGTGAGGCACTCCAAAAGACAAACTTTTTGGGGCACCTCACAGGTAATGCTTCGCATTAAATGCTCTCGCTGATTTGTGGATTTTTCTTTGTTTCGCACTGCGAAAAAGGAGCTTTATTGTTGAAAACAACGGGGCTTTTATAGTATAGTACAATACAAAGAAAAACAGGACAGGAGGTAAAACTATGTTGTGGAAGATTATGTCAGTTGCCATGGTTGTCTGTACGGTGGTGGCAGGAGTCTATTATTATATTTTGATAAATCGGATACTTTCCCTCTTTGTAAAACAAATAAAAATCCCATGGAAGATAGTTATTGCTCTTTTGGCTCTTATTCTGGGACTTTTAAGCGGAGATTTATTTAGTACCATCGGAGTGATTCTGGTACATATTGCAGCCGCGGCACTGGTTATGGAAGTGGTAAATCTCATTGTAAAGAGAGCGGGGAAACAGTCAGAAAAACCAAAGTGGAACCGGATCTATAAAAGCTGTCTGATTCCGGTTTTGATTACCGCAGTTATTTTTACCTATGGATATTTTAATATACGACATGTGGTAGAAAAAGAATATACAGTGGAGACGGAGAAAAATATCCGGCAGGACTACCGGGTGTTACTGGTTACCGATTCACATTACGGCACTATTTTTGAAACGGAAACATTAAAAAAGCTGAAAACACGTATGGATGCGGTGGAAGCGGACATCGCCTTGCTGGGAGGCGACATTGTGGATGAGAGTACCACAAAGGATGAGATGCAGGAGATATTTCGGACCTTTGGACAAATAAAGGCAAAGTATGGTGTTTATTATATTTATGGAAACCACGACCGTCAGAGATATGCTTCCTCTTCTTATTATACCCCGCAGGAGTTGGAGGATACGATAAGGCAAAGCGGTATTACTGTTCTGGAGGACAATTATGTTTCCATTGCACCGGGGCTGGTTCTTGCCGGAAGAGAGGATGCCAGTCCTGCCAGAAAATCCGTCACGGACATTTTACAGGGAGTAAAGCCCGAGGATTATATTATCATGGCGGACCACCAGCCGATCGAGTATGCGGAAAATAAAAAAGCGGGAGTGGATTTGATTTTATCCGGGCATACCCATGCCGGACAGATTTTTCCATCCGGTTATGTGATGAAATTTTTCCACACCTTTGATTTATGGTATGGACATACCACGGTGGACTCTATGGATGCGGTAGTATCTGCCGGTCTGGCCGGATGGGGGTATCCAATCCGGACCCAGAAACATTCGGAGTACACTATTATCAATATAAAACGAAAGGAACGGGAATACTACGACTGAAAGTCCGGGCAATAAACTATCCGGACAGGGGGGAATCCGCGGTCGTAGTAAAATTTGTCTTGCAATATACCCCATGGGGGTATATAATGAGTTCGGAAAGTGAGGTGCATCTATGGCAGAAGAAAAAAAGTGCTGTTGCTATAAGACGAAGGAGCGCTCCGAAAAAGAGTATAAAGATTTAATTCATAGGCTGAACCGGATTGAAGGGCAGATTCGGGGCATTAAGGGAATGATAGAAAAGGATGCCTACTGTACGGATATTCTTGTGCAGGTGACAGCGATTAATGCAGCGTTAAATAGTTTTAATAAGGTTTTACTTGCCAATCATATAAAGACATGTGTGACAAATGACATTAAAGAGGGAAGGGAAGAAACGGTGGATGAGCTACTTGTCACATTGCAAAAATTGATGAAATAGATGATATTCTCATTCTATTGTTCTATTTAAAAAAGGAAAACATTTCAGAAAAGGGGTATGTATCAATATGGAACAGTATACGGTGACCGGCATGAGCTGTGCGGCATGCAGTGCCCGGGTGGAAAAAGCGGTGAATAAGGTGCCGGGCGTAACTTCATGTTCAGTCAGTTTATTGACAAATTCTATGGGAGTGGAGGGAAGTGCTTCCCGGGCAGAAATCATTCAGGCGGTGGAAAAAGCAGGGTATGGGGCCTCCCCAAGGGGAGCCATAGTGGAAGCCGGAGAAAAAAACGAGGATGAGGAAATATTGAGAGACAGAGAAACTCCGGTTTTAAAGCGGAGGTTGTTTGCGTCTTTGGGGTTTTTGATTCTTCTTATGTATTTGTCCATGGGCCATATGATGTGGAACTGGCCGATTCCTTCTTTTTTAGAGGGAAATCATGTGGCGATGGGGCTGATTCAGATGCTTCTCACCATTGCCATTATGGTTATTAACCAGAAATTTTTTGTCAGCGGTTTTCAAAGTCTCTGGCATAAATCCCCCAATATGGATACTCTGGTGGCCTTGGGTGCTACGGCGGCCTTTGTTTACAGCACCTATGCCCTTTTTGCCATGACCGATGCGCAGATGCGGGGGGATATGGCCGGAGTCATGGAATATATGCATGAATTTTACTTTGAATCGGCGGCTACGATTCTTGCACTGATTACGGTGGGAAAAATGCTGGAAGCGAGGTCAAAGGGAAGAACGACAGATGCCCTGAAGGGTCTGATGAGGCTTTCGCCAAAAACCGCAGTTGTCTTGAAAGAGGGAGAGGAAACGGAGGTTTCCATCAGTCAGGTAAAAAAAGGAGATATATTTGTTGTCCGTCCGGGGGAGAGTATCCCGGTAGACGGTATTGTCATAGAGGGAAGCAGTGCTGTCAATGAGGCGGCGCTGACAGGAGAGAGCATTCCGGTGGATAAGGAAACCGGAGATGTGGTTTCAGCGGCTACCGTAAATCAGTCCGGCTACATCCGTTGTGAAGCGACGAGAGTCGGCGAGGATACAACCCTGTCCCAGATTATCCAGATGGTCAGTGATGCGGCGGCGACAAAGGCACCGATTGCCAAGGTGGCAGACCGGGTATCCGGGGTGTTTGTCCCGGTGGTTATTGTTCTTGCTCTGATAACGACAGCTGTTTGGTTCTTTGTCGGGGAGGGAATCGGTTATGCCCTGGCAAGGGGAATTTCCGTTCTCGTTATCAGCTGTCCCTGTGCCCTGGGGCTGGCGACGCCGGTTGCCATTATGGTAGGAAACGGCAGGGGAGCCAGACATGGTATAATGTTTAAGACGGCAGAGGCCCTTGAGGAAGCCGGGAAGGTGCAGGTGGTGGCACTGGATAAAACCGGAACGATAACAAATGGGACACCGGAAGTGACCGATATTTTCCCGGCAGAAGGAGTTGAGGAACAGGAATTTATCCGTATTGCTGCCTCTCTGGAGAAAAAAAGTGAGCATCCGTTGGCAAAGGCGGTGCTCCAGTATGCGGAGGAAAACCGGATTGCCACGGAAGAGGTCATGGATTTTCAAGCCTTGCCGGGAAACGGGCTGTCTGCCACTTTACAGGGAGATAAACTGTATGGCGGTAACTTTGCCTTTATGAGCACAAAGGTGGATGTTTCCGGGACCATCAAAGAGCAGGCAAGGAAGCTTGCGGAGTCGGGAAAGACACCGCTGTTTTTTGCCAGAGAGAGTACGCTCCTTGGCGTCATCGCCGTGGCAGACATTATGAAAGAGGAAAGTCCGGAGGCCATAAGGCAGCTGCAGAACATGGGTATTTATGTAGTGATGCTGACGGGGGACAATGAGAAAACAGCAAAGACCATCGGTGCTCAGGCAGGAGTAGATGAGGTGATTGCCGATGTGCTGCCGGAAGGAAAGGAAGCTGTTATCCGGAAGCTGAAGGAAAAAGGCAAAGTGGCAATGGTGGGAGACGGTATTAACGATGCCCCGGCACTGACAAGAGCCGATATGGGAATTGCCATTGGGGCGGGCACGGATATTGCCATTGATGCGGCAGATGTCGTACTGATGAAAAGTAGGCTAAGTGATGTTCCAGCGGCTATCCGGTTAAGTCGTGCCACTCTGAAAAACATCCATGAAAATTTATTCTGGGCATTCATCTATAATGTTATTGGAATTCCGTTGGCAGCGGGAGTGTGGATACCGCTTCTTGGATGGCAGCTAAACCCGATGTTTGGCGCCGCTGCCATGAGTTTGTCCAGCTTTTGTGTCGTGACTAATGCGCTGCGGCTGAACCTGTTTTCCATGTATGGGACAAAACGGGACAAAAAAGCGGCCTTTAGAAAAATAGAAAACAAAGAAAGTGAGGAAACAACGATGAAAAAAACAATGAAAATTGAGGGAATGATGTGTGAACACTGTGAGGCAACCGTAAAGAAATGCTTAGAGGCACTTCCGGAAATCTCCGAGGCTGTTGTCAGCCATAAGGAGGGAACAGCAGTGGTTACCATGACTGACGAAGTAGAGGATGCTACGCTTACGAAAGCAGTAGAGGATCAGGAGTATAAGGTAGTTTCCATTCAGTAAACAGGAAATGACAAAAGGGGAGGAAACACAGATGAATCAATTTCATCCAGAGGTCAGTCAGAGGCTGAAAAAAGGGGACAAGATAGGTATTGTTTGTTGTTCGAACGGGTTAGAACCGGAAAAGAAACAGCAGGTGGAAGAACTGCTTATAACATTGCCGGAATTAGGACTTACCCCTGTTCTTAGTCCATATCTCTATGCCAGGGGCGATGATGTTCGCAGTGCTTCGGCGAAAGAACGGGCAGAGGTGCTCATGGGATTTTACCGGGACAAAGAAGTGAAAGCTGTCTTTGATATTTCCGGCGGTGATGTGGCAGTGGAGATATTACCCTATCTGGACTTTGATGTCATCGCCGACTCTGCGATAACCTTCTGGGGCTACAGTGATTTGACTACGATTATCAATGCCATTTATGCAAAGACGGGAAAGGTTTCCTGTCTGTACCAGTTACGCAATCTTGTCCGTTCCAGGGGTGCGGAACAAAAAGAGAGGTTTCTGGATTATCTGCAGGGTGGTAATAATCTCTGCACCTTTTCCTATGAATATCTTCAAGGGGAGGGGATGCAGGGAACCCTTGTCGGCGGCAATGCCAGATGTCTGTTAAAGCTGGCGGGATCTGACTTTTTCCCGGATATGACAGGAAAGATTTTATTTTTAGAAGGACTTTCCGGTGGCGTAGGACCACTGGTGTCCTTTTTTAGTCAATTACGAATCCAGGGAGTTTTTGAGCAGGTGGGGGGCATTTTGCTTGGGACATTTACGGAGATGGAAAAAAAGAAGCTGTTACCGTCTGCCTTTGAGATTCTAAAGGAAATGATTCCGGATCCGCTACCGGTGGCAGTGACAAAGGAGATTGGACATGGTGCAGGTTCCCGTTGTCTGATTTTAGGAAGTGATGTGCATCTAGCATAACGGCGTCGTTATGCTAAAGTAACCGAAACAATTTGCATGGCATTGACAAGAGGACTATTTTTTAGTAGAATTTCATAGTAAACATATAGGAATAATGAAAAAGGTGAGATGGTCATGCAGAACAGTATAACTCCTGCACTTTTAATTCAATATATTGGAAAAGGTACTTTTGGACTGGAAAAAGAAAGTCTGCGGGTGCAGCCGGATGGTTTTCTGGCACAGACAGCAAATCCCTTTGGGGACAATCCCAATATAGAACGGGATTTTTGTGAAAATCAGGTGGAGATCATTACCGATGTGTGGGACAGTGCAGAAGAAGCATGGGACCAGCTAAAAGAATTACATCAGCAGGTTATCGGAATTTTGAATCAAGAAGGGGAACTGCTCTGGCCTTTTTCCAATCCACCCTATGTCCGTGATGAAAGCGAGATACCGATTGCAAGGTATGTTGGGGCAAAAGAGGAAAAAACAAGATACCGGGAATATCTGGCGGAGAAATACGGAAAGAAAAAGATGCTGTACTCCGGCATACATTATAATTATACCCTGCCGGAAGAACTGCTTCAAAAAATGTATCAGGAGCAGAAAAACTCATCCTCTTATGAAACCTATAAAAACAATGTTTACCTGAAGCTGGTAAAACAGGTTGTCCGGTTTGACTGGCTGATTGTCTATTTGATGGCTGCCAGTCCGGTTATGGATGGCTCTTTTTGGGAACCGGAAAAGCTGGGGCAGGAGGTGCCTCCCCGGTATGCCTCTTACCGGTGCAGTGAAATTGGGTATTGGAATGAATTTGTCCCGGTTTTCGATTATGAAAATCTGGATGCCTACATAGAGAGTATACGAGGATATATTCAGCGGGGAAGCTTGCAGAATGCGGGCGAATTATATTATCCCGTCCGTTTAAAATCCAGAGGGGAAAATTTACCGGAAAACCTAGAAGTATATGGTGTCACCCATATTGAGCTGCGTATGCTGGATATAAATCCGTTATCCCCAATCGGCATCTGTATCGAGGATATGAAGTTTATACAGATGTTTCTTTTGTATCTTTTAGCGCTGGAAGATTCATCCGGCGCAGAGAAAGAGCAAAAACGGGAAATTGAAAACGCGAAAAGGGCAGCAGGCTATGAGGATAGGGATATATGGATGGAGACCGGAGAAAACACATCTGTTCCCATACGGGAGCTGACCCTTCGTATACTGACAGATATGGAGCAATATTTTGCCGAATATAGTGAGGAGGCTCTGCAGCTTATTAAGTACCAGAAAAAGAAGATTTTGGATCCGGCCATGAGATATGCCGTGCGTGTTCATAAGTTCTATGGAAGCGATTTTGTAAAGCGGGGTATCCGGCTGGCAAAACAGTATAGTAAGGAATTGAGCGAGGAGGTGGGGGATCATGTGTGAATTATTTGGCATTACTTCTAAGGAAACCATTTATGCCAATTCCTATCTCAAGGAATTTTTTAGTCACAGTGATAAGCATCCTCATGGCTGGGGCATCGTGTGCATGGAGGACAATGAGGCATCGATTGAAAAGGAACCAATGGATGCATCAAAGAGTATTTATCTGAAACGCAGGCTGACATTGCCGATTGAGGAAAAAACAATGTTTGCCCATATCCGGTATGCGACAATCGGGAATGTGGAATACCAGAACTGTCACCCATTTAGTAAAAAGGACAGATACGGAAGGCGCTGGACATTGATTCACAATGGAACTATTTTTGAATATGCACCGTTATCTAAGTATGTTCAGAGCCAGTCCGGTGATACGGACAGTGAGAGAATTCTTTTGTATCTGGTGGAAGAAATAAATAAAAGAGAAGAGAAGCGGGACACACCGATGAATGGGCAGGAGAGGTTTGCGTTTCTGGATGAAATTGTAACCGGAATGTCCAAGGATAATAAACTGAATTTTTTGCTATATGACGGAGAATTTATGTATGTACACACAAATTATGCAAATTCGTTGTATTATCTGGATAGGGGAGGAACGGTAATATTTTCTACCCAGCCTTTGAGCGAGGAAGAATGGAAATCGGTACCCTTTACGACACTTCTGGCCTATCAGGAGGGAAAACGGATCCGGACTGGCACAAATCATCATAATGAGTATTTTGAGAACGAGGAAAACATGAAGTATATCTTCCAGATATTTTCCAATTTGTAAGAGGAGGAAACGATGGAAAACAGCGTAATACGTAAGCTTTTATATGAAAAATATATTGCGCCTACAAAGCGAAAGAAAAAGGGCTATATTGGAATAGAAATTGAAATGCCGCTGCTGAACTTAAAAAAAGAGGCAGTGGATTTTTCTGTTGTGCATAAAGTCACGAAAGTTTTTATGGAGAAATTTTCTTTTGAAGTCGAGGGCTGTGATGATGAGGGGAATATTTACGCGGCTATAAATACGGAAACCGGAGATATATTATCCTATGACTGTTCCTATAACAATCTGGAATTATCTCTGGGCAGAGAGAAAAAATTGCATGCCATCTATCAGCGTTTTTGTTGCTATTACACCTTTTTAAAAAAGGAATTTGAAACCTATCATCATACACTGACCGGCATGGGAATTAATCCGTACAGGAAGTATAATCACAATATACCGATTCCCAATGGGCGGTATCGTATGCTGTTTCATCATCTGAACAGCTATTCAAACTATAACATACCGAAATATTTTCATTCCTATCCGGAATATGGACTTTTTTCCAGTGCCTCGCAGGTGCAGCTGGATGTAGAATATGAAAAATTGCTGACGACGATTGAGACCTTTTCCAGACTGGAACCAATCAAAGCAGTTTTGTTTTCCAATTCGATCCTGTTAGAGGAAGAGGAACAGCTGCAATGCTGCCGGGATATGTTCTGGGAGGACAGTACCCACGGCATTAATCCCCACAATGTAGGTATGTTTGACTGTGATTTTGAGAGTGTGGAGGACTTATTGTCTTATCTGGAAACCTTTAGCATGTACTGTGTGGAAAAGGACGGGAAATATATTAATTTTCCACCGATACCGCTACAGGAATATTTTAAGAAGAGGACGATGACAGGGGAGTATTTTGATGGCAATGGGTATCAGAAGATTGAATTTGCGCCGGAGCCCTGCGATTTGGAATATTTACGGACATTTAAATTTGAGGATCTGACTTTCCGGGGGACCATTGAGTTTCGCAGTGTGTGCTGTCAGCCCATTGGAGACTGCATGACGGTGGCGGCGTTTCACCTTGGTCTGCAGGAAAATCTGGAACAGCTGACAGAACTTTTAAAGAAGGATACCGCTCTTTACCATCATGGGTATACGGCGGCAGAGCTTCGCCGGATGTTTACTTATGTGAAATATCCTTCCTTTGTTTCAGAAGAAAATTTGTATGACCTGCTCCATCGGATTGTGGATTTGGCAAAGGATGGACTGATGAAGCGGAGCTTTGGTGAGGAAATCTACTTGGAACCTTTGTATAAACGGATACAAAAGAGGACAAACCCGGCGAGAGAGATACTGGCAGCGAAGGAAAAAGGGATAGCCATCGAGGAAATGATACAGAAATATAGTGAATTGTAGAAGAAGAAACGACACGGGATGGAAAGAGAGGGAACTATGGCATTTACAGAAGAGCAATTAGAACGGTACTCCCGGCATATTATCTTAAAAGGGGTAGGTTTGTCCGGACAGAAAAAACTTCTGGCAGGAAGGGTTCTTGTGATTGGTGCCGGTGGTCTGGGAGCTCCGGCGTTATTGTATCTGGCAGCCTCCGGTGTAGGAACCATTGGGATTGCGGACGGAGACCGGGTGGAGTTATCGAATCTGCAAAGGCAGGTTATCCATGATACCCCCCGTGTGGGACAATGGAAGGCCGAATCGGCTGCAGAGATGATTGGTAAAATAAATCCGGATGTAAAAACGGTTTTATATAAAGAGAGAGTGACGGCAGAGAACATCGCAGAAATCATTCGTGACTATGACTTTATTGTAGATGGTGTCGATAACTTTGCCTCAAAGTTTTTAATTAATGATGCCTGTGTACTGGAAAAAAAGCCATTTTGCCATGCCGGTGTGCGTGGGTTTTACGGACAGGCTATGACTTATGTGCCGGGAGAGGGTCCCTGCTACCGCTGTGTTTTTGAGGAAATACCACCGGAGGGAGACATGGACAGTTGCTCACAGGCCGGGGTGTTAGGAACGATGCCGGGCATTCTTGGAAGCATTCAGGCATTGGAGGCACAGAAATATCTGTTAGGGACAGGAGACCTTCTGACAGGGAAAATACTAACTTTTGACGGGCTTTCCATGAAGCCTCGTACCGTCCCGGTTCCCGAGGCCTCCGCAGGATGCCGTGTCTGTGGGAGTAAGGCGGATATCCGTCGGCTAAGGCCGGAGGAATATGAGGAAAGAACATCCTGTGAATGGAAGAGATAGGAGATTGAGGATATGGCAGACAGAACCTTGTCCGTTCGTGAATTTCTGGAGGGTAACAGGGAGGAAACAATTTATGTAGATATTCGGGAAGAAGAGCATGTCCGCTTTGGAACGATTGCTGAGGCGAAACATATACCTGCCAGCCGTATGCAGGAATTGTATCAGCTTCCCAAAGATAAAAAAATTTATGTTTTTTGTCAGAAGGGAGAAATCAGTGCGGAAATCGTAGAGGTACTTTTGGATGCAGGATATGACGCCTATCATCTGGAGGGCGGATATCTGGCATATCTGGCTACAATATAGGAAAGCAGGTTTTTTATTATGCTAAATCAATTTTCAAGAACACAGCTTTTACTCGGAAAAGAGGCCATGGAGCGACTGGCCAATGCAAGGGTCGCCGTCTTTGGCATTGGCGGTGTCGGTGGCTATACCGTGGAGGCACTGGTGCGAAGCGGAGTGGGTGCCATTGACCTTATCGATGATGATAAAATTTGTCTTACGAATCTCAATCGCCAGTTGATTGCCCTTCGGAGTACGGTGGGGAAATATAAGGTTGATGTGATGCGAGAGCGGATTTTAGATATTAACCCGGATTGTGAGGTAAAGGTTCACAAATGCTTTTATCTTCCGGAGACGAGAGATGAATTTGACTTTACCGACTATTCCTATGTGGTAGATGCGGTCGATACGGTGACAGCAAAGCTGGAACTGGTCATGCAGGCAAAGGAAGCCGGTACGCCGATTATCAGCAGTATGGGGGCCGGCAATAAATGCAATCCGGCAGAGTTTGAGGTGGCAGATATTTACAAGACCTCTATGTGTCCTCTTGCCAAGGTAATGCGGCGGGAACTAAAAAAACGTGGCGTAAAAAAACTGAAGGTGGTATACTCGAAAGAAAAGCCAATCCGCCCCCTTGAGGCTATGTCCATCAGCTGCCGGACCAACTGTATCTGTCCGCCGGGAGCGAAGCATACCTGCACCGAGCGTCGGGATATTCCCGGATCGACGGCCTTTGTTCCCTCTGTGGCAGGACTGATTATTGCCTCGGAGGTCATCAAGGATTTGGCTTAGCGGCGGCGGATAAGGAGAGTATATAACGATATGGAGCGAATCACGATAGAAGAGATGGAGGCAATTCAGGGCGAAAAGCTGGTTATTGATATCCGGACGAAGGAAGAATATGAAAGGGAAACCTATCCGGGGGCTCTGAATATTTTCTGGGAGGAATTTGATGAGCGTATACAGGAGATACCAAAGGGACGTCCTGTATACTTAATCTGTTATACCGGAGCGAGAAGCGATGAGCTCACAGTGAAATGGAATGATAAAGGGTATGAGCTATATAGTCTGGAGGGAGGCTTTGTTTCCTATCGGCGGTTAAAGCTTTTACAGTTTATGGAGGAAGAGGATAACAGGGAGAGGCGTCAGAAGGATGTGGAGCGTAGCATTGTAAAGAAATTCCGGAAGGAAATCTGGCGGAAATTTACGAAGGCGGTCAATGAATACGAGCTGATTCAGGATGGGGATAAGATTGCCGTCTGCATTTCCGGCGGGAAGGATTCCATGCTGATGGCAAAGCTGTTTCAGGAATTGTGGCGCCATGGACAGAAAAATTTTGAGGCGGTATTTCTTGTGATGAATCCGGGATATAATGAAATCAATTTCCAGACGATTCAGACCAATGCCAAACTGTTAGGAGTGCCGATTACCGTATTTGAATCCCAGATTTTTGATATTGTGGCAAGTGATGTGGAGTCCCCTTGTTATCTCTGTGCGAGGATGCGCAGAGGCCATCTCTATAATAAGGCAAAGGAATTAGGGTGTAATAAAATTGCCCTCGGTCATCACTTTGATGACGTGATAGAAACGATTCTGATGGGAATGCTGTATGGGGCACAGATACAGACGATGATGCCAAAATTACACAGCACAAACTTTGAGGGAATGGAGCTGATTCGGCCGCTGTATCTGATTCGTGAGGAGGATATTATCCACTGGATGAATTATAATGAGCTTCATTTTATTCAGTGTGCCTGCCGGTTTACGGAGCATTGTGCTACCTGCGGCGGAGAGGAAAAGGGCTCCAAGCGGGCGGAGATAAAGGAGCTTATCCGTGAACTACGAAAAAAAAGCCCCTATATTGAAAAAAATATTTTCCGCAGTGTGGAAAATGTCAATCTGAGTACGGTGATTGCCTACAAAGAAGATGGGGTAAAGCATCATTTTTTGGAGACCTATGATAAGAAGGAAAGTTGACCTTTTTCGGCGACAGCAGAGTTATTGTATAGAATCGAAATCATCAGGAGGTTGTAAATGAAACTGATATCTTGGAATGTCAATGGGCTTCGTGCCTGTGTGGGCAAAAATTTTATGGATTTTTTTAAGGAAGCAGACGCAGATATATTTTGTGTGCAGGAGACGAAATTACAAGAGGGGCAGATTGCGTTAGATTTGCCCGGATATTATCAGTACTGGAATTATGCAGAGAAAAAGGGGTATTCCGGCACGGCGGTTTTTGCAAAAAAAGAACCTCTTTCTGTCGCTTACGGAATTGGCATTCCCGAGCATGATACGGAGGGAAGAGTCATTACCCTGGAGTATCCGGAGAGCTATCTTGTAACAGTTTATACTCCGAATTCCCAGAATGAATTGAGACGTCTTTCCTACCGGATGGAATGGGAAGATGCTTTCCGTCAGTATCTGAATAAACTGGCAGAGAAAAAGGGAGTTATCGTCTGCGGCGATATGAACGTGGCACATCAGGAGATTGATTTAAAGAATCCTAAAACAAACCGGAAGAACGCAGGCTTTACGGATGAGGAAAGAGAGAAAATGACAGCACTTTTAGACAGTGGCTTTGTGGACAGCTACCGGGTCTTTTATCCGGATAGAGAAGGTGCCTACAGCTGGTGGTCATACCGTTTTCATGCAAGAGAGAAAAACGCCGGATGGCGGATTGATTATTTTTTAGTATCCGATAACATAAAGGATAAAATGACAGGTGCCCATATTCACGCAGATGTGTACGGCTCCGACCATTGCCCGGTAGAACTGGAGATTTCCCTGTAAAAATTGATGCCGTCGTGTTGGCACCATCGTGCCACCCGTATCGGTAGTAACGAAAGAGAAAGCCGGGGATATGATGATAGTATAAGGGGGACTTTGCCATGAACCATTA
The DNA here is from genome assembly GCA_022510615.1 of Lachnospiraceae bacterium. Lineage (GTDB taxonomy): Bacteria > Bacillota > Clostridia > Lachnospirales > Lachnospiraceae > Eubacterium_F. The sequence continues at coordinate 39,712 of JAFLTC010000003.1, read as the reverse complement.
TCATTTTCTTGTTTTGGGAACGGAACCCAGACAAAAGTACCTGGCTGAACTTTTACAGGAAGAAGGACATGAAGTGATGACGGCTGATGAGTACCAGCCGGGATATCATGATGCGGTGCTTCTTCCGGTGCCGCAAACCGCAAGGTATCTGGCGGAAAATGCGGCGGGATTGCAAAAGGGACAAATTGTGTATGGCTGCAATTTTCCGAAGGAACTGGTAGAAGAATGTAAAAGCCGGGGAATCCGGTTTGTAGACTATATGAAGGAGGAGGGAGTTGCCAGCCGGAATGCTATTGCCACGGCAGAAGGAGCCATTGCCGAGGCCTTACAGGAGGGACATATCAGTATCCACGGCAGTCATATTTTAGTGGCAGGTTATGGCAGATGTGGAGAGGTACTTGTTGAAAAGCTGATTTCTTTAAAGGGACATGTGACCGTGTTAGAGAGGAAAAGTGAAAAACGCGCCCGTGCCTGTGCTTACGGTTGTCAGGCAATTTCTTTTGACAAAGTTTCGGAAAAAGTAGGTGAGTATGATTTTATTTTTAATACCGTGCCGGCACTGGTACTGACGGAAGAACTGTTAAGGAATGTAAAACAGGATGTTACGATTATTGATATAGCCTCAAGACCCGGAGGTGTGGACTATGAATTCTGTCGAAGGAATGAAATAAATGCAAAATTGTGTCTGGGACTTCCCGGAAAATATGCACCAAAATCCGCCGCGAAAATATTATTGGAAGTAATAGAAAAAACAATTCTGGGAGATTAGCGGAATGAGCAGGAAAAAGCAGCGGACGGTTGGCTTTGCCATAACCGGTTCTTTTTGCACATATGAGAAAATCAAAGGTGTGGTCAGGCGGCTGGTAGAAGAGGATAACAGGGTAATTCCGATTTTCTCCAATCAGGCGCAGACAATAAATTGCCGGTTTGGCAATGCAAGAGATTTTATCATAGAAATACAGGAGATAACCGGGGAGCATGGTATATTTACGATTCAGGAGGCAGAACCCATTGGTCCGAAGAATTTTCTTGACATATTAGTGATTGCTCCCTGCACGGGAAATACGATGGCTAAATTGTGCGCAGGGATAACCGATTCCCCAGTGCTAATGGCGGCGAAGGCCCATATGAGAAATGAAAAGCCGGTGGTTATATCGGTATCGACAAATGATGCGCTGGGAGCAAATTTAAAAAATATCGGAGAGCTTATGAATACAAAAAATATTTATTTTGTTCCTTTTGGGCAGGATGATTATGAGAAAAAACCAAAATCTATGATAGCCCATGTTTCCCGGATATCAGATACGATGGAGAAAGCTTTACAGGGAAAACAGATTCAACCGGTCATCCAGTCTCCTTTCTGAGATTATATCCGGATGTATATGTGTATTGTAATGTAATTTCTCAAAAAACAAAGAGCGACGATTATGATGTGAATTAATATCCGTCGCTCTTTTTGCGTTATGCTAACGCAGGGGGGTTATAAATGAATGCTTACTTTATATTTTTTCAAAAAATAATCAATCTGCAAAAGATATGCTATCATCTGCGGACCTGCCATCAGCTGTCCATACCAGGGAGCCCCATAATCCTTCGGATTATCTAAAAATTGGTTTAATGCCGGCATATTCAGCAGAGGAAGCAGAGGACTCTCAGAGTCTGCCAGAACCTCCCTCAGCCGGCTCGCAAGCAGTGTTTCATAATACGGATTATAGGATTTTGGATAGGGGCTTTTCCGGCGGAATAAAATTTCATCCGGTAAAAGCCCCTTCGTCGCCTGGCGTAACATATTTTTTACAAGTCCGTCCTTTGCCTTCATTTCCCACGGAATATTAAAAACATAATCCACTAAGGCTTTATCGGCAAAAGGGACTCTCGCTTCCAGTCCCGAGTGCATGCTGGTACGATCCATCCGGTTCAGAAGGGTCTGCATGAAAAAGCGGATATTCAAGTAGCCAATCCGGCGGCGGTTTGTTTCCGTCTCATTTTCTCCCGGTAAAATATTAATTTCGCTGACTGCCTTATCATAGGTGTTTTTTACATAGTCATCCATGTCCAGTGCCGAGGTTAGCTCAGCAGATAACAGCGCCTTTCTCGGCTCCAGGGATGGTGTCCATGGAAAGGTGCCGGAAGAGAGCATATCTTCCCTGTGAAACCACGGATATCCCCCAAAAACTTCATCGGCACATTCCCCGGTCAGAACTACCTTATGGGTTTTACTGACTTCTCCGCAGAAATACAATAAGGAGGAATCAATATCCACCATGCAGGGAAAATCATGGGCATCCACCGAGCTTGTTAAAAGATCTGCCTGTCTTGTATTGCTGCATTCCAGAAAATGATGCTCAGACTGTAAAAATTCCACCATTTTTTCCACATAAGGTCTATCCTGAGAGGGCTGGAATTTATTTGCCTTAAAATATTTGTCATTTTCCGTAAAGTCAAAGGAATAGGTTGTTAAGACTTTATTTTCCTTTTTTAACTGGGCGGCACAAATAGCAGATACTACACTGGAATCGATACCGCCGGACAAAAAAGTACAGACGGGTACATCGGAAACCATCTGACGGCGGACAGCGTCCTGAACAAGAAAGGAAGTCTTTTCCACCGTTTCCTCATAGGAATCAAAATGAGGATGGCTCTCCAGATGAAAATAGCTTGTGGTGGAACGACCGTACTGGTTGGCTATCATATAATTACCGGGTAAAAGCTCATGGAAATCTTTGAATATGCCGGAACCCGGTGTCCGTGCCGGTCCCAGAGAAAGAATTTCGTTTAATCCGTTTTTATCCAGTGCTGCCGTCACTCCCGGAAAACAAAAGCATCCCTTCGGTTCGGAGGAAAAAATTAAGGTTCCCTCATATATGGTATAAAATAACGGTTTTACTCCAAAGGCATCCCGGAACAACGAAAGAGTTTTGTGCCGCTCATCATAGACAGCAAAAGCAAAAATGCCGTCTACATCTTTTACAAAATCGGCACCAAAGGCAAGAAAAGATAAAAGAAGAACCTCGGTATCTGAAGTGGTTTCAAAATCATAGCCGAGACCAAGAAGCCGTTTCTTTAACGTATCCAGATTGTAAATTTCACCGTTATATACCATATGATAGGAAAATCCGTCTACCGTTTTTGTCATGGGCTGGTGGCCGTTTTGTAAGTCAATAATAGACAGACGGGTGTGTGCCAGTCCACAGTGTTTTGTCAGTATTCTGTCATTTTCATCCGGACCGCGGTGTGCCAGTGTTTGTTTCATTTCGTCCAAAATATGCAAAAAATAATCCCTTTGCCCGGTAAACGAAGCGGAGGGGTTAAAAAATCCGGAAATGCTGCACATATAACCTCCTGTAAATAAATTTCTTGTACTATGCTATAGTTTATGTGTAGTATAGAGAAATTATTACTTGTCTATTACTTATGGTATTGTGTATAATGGATTTGCACAATAGAAGGGGGATGATATCGTGAATATTCGAAAGGCAGAGGAAAAGGATAAGGGGCAAATTATGAATTTACTGAGCCAGGTGTTGATGGTTCATCACCTGGGGCGTCCTGATTTATTTAAAGGAAATTGTACAAAATATACAGATAAGGAACTGAGCGACCTGATTCATAATCCGCAGACTCCGATTTTGGTTGCAGTAAGTGAAACGGAGGAGGTACTTGGTTATGCCTTTTGTCAGTTTCACCAGAAAAAGGGAGATAATATTCTGACGGATATTAAAACATTATATATAGATGATTTGTGTGTGGACGAAGCACATAGGGGAAAGGCTATTGGCCGGGAACTGTATGAGGCGGTGCTTCGCTTTGCCAAAGAAAGTGGCTGCTACAATGTGACGCTGAATGTGTGGGAGTGCAATGAGACTGCCAAACATTTTTATGAGAAATGTGGTCTGGCAGTTCAGAAAATCGGGATGGAGAAAATACTGTAAAAATGAAAAAGAGGAGAAAGAAGAGTAATGAATCAGCATTCATCCTACCAGATAACCGATATTTGTCATTATTTAATGGAGCAGCAGGTAAAAGCCGGTGATATTTGCATTGATGCTACCGCAGGGAATGGAAATGATACGGAATATTTATGTCAGCTTGCCGGACAGGAGGGAAAAGTATATGCGTTTGATATTCAGGAGGAAGCTCTTCGGCATACAAAGGAAAGACTGGATAAAAAGGGGTGGCAGGCAGAACTGATTCTCGATAGTCATGATAGGATGGCAGACTATGTCAAAGAGTGTGGGAAAATATCCTGCATTGTATTCAATTTCGGCTATTTGCCCGGTGGAAGCCATGATTTGGCAACAAGGCCGGAAAGCAGTGTTCGTGCCATAGAGGAAGGACTGAAGCTGTTAAAAAAAGACGGGGCATTGTGCCTATGCATTTATAGTGGGAAAGACAGTGGATTCGCCGAACGGGAGGCAATTCTTTCCCGGTTAAAAAATCTGGATAGTAAAAGGTATCTGGTTGTGACGATGGAATATTATAACCGCCCCAACCATCCACCTTTACCGGTACTGGTGAAAAAGCTTTATTAGTAATTATGTGTAATGCCAAGTGTCGTTTTGCGACTTTTTTAAGTCGTAAAACGACACTTGGTTCCATTTCAGATAGGTTTTCGTACCATTTTCCCATGAAAATAAAATTATTATCCGATATAAAGAACAGAGGATAATAGATTTAAGTTTCGACGTGAAAGAGAGACAGATGTATGAAAATTGCGATTTGTGACGATGAATCGGTAATACGAGAGCAGCTTCAACAGATGGTTATCCGGCAAAAGCCCGATAGTGAAATCTGTCTGTTTGCCTCCGGAAAACAACTTTTGGAGGCAGAGGAAAGTTTTGATATTATTCTTCTGGATATCCAGATGAAAGAAATAAATGGGTTGGAAACGGCAAGAGCACTGCGAAGCAGGTGTACGGATACTGTGCTGATATTTATTACGGCATTAAAAGAATATGTATATGAGGCCTTTGATGTATCGGCCTTTCACTATCTGCTAAAACCTGTCAGAAAGGAAAAATTTGCAGAGGTATTTGACCGGGCTGTAAAAGAGATTGAGAAACAGGAAGAACAGAGGGAAAGACGGATTTTTATAAAAACAAGAAATCGCCATGTTACTATACCGGCTCAGGATATTTACTATATTGAAAGCCAGAAAAGAAAAGTGATAATCCATACCAGACAAGAAATATTGGAAATATATGGAACAATGAATGAGATGGAAAAACAGCTGGGAGAGGGATTTTATCGCTGCCACAGGGGATATCTTGTGAATATGGCATATATTACGGAATACAGTGCCGATTCCATACAGATTAACACGAGGGAAGAAATATATATGGCAAAGGATAAATACCAGGGGTTTGTCAAAGCATACCTGCGTTATCTGAGAAGAGGAGGCGTATCCGGTGTATAACCTGGTCAGCAATCTGACGGAAGTGATACTGATTCTTTTCCAGGGCTATTGTCTTCAGAGATTTTACGGGCATTTTATGAAAACAAAACTGGAAAAGTGTAGAGGCAGTCGTTTTCTCATTATGGGGATATGGGTGACGATAAAAACCGTCCTGTCTGTTTTGTGGGTGGCGGATTACAATAGCATAAAAACACAGGGGAAATTATTTGTTGTCATTGCATTGCTCATAGTCGCTACCATGTGGCTGTATGATACAAGCAGAGAGAAAAAACTGTTTTTGGCTGTTACCTTTTTGGCAGTCAATGAAATTTGCCTGATAATTGCCTATACGGTATTGGAAATAGGAGGTTCTGTTTTTTCCCTATGGAATTGGTGCTTTGAGGAACGAGTGATTACATCACCGGACACCTATCTGGCACTGATTTATATCACCGCCTCCAGCCTGCATGTGCTGATGCTTATTGTATTTATCCTTCTTCTACATTTTGCGTTGAAGGCGATTGTCCGGCATTACCTGGATAAGGAATATGAAATCCGAAGAGCAGAGTTATTTTTTATTCTCACTCCGGGATTAGTCGGGCTGTTAATCAGTATCCTTGTACGGATGTTAATGATAACTGTGGAAAATGAAATGCCAAGAACTTTGTATGCAAGGTATCCCTGGCTGTTAATATTAATCCCTGCCATTTTGGTACTGTGCCTGCTTTCCATTGTGTATGGGGTCAGACTATTTCAAAATATGATTTTATGGCAACGGGAAAAAAGCAGCCGGATTATACTGGAAAAACAGATCAAAAGCATTCAGGAAAATATGGATGAAATGAACCGGGTTTATGCCGGACTAAAAAGTATGCGACACGACATGAAAAACCAGTTGTCGGTTGTCATGGAACTGGTAGAGGGAAAGCATATGGGCGCCGGTGATGAATTGGCCGGTTATCTGGCAGAAATGAGCCATACGGTAAGTCAGTTGGAGTTTCCGTTTCAGACCGGCAATCCAATTGTAGATACAATACTTAGTATGAAATACCATGAAGCCATTCAAAAGATTCCCGGATTAAAGATGGAAGCAGAGAAACTGATTTTCCCGGAAGGATTGGAAATTCAAAGTTATGACATCGGTATTATTTTATGTAATGCACTGGATAATGCGATAGAGGCTTGTGAAAAATTGAAACAGAACAATGAACATGCCTTTGTTCGGATTTTTTCCTTTTGGCAGGGAAGGTTGTTTTTTATTGAAATCGAAAACAGTTTTGATGGCTCTCTCATTCTCGGGCGTTCGGGAGAATTTCCAAAGACCGATAAGAAAGACAAAGAGTTACACGGCATCGGTCTTATGAATATAAAAAATGCAGCGGAAAAATATGAAGGGGCAGTGGACTGGAGTACATCCCAGAATAAAGATAAAAAGGTAAACGTGTTTACGTTGACAGTTATGTTAAAAAGTGAGAGGACGTGTGAATATGACAGAAATAACGAATAATCTTTTTGGAATGCCGACCCGCTTTTCCTATCCGGGTAGTGTAGTGGTAGAGAATACTTTTCAAAAAGAAATGGAGGCTGCGGATACCCGGATAACGGAAGAACAGAAAATGGCACAGTTTAAAAAGGAATTCTGGGCAGAGGTCGCGTCCATTCCTAAGACCCCCACCATTGATAATCTGGTAATCAATGTTACCGAGGAGGGCTGGAAACGGATGCAGGAGGAACCGGAGTACCGGGAAAAAATGATGGCTCTGATTCGCCGGGATACGATGGGACACTTCTGCCGGCAGGTAGATTCTGTGATTACCATTGGTGGTACTGCCGAAGAATATCTGGCCCATAGTCAGGGTAGCCTATACAGTAATTTTAACAGACATATGAATGAGAACAGCTATATAGAGAGAAAAGAAAAAAGAAAACGCTATATGCAGGAAATTTTCGAAAAAATGAGAGAAAAACGGTTGTTTGAAAAAAAGAAATGGCAGGAGCTGGAAATGAAAGTATCCAGAATAGGAGGTTTTTATGAATAATGCAATTTATGTAGATTATATGACAAGAACATATCAGAATTTTCTCAAGAGCTATGAGGCAAGGACAGAGGTGGACGAGGATAATAGTTTTGTCGGAGCGGTAAACAGACAGTTGGAGAGTCGGAATGCAAGAACGAATGGAGTATCTACTGTGGCCTTTCCCGTGGTGATTTCTCCTAAGGATATGACGTTAGAACAATACAAACAGTATATCCATGATAAGATTTCCCAGATACCACTGCATCCCTCTCAGATGCAGAATTCCATATCCATTCATATTTCCGACGAGGGCTTTGAGGCGATGAAAAATGATCCCGAATATGAAAAATGGGTACTGGATACGCTAAAGGCAAATTTTTCTTTTCATGACCCATGGGCAAATATGTGTGGTGGTTCCTACAGCATTCATTATTTTGGTGCGACCAAGGAGGAATATCACGGACACGGCTGGTATAAGGGATATCAAAATGGAAAAGGAGAGAGTCTTTTTGATAAAAAGGCCGAAGACAGTTTTTGGGAGAGACGGGCGAGACGGAAAAAATTGCTGAAGGCGTTACAGGAAAAAAGTGATGCCAGAAAGCGGCAGCTCAGTGAAATGGAAAACCGGATGTTTGAAACGGAATTATACAACCGGAGCTTAGCAGAAAGAGCGAGGATTCGTGGAGTAGACATGTGGAATCCGGGCCGTCACATGGAATCTCTATCCATGTCCTATGAGACGGGACTGCTGCTGGATTTATTAATGATGGGCAGCGGAGGATTTTTTATGTAAGCTTAAAATTAAACGATGGCACCCAATCGACTCAAACCGGTAACGCTACGCGTTAAAGGTTTTCGCTGATGGGGTGCCATCTTTTAGTTTCTACTGTTTCCTGCAACACGATGAAATGTTTTGCAACATATATCGGTGGAGGGGCACTTTGGTAGTGCTATCTAAAGTGACTGCCTCAGTATGCTGCAGATCTCAGCAATTTTTTCTTCCGGGATTTTCGTATCCAGAAAAATTTCAACGGCATATTTTGCCTGTGCCACTAACATTTCCAGTCCGGTCACTCCGAGCATGCCAAGTTCCTTTGCCTGGGCAGTCAGTTTCGTGACTAAAGGATTGGCAATAATATCAAATACCGCCTGACATTTCGGAAAGTGTCTTAAATCCACCGGAGAGGCGTCTACCTTTGGGTACATACCCACCGGGCTGGTATTAATAACGATGTCTGCATCGCTATGTTTTTCAAAACATTCCTCATAGGTAATCACACCTTCCTTCATAACACGGTGTCCCACGACAATAAGGTTAGCAGCGTCTAGTTTGCGGACGGCAGCCTGAACTGCCTGGGAAGCTCCCCCGTTGCCAAGTACTACGACCTTTTTACCGGATAAATCAATACCATTATTTTTTACCATGTAAATAAATCCAGGCATATCGGTGTTGTAGCCATACAGTTTCCCGTTCCGGTTCACAATGGTATTGACAGCACCAATGGCTTTCGCTCCCTCATCCATGGATTCCAGGTAGGGAATTACATCACATTTATAGGGAATGGTAACATTGATGGCGCGAAACTCTCTTTTTTCCATAAAATCTTTAAATTCTTCTCTTGTCAAAGGATGGGGCTCATAGGTATAGTCCGTCAAAAGCTCATGGATCTGTTTCGAATAGCTATGTCCCAGTTTCTCCCCGATTAGTCCGTATTCCATAGTGTCTGCCTCCATTCTTTCTTTTGCCATCCGTATCTGCGCCGCCAGACAAAACAGCTATGGGAATTTTATCATAAAAAGTTGTCCGCTTCAAGGAATATTAAAAGGGGACAGGCATATACATGTATCAATCACAAAATCAGGAGCAGTAGGGAGGAAGAAAATGAAGAAGGAAGAAATTCTACAGGTGCTGCCGGAGCGATTGCAAAATCTGATTGAAGGAGCAGTGCCGGACTGGGAAGTTCTACAGGAAATACATATTCGGTGTGGAAAAATGATAACTCTTACCCTGCGGGGAAAGAAGATAGTGCCGGAACAAAATGGACAGGTTGTGAGCCGGAAGGAATTTCGGGAAACACTGGAATACATCAGTAATTACTCCCTGTATGCTTTTGAGGAGGAAATTCGGAAGGGTTATCTGACAATTCCGGGCGGGCACCGTATCGGTGTGGCGGGAAAGGTAGTTTTGGAGCAGGGAAAGGTAAGAACTTTGCGACATATTTCCTTTTTAAACATTCGTATCTCCCATGAGATAAAGGGCTGCGCCAAAGAAGTGCTGCCGTATTTGTTTGAGCAGGACCGTTTTTTATCTACTCTGCTTGTATCTCCGCCAGGGGCAGGAAAAACGACACTTTTACGGGATATTGTGAGAAATGTAGCTTCCGGTGGAAGTTTTTTCTCTGCCAGAAATGTGTCTGTGGTAGACGAGCGTTCGGAAATAGCAGGCTGCTATCTGGGTGTTCCCCAAAAAGATGTGGGAAAGTATTGTGATGTGTTGGATGCCTGTCCTAAATCAGAAGGAATCCGGATGATGATACGCTCCATGGCACCAGAGGTAATTGCCGTGGATGAGATAGGGACAAGACAGGATTATGAGGCCATGACCTATGCTCTGACAAGTGGCTGTGCCCTGCTTGCCACAGTGCATGGAAATTCTCTGCAGCACATAAGGGAAAAACCGCTTTGGGGACAGATTCTGACGGAGCAAATGTTTAGGCGCATCGTTTTTTTGCAAATAGGAAACGCTCCCGGTATGATAAGGGCTGTTTATGACGGGAAGGGACAGGTGATAGCGGAATGAAGTGGTTGGGGATGTGCATGGTATTAGTAGGCTGTTTTTCTATTGGAGTCTGGTATAGTCTGATGTATGCCAGACGGATAAAAAATCTGCTGGCATGTAAAAAAGCGATATTAATTATACGGGGAGAAATCAGCTATGGACGTTCTCCCCTGCCACAGGCCCTGCTTCAGGCGTCGGGGCGGGTGAGCGGAAGCATACGGACATTTTTAGAGGATGTCTGTGAAAAGATGGAGCAGGGCGGTGCCAGACTGGATTCGATCTGGCAGACTGCACTGGAGGAGCAGATTGGCAGCTGGGAAATGGGGCGGGAGGAGTGCATGGAGTTAAAAGAGCTGGGGGAAACACTGGGGTATCTCGATGTGGAAATGCAGCTACAGACAATCCAGCTGTATCTGGAAAGGCTGGAGGGAAGTATCAGGGAACTGGAACGGGAAAAAAGCAGTCGCATCCGGCTCTATCCCATACTAGGGACAATGTGTGGTGCCCTGATCTGCATTATCTTGATTTGATTGGAGTATAGTGTGACGCTTAAGATTGGAGTATGGAATGGAAATTACAATAATTTTTCGGATAGCTCTGGTAGGCATTCTGGTTACGATTCTGAACCAGATATTAAAACAGTCGGGAAGGGAGGAGCAGGCATTTCTTGTGAGCCTTGCCGGACTGATTTTAGTTTTGTTCTGGGTTATCCCTTATATATCAGAATTATTTGAAACAGTGGAAGATTTATTTTCATTTTAAAAGAAAAGGAGCTTCTATGCTGAAAGTAGTATTAATAGGATTTACAGCGGTATTTCTGGCGCTTCTAGCCGGAAATATAAAAAAAGAATATGGTTTTATCATAGCGGCCTGTGGTGCCCTGATTATATTTTCCTATGGCATTACAAAAATATCCGTCATAGTGGAAGAAGTAAATTCTTTTGAAAAAAGCATCGGATTAGACGGAGAATATATAGCAATCCTGTTAAAAATGGTGGGGATTGCCTACATGACACAGTTTGCGGTCAGCCTTTGCCGGGATGCCGGCCATGGTGCCATTGCCAGCCAGATTGGTTTTGCCGGAAAAATCAGTATGCTCATTGTCAGTATTCCGGTGTTGAAAGCATTGGTCAGGACAATCGGAGAATTATTCGGATGAAGGGGCGGGTCATCGGAGTATGTATTCTGGTTTGTCTGTTTTTTCCGGGAATTTGTTATGCCAAAGAGCAGGGAACAGAAAATGGACTGCCAGAAAACTGGCGGGATAGTATTTCATTAGAGGAAGTAGAGAGTGTGTTTGAGCATCTGCAGGGGGGAGAAAGCGGTTTTTCTCCTGGTCAGTATGTAAAGGAGGTTATGGAGGGCAAAACAGAGTTTTCCGTACATAATCTGTGGCAGTTACTTATGAAACAGGTAACGGAGCAGTTTGCCGGACAGAAAAAAGAAATATTTCGTATCCTGGCTCTGGGACTTATCGCCGGTATCTTTATGAATTTTGCCGGAACAGTGGGAGATAAGGATTTAGGAGAAACCGGGTTTTTTATTACCTTTTTGCTGCTTTTTGCCACCATATCCACCGGCTTTTATGCCACCTATGAGGTGGCGGCAGAGGCTTTGGAAAATCTTCTGACCTTTATGCGGGCACTGATACCATCCTTTTCCCTTACTCTTTGTTTTACCGGCGGGACAGTGACTTCTGCCGCCTATTACGAAACTATGTTAATTATTCTGAGTCTGATTGAAATGCTTATGACCCATGTGTTTTTGCCCGGTGTACAGGTTTATTTTCTCGTCAGTATGATAAATCAGTTGTCCAATAACCGCTTTTCTAAAATGGCAGAGCTAATCCGCAGTTTTCTTCGTTTCAGCCTTAAAGTATTATTCGGTGTACTGATTGGTTATCAGGGAATCCAGGGGATGCTGATTCCGGTTATGGATAAGGTGAAAAATAATTCCGTGCTGCAGGCAGCGAAGGGGCTGCCGGGGGTGGGGAATACCATGGGGAGTCTGGCAGATACGTTATTTGGCAGCGGTATGCTGATTAAAAGTGCAGTGGGGGTGGGAGGATTGATTTGTATTATCATCCTGTGCCTTCTGCCCTTCGTAAAGATTTTTGTATTTACGGCCCTTTACTGTATCGGCAGTGCCCTGTTACAGCCGGTCAGTGAGAAACGTGTCGTATCGGCAATTTATGCGGCCGCTGAGAGCGGGAAGCTTTTAATGGGATATTTGCTTGCCGGGGCTCTGATGTTTTTAATATCCATTATTATTATTTTAGTATGCACCAATCTTGTATAATGGGAGGAATCTGCCATGGGAACTGTTTTATCCATGCTTCAGAGGGTCAGTATTTTTATTCTGGCGGCATCGTTGGTTACGAATCTGTTTGCGGAAACCGAGTATAAAAAATATTTTCAGTATGCGACAGGGCTGATTATTATTGCCTTGGTGGCAACTCCTCTGCTGGCACTGTCGGGGGAGGAAAATGACCTGGGAAGCTGGGTTAAAAAAGGTGTCTTTGATGAGAAAACAAAGGAGATGGAGGAACATATCCGGATGTTGGGAAAAGAATATGAGAAGTCTGTGAGCGAACAGTATGAACGACAAATCCGAAAAGATGTGGCAGCAGAATGTGGTACAGAGGAAGAAAACTGTGAGGTAAAGATTGCGAATAATCGGATTGAGTGGATCAGGGTCTGGGTAGACCGGATGCCTGAAAATGTAACGGCCTGTATCAGACAGCTTGCTATCCGGTATGGGGTGGATGAGAATAATATTTTGATACAGGAGGGAAAAAGGGAATGGAAGAAATAAAAAAACTGGTGCAAAAGGCAGGACCCTTCCGGATTGCCATAGTGGTGATGTGTGGTATTTTTTTGCTTCTATTATCCTGCGGGGGTTCACTTTTTGGTGAGTCAGATACAACAGAAGCGGAAAGCATACAGGAGACATTACAGCAGTCAGAAACGACAGATTCGTTAGAACGTTATAAGGGGAAAATGGAACAGGAGCTGTCGGAACTTTTGCAGAAGGTAGAGGGGGTGGGGCAAGTGCAGGTTATGTTGACGCTGAAGGCCTCCAATGAGAAGGTAACTCTGAAGGATAACATCAGTAAAGGAAGTGATAGTGAAGAGGAAACCGTACTAATCGAAGACAGCGACAGAAATTCTTCTCCCTATGTTATTCAGGAAAAGGAGCCGGAAATCGAAGGCGTGGTCATTGTATGTGATGGCGGGGAGGATCCCGTGATGAAAAGAGAAATTACTGGGGCTGTCAGTGCATTATTTCAAATTGAGAGTCATAAAATAAAAATAATGAAAAGCAAGGAGGCAAAGGAGTGAAGAAGCTTTTGCGAAAAAATCAGATTATTATTACGGCACTGGTTGTCATGGTGGCGGTAGCAGGATACCTGAGTATGACAGGAAGGGATGAACTGAGTATTACCACCAGCAACGATTCGGTAACAGATAACGAAGTTGCGGATATTTCTGATGAGGATATCGTGTTAGATGAGGATGAATCAGTCAGTACTGCCTCTGTGTCGGCTGTTGATTCCCAGAGCACGGCATCAAAAGAAAACGCAGGAGAAGCGGTATTAGTAAGTAATTCCGTAACAAACAGCTATTTTGAGGAGGCCAAACTGTCAAGAGAACAAACCCGGGCAAAAAACAAAGAGACACTTACGAATCTCGTCAATAATCAGAATGCTACAAATGCACAGAAGAATAAGGCAATGAATGAAATTATGAAAATGACTGCCATCAGCGAGAAGGAAACGGCAACCGAAAATCTCCTGGCGGCAAAAGGCTTTCATGAAGCGGTTGTCACCATTGTGGAGGACAGTGTAGACGTCATTGTGAATGCAGAAAACTTAACCGAACCGCAGATTGCCCAGATTGAGGATGTCGTCAAGAGAAAGACAGAATGCAGTGCCGATAAAATTGTGATTTCTCCTGTTGGCAAAAACAAATAAATCTGATATAATGAGAAAATAATAACCGTATGACAAATTGATATATAGCATACGGACAGGAGGTACCAAAGTTATGACAGAGATGAATCGTGATACATTTGAGAATCATTCCGATATTGGGGAAGTTCAGATTGCGAATGAAGTGGTGTCTACGATTGCCGGGATTTCTGCCGCTGAAGTGGAGGGTGTAGATTCCATGGCAGGAGGCTTTACGAATGAGTTAGCCGGTAAGTTTGGTGTAAAAAATCTTTCCAAAGGTGTAAAGGTAGAGGTAGAGGATGATTCCGCCACAGTGGAACTAGCTCTTAATATGAGATACGGCTACAATATTCCAGAGACATGTGCACAGGTGCAGGAAAAAGTGGCACAGGCGATTAATTCCATGACCGGTCTTGTAGTAACAAAGGTAAATGTACGCATTGCCGGCGTGATTTTGGAACAGGAATAAGAAACATAACGGGCAACCCTTGTCATTGTATGAGGGTTGTTTCGTGTTGTTAGAATGGAGATTATTATGACAAGGCATGAGATGAGAGAATGTATTTTCTGTTTACTGTTTCAGAATGAGTTTTATAAAGCAGAGGAATTTGAGGAGCAAAGGGATAATTTTCTGAAGGAAAAGTCATTATCAGAGAAAAACGAAGAGGAAATTTTAGATAAGCTGAAAGGGCTGATAGAAAAATTGCCGGCCATTGATGAGAAGATTGCAGCCAATGCGAAGGGCTGGCAGATCGACCGGATTGCCAAGGCAGAGTTGGCGATACTGAGGCTTGCTCTTTATGAAGCACTGTATGATGACACGATTCCGGTAGGCGTGGCCATCAATGAGGCAGTAGAACTGGCAAAGCAGTATGGAGATGAAAACGGTGCTTCCTTTGTAAATGGAATTTTAGGAAAGGTTGTAAATGAATAGAGGAAAAGTATACTCAGTTACATCAATTAATCAATTTATTAAAAATATGTTTTCGCATGAATATGTCCTGTCCGTTGTTTTTGTAAAGGGAGAAATCTCGAATTGCAAATATCATAGCTCCGGGCATATTTATTTTACCGTGAAAGATTCCTCTTCCCAGCTTGCCTGTGTGATGTTTCGGGGGGACCGGGGAGGTCTGGACTTTCAGCTGGAAAATGGACAGGAAGTTGTAATTGGCGGCTCCATTAATGTATATGAGCCGGGCGGCAGGTATCAGCTCTATGCCAAAAAGATTGTGCTGGCAGGAGACGGGGATTTGGCGGAGCGCTATGAGCAGCTGAAAAAGAAACTTGAGAGGGCAGGATATTTTGATGAAGACCGCAAGCTTCCGATACCGAAGTATGTAAAGAGAGTGGGAATTGTGACAGCCAAAACCGGGGCTGCGATTCAGGATATGATTCAGATTGCCGGCAGAAGAAACCCCTATGTGCAGCTGGTTTTGTATCCGGCGAAAGTACAGGGCGAAGGGGCAGCAGAGACAATTGTCCGGGGAATTCAGAGATTAGAGGAAGAAAACGTAGATGTTATCATAGTCGGCCGGGGCGGTGGTTCCATGGAAGATTTATGGGCATTTAATGAAGAAATGGTGGCAGATGCCATTTTTTACTGCCGGATACCGGTCATATCTGCCGTGGGGCATGAAACGGATGTTACCATTGCAGATTTTGTGGCAGATTTACGGGCGCCGACGCCATCAGCGGCAGCAGAGCTGGCGGTATATGATGTCAGACAGGCTCTTTCGGAGCTGTATGATTATAAGGATTGGCTGGCACGTCAGATGTTGCAGAAAATAGACAATATCAGTGAAAAAATTGCCTTTATGGCAGAGCGTCTCCTTTTTTATAATCCGGAAAACCAACTCCTTCAGAAAAGGCAGTTTCTAACGGATATGGAAGAAAAATTAACCAATCTGATCAAACAGAACATAAAAGACAAGAGACATGCTTTTGCCCTTTTGGCGGGGCGGCTCGACAGTCTCAGCCCGTTAAAGCGGCTGCAAAGCGGATATGCCTATATATCCGATAACGAAAACAAAATGTTATATTCTGTCAGCAACATAAAAAAAGATGATATCATTCAGATTACAATGGCTGACGGAGCAGTAACGGCAAGGGCGCAGGAAGTGACACGTTATAGCAGAGAGGAATAGCGTGAAACAGCATGCTGACATTTCGGACTGGAGGTTACAATATGGAATTAGAAGAAATTATGGAAAAGCTGGAGGAGACAGTCAGACAGATGGAGGAAGAGAAGCTGACTCTGGAGCAATCTTATCAATATTTTTCCGAGGGTATGAAACTGGTTCAGGCTGGAAATAAGGCCATTGACCGGGTGGATAAGAAAATACGGGTTTTGATGGAAGATGAGGGAGAAGATGATGAATCGTGAACAGATGGCAGAGAAGATAAAAGATGTAGAGCAGGGCTTTGCTGCCTATCTGCCGGAAATATCCGGGTATCCGTCGACAGTACTGGAAGCTATGAACTACAGTCTGTTGGCGGGGGGAAAAAGGCTGCGGCCTGTTTTTATGTATGAAACATACCGTTATCTGGGAGGTTGCAGGGAAGAGGTGATTCGGCCTTTCATGATGGCGATAGAGATGATTCATACCTATTCTCTCGTGCATGATGATTTGCCGGCCATGGACAATGATGATTACCGCAGAGGTAAGCTGACGACACATAAAAAATATGGCGAGGCCATGGGAATTCTCACCGGAGATGCTCTTTTGAATGCGGCCTTTGAGACGGCTTTTCTTGCCTTTGATAGTGAAAAAGATGCTAAAAAAATCGGAAAGGCACTGCAAATTCTGGGAGAAAAATCGGGAATCCGGGGCATGGTAGGCGGTCAGACCGTGGATGTGGAAAAGAATGGAAGTTTTGTCGATGAGGAAACATTGTATTATGTATATAAAACTAAGACCGCAGCCCTGATTGAGGCAAGTCTGATGATAGGAGCGGTACTGGCAGGTGCCGATGCAACGACGGTAGCCTGTATGGAGAAAATAGGGACAAATATCGGCATTGCTTTTCAGATACAGGATGATATACTGGATGTGACGGGAGAGGAAGAGATGATTGGTAAGCCTCTTCACAGCGATGAAAAAAATGATAAATCTACCTATGTGTCAATGCACGGTGTTGAAAAGAGCAGGCAGATGGTTAAAGAGTACACGAATCAGGGTCTGGAATTATTTGATACGATAAAAGGCAGTGATGAGGAGACAAAAGAGTTTATTCGGGATTTGTTTCTCTCACTGGTGGGAAGAGAAAAGTAAAAGAGGTACAGTTTTGTGGGCAGGTTATTAAAGCAGATTGTGAAGGAAAATGATATTAAAAATATTGCACCGGAAGATTACCGTGAACTGGCAAAAGAAATACGGATTAAGTTAGTACGCAGTGTCAGTCATACCGGGGGGCATCTGGCGTCTAATCTGGGTGCTGTGGAGTTGACCATGGCACTGCATTTATGCCTGGATTTTCCCAAGGACAAACTTGTCTGGGATGTGGGACATCAGTCCTATGTACATAAGCTGCTCACTGGCAGAGCGGAGGTTTTTGGGACCCTGCGCCAGATTGGGGGAATCAGCGGCTTTCCGAAAGTAAAGGAGAATCCAAGTGATACCTTTGATACCGGACACAGTTCCACTTCTCTTTCGGTGGCTCTGGGACTGGCTAAGGCAAGGGACTTAAAGGGGACAGATGAAAAGGTATTTGCCGTAATCGGAGACGGTGCCCTGTCCGGCGGTATGGCATTTGAGGCATTAAATAATGCAGCGGCACTGAAATCCAATATGGTTATTGTCCTGAATGATAATAAAATGTCCATTGCTCCGAATGTAGGAGGCATGTCAAATTATCTGGGAAAAATCCGTGCCAATCAGAAATACCGGAATTTAAAGGCGAATGTAGAGCAAACTTTGGATAAAATACCAAATTTCGGGCAGCCCATCGCCAGTCATATAAAACGGGCGAAGGACTCCATCAAGCATTTATTTATTCCGGGGATGCTCTTTGAAGATATGGGATTGATCTATATCGGACCGGTAGACGGACATAACATAAATGAGATGAAAACCGCCTTTGAGACGGCGGCATCCGTGGAGGACCAGCCAACCCTGGTACATGTTTTGACGAAAAAGGGAAAAGGCTATAAACCCGCCAGAAAACACCCGTCGGTGTTTCACGGTGTGGAACAATTTGATATAGGGACCGGGGAAACTCTTTCCGGTGAGCAGATAACCTATACGAAAATTTTTGAGCAGTGGCTGTTAGCGGTGGGGGGGACGCGAGAAGAGATTGTGTCTGTTTGTGCGGCAATGCCAGATGGAACCGGAGTTCAGGCCTTTTCAGAAAAATATCCGGAACGCTCTTTTGATGTTGGAATTGCGGAGGAGCATGCCGTTACTTTTGCAGCGGGACTGGCGGCAGGAGGTTTGCGGCCGGTGGTATCTTTGTACTCGACTTTTTTACAGAGGGCCTATGACCAGATACTTCATGATGTTTGTATTAACGAAATGCCGGTTATCTTTACGGTAGACAGAAGCGGTATTGTGGGAAGAGACGGGGAGACCCATCAGGGTATTTTTGATATTTCCTACCTGTCCTCCATGCCGAACATGACGATTTTATCTCCAATGGATGGAGAAGAACTTGTGTCGGCCTTAAACTTTGTGCTGGATACCATGAATACACCGGCAGCAATCCGCTATCCGCGGGGAAAGGCATATCGGATTGAAATGGAAAAACGCCCTGCCTTTGAGTATGGCAAGGCAGAGGTGCTGGCAGAGGGCAGAGAGGTGCTCATACTGGCAGTGGGAAATATGGTAGCAAAGGCACTGGCAGCGGCGAAGCTGTTGGAGAAAAATAGAATTTCTCCTACCGTAGTCAATATGCGGTTTGTAAAACCTTTTGATGAGGATTTAGTTCGCAGTCTGGCGAAAAAACACCGGATTGTCGTAACGATGGAGGACAATATATATAGTGGTGGATTTTCCGAAAAGCTGCAGGCATTTTTACAGAAGGAACGTATCAGACGGGTCAAATGTCTGGCAATATGTCTGCCGGATGTTTTTGTGGAACACGGTTCCCCTGAAGAGTTGTATGAAAAATACGGCATGGATGCTGAGAGTGTGGCAGAAAAAATAAGTGAGGTTGCAGTAAGGTGAAAGAGCGATTGGATGTCTTGTTAGTAAAGCGCGGGCTGGCAGAGTCAAGGGAAAAGGCAAAGGCGGTTATTATGGCCGGCGAGGTCTTTGTAGATAACCAGCGCGAGGACAAGGCAGGACAGACCTTCCCGGAAACGGTTAATATTGAAGTCCGGGGAAAAAAGATGAAATACGTCAGCCGGGGCGGATATAAGTTGGAAAAGGCATTAGAGGTTTTTCCCATTGACCTGACTGCTAAGGTGTGTATGGATGTGGGTTCTTCGACAGGGGGATTTACGGACTGCATGCTGCAAAACGGTGCGGGTTTTATTTATGCCATTGATGTCGGTACAAATCAGCTTGCCTGGAAACTGCGGCAGGAAGAACGGGTAAAATCAATGGAAAAGACAAATATCCGTTATGTTGTACCGGAGGATATTGGGGAGGCAGTGGATTTTGTGTCCATCGACGTAGCTTTCATTTCCCTGACGAAAGTGTTAGCTCCTGTTAAGGCGCTGATGAAAGCGGGGGGACAGATTGTCTGCCTCATCAAACCGCAGTTTGAGGCAGGACGGGAAAAAGTAGGAAAAAAAGGTGTTGTCCGGGATAAAAAGGTGCATCATGAAGTAATTGAAATGATAATGAATTATGCCCTGGGACTTGGTTTTCATATTCTGGGTCTTGACTATTCTCCCATACGGGGACCGGAGGGAAATATTGAATATTTATTATATATGGAAAATGATGAGCGGGAGCCTTCAGAGATTTCCGATGAAGAAAAAGAAAGGATAGAGGCGTTAGTTGAAAATGCCCATGAGGTGCTACAGCATTGAAAGGCGGTAAAAGCATGGAAAAATTTTATATCATTTCCGACGGTGAAAAGGATGTCAACCACGAGGTAGCGACGGAAATAAAAAGATATTTGGAAAAGTATAAAAAATGTGCTAAAATAATAGGGCATTCCTCCCAGATTAAAGAGGATTTTCAGGCGGACATGGCGATTGTATTAGGAGGAGACGGTTCTGTGATACAGGCGGCCAAGCAGTTTGCCGGAAAAAACGTTCCGGTGCTTGGTGTGAATTTTGGAACACTGGGATTTCTCACGGAAGTGGAACGGCCTAAAATCGAAAAGGCACTGAAAGCTATTTTAGATGGGCAATATGAGATGGAGCGGAGAATGGCTCTGACCGGACATCTGCAGAAAAAATCTGTGAGAGAGGATACCTGTCTGGCCATCAATGAATTTATTATCAGCAAACAGGATTTTGGACATATGGTAACGGCCCGTGTATATGTGGACGGTTGTCTTTTAGATACGTATGTGGCAGACGGGATTTTAGTTTCCACGCCAACAGGCTCTACCGCATATAATTTGTCTGCGGCAGGTCCGGTGCTGGCACCGGGAATGGAGGCATTGATTATTACCCCGATATGTCCCCATTCACTGAATAAACGGAGTGTCGTAGTTTCCTCCGGTTCCAAGCTTCAGATAGAACTGGGAAAAACAAAGGAAAACTATAAGGATGAGGCGACAGTCCGGGGGGATGGGAAGATGTTATGGAGTGTGTCCACCGGCGATATTATTCAGATTGAAAAAGCAGAGGAAACCTTTGATATGGTAAGACTGGGAGATGTAAGCTTTTTTGATAAAATGAGAAGCAAACTGAATCGGCAGTAAAGGAGCGGTTTTGTGAAACGGATACGACAAAGTAAAATACTGGAACTGATTGACCAGTATGAAATAGAGACCCAGGAGGATTTGGGACAGCGGCTTTTACAGGCAGGCTTTCGTGTGACACAGGCCACGATCAGTCGTGACATAAGGGAGTTGGCTCTGACTAAGGTGGCAGGAAGCAATGGCAGACCCAAATATGCAGCAATGGATTATGGGGGTGGTAGCTCTCAGGCTTATTCGGAACGGTATGCCAGAGTGCTGCAGGATGGCATGGTGTCCATTACCCAGGCAGATAATCTGGTAGTAATCCGAACGGTAAGCGGTATGGCAATGGCTGTTGCAGCGGCAGTGGATGCTCTCGGCATTGAGGAAATTGCCGGCTCTATTGCCGGAGATGATACGATTATGTGTGCGGTAAAAACAGCTGAGTTAGTGCCGGAAGTGATCGAAAAAATAAGAATGAATCAATAAGGAGAGAAGAACATGTCAGGACATTCAAAATTTGCAAACATTAAACACAAAAAGGAAAAAAATGATGCGAAGAGGGGAAAGATTTTTACCGTTATCGGCCGTGAAATTGCGGTTGCCGTAAAAGAGGGCGGTGCGGACCCAAATAATAACAGTAAGCTTCGTGATGTCATTGCGAAGGCAAAGGCTAACAATATGCCGAACGATACCATTGAGCGTGGTATAAAGAAAGCGGCAGGAGATGTGGATGCCGTAAATTATGTGGCATGCACCTACGAGGGATATGGTCCGAACGGTACAGCGATTATCGTAGAGGCATTGACGGATAATAAAAACCGTACCGCTTCGAATGTAAGAAATGCCTTTACGAAAGGAAACGGTAATGTGGGAACTACCGGTTGTGTATCCTACATGTTTGACCAGAAGGGACAGATTATTGTTGATAAGGAAGCCTATTCTACCGATGCGGATGAATTTATGATGATAGCGCTGGAAGCTGGTGCCGAGGATTTTTCCGAGGAAGAAGACTGCTATGAAATTCTAACATCACCGGAGGATTTCAGTGCGGTAAGAGAGGCACTGGAAGGCGAAGGAGTCCCGATGGTACAGGCAGAGGTAACGATGATTCCGCAAACCTATGTGGAACTCACCGATGACAATGATAAAAAGATGTTTGCACGAATTATGGATCTTTTAGACGAGGATGATGATGTGCAGAATGTTTACCACAATGTAGAGGAATAAAGCATGATTTTACTTTGACGGGGCATACTAACACATAGAGCCGGGCCGTGCGATCCGGTAAAATAATGTGTCAGGAGGCTTTGTTGTGTGAAATGGCTGGTGCGAACAGGAGTAGTATTACTTGGTATAGTCGTGGGATTATGGGCGGTACCGGAGTTGAAAATTAGTTCAGGGGATACCGTATCTACTACGATTCGATATGTTGCTCTGGGAGACAGTATTGCCCACGGATATGGTCTGACAAATCCAAGGGAGGATTCCTATGTGGGGCAGGTTGAAAACTATCTGGAAAACTACTATGATTATGTCATAACAGCGAATTTTGGGACAGACGGTTTACGAAGCGGTGAGTTGTTAGATATTTTAATAAATCCGGAAAATGAATTCCATAACAAGTATGCTGCCACTTTGAAATACGCAGATATTGTGACAGTATCTGTGGGGTCCAATGATTTGCTCCGTCTGTTGCGGTTAGATATTGACATTCAGGAATACATCGCCAGAGGAGATGTCATGTTTCGTGATGCCTGCCAGACCTTTGATGAAAATTTTCCGAAAATCATCGAAGCGATAAAAAGAGTGGCACCGGCGGCAAAAATTTATGCGGACAATGTGTACAACCCCTGCCATGGTTTGGGAAAGTATGAAAATTTATATGAGAAGGCAGAGTATTATATCGATATGCTGAATCAAACCTTTATAAAAGGTAGCGGCTATACTCTTGTGGATATTAAGTCCGGCTTTGAAAACAGTGAAGAAAAGTTAGTCAATATGGCATTTAAGGGGCGGGAGTTTGATCCGCATCCGAACAAGAAAGGTCATTTGCTGATTGGACAGCTGGTCATCAAGGCGATTCAGGCGAAAGGATTTTAATGCGATGAGGTTAAAGGGTGTTATTTTTGATTTGGATGGAACGATATTGGATTCCACCTGGGTATGGCATCAGATTGATATTGATTTTCTTGGCAAATATGGATTTTCAGTGCCGGATGATTACGTGGAGAAAATTACTCCCATGGGATTTGGGGAGGCAGCCCGGTATACCATTGAGCGTTTTCGACTAAAAGCTTCTCCGGAAGAAGTTATGGCAGAGTGGAATGAGATGGCCATGGAAGCCTATTCGAAGCAGGTAAGACTGAGAACCGGAACAAAGGAAGTGCTTCAGTGGTTAAAAAATAAGGGGATTCCTGCGGGAGTTGCCACCTCAAATAATGCCTCATTATTTGAACCTTGTTTAATTAATAACGGCGTGTATCAATATTTTCACTCCTTCACGGAAATCCGTGAGGTAAGCCGGGGAAAGGAGTTCCCGGATATTTACATAAAGGAAGCGGAAAAGTTAGGGTGTCTTCCGGGGGAATGTCTTGTGTTTGAGGATATCATCCCGGCGTTAAAAAGTGCAAAACAGGGTGGTTTTGTCACAGTGGGGGTACAGGAAAATGCTTGGTGCTATGGAGCAGGAATCATGAAGGAAAGCTGTGATTATCAGATAGCGGAGATAGAAGAAGCGATTTCTCTTTTGGAGCAGTTAGCGGGAGCATAATAATACAAATCGACGGAAATCGACAATGGAGGATGAGAGGAATGCCAATAACAGAATTACTGGAACGAAATGCCAGACAGTATCCAAACGAAGTAAGTCTGGTGGAAATTAATCCTGATATTCAGGAAAAAAGAAGGGTGACATGGCGGGATTATGAATTGATTGAATCCAGTCCGATGTGTCATTACCGCCGGGAAATTACCTGGCATGTATTTGATGAGAAGGCAAACCGGTTTGCCCAGCTTCTTATAAGCCGGGGAATCGGAAAGGGAGACAAGGTGGCAATTCTTCTGATGAACTGTCTGGAATGGCTTCCTATTTATTTTGGTATATTAAAAACCGGAGCTCTTGCGGTTCCGTTAAATTTCCGGTATGCACCGGATGAAATTGAGTATTGCCTGAATCTGGCCGAGGTGGATGTCCTTGTTTTCGGTCCGGAGTTTATCGGACGGGTGGAGGAAATCGCAGATGCCATCAGCCAGAACCGGTTGTTGTTTTATGTAGGAGGAGATTGTCCTTCCTTTGCCGAGGACTATGATAAATTGACGGCAAACTGTGCCAGTCTGGCACCGGGAATTCCTTTGACAGATGAGGATGATGCCGCTATTTATTTTTCCTCCGGCACAACAGGCTTTCCCAAAGCGATTCTTCATTCCCACCGAAGCCTGATGCACTCCTGTGAGGTGGAGCAGAATCACCATGGTCAGACCCGTGATGATGTGTTCCTATGCATTCCGCCACTGTATCACACAGGGGCAAAGATGCACTGGTTTGGCAGTCTCATTAGTGCCAGCAAGGCGGTTTTGTTAAAGGGAGTCAGCCCAAAGGCGATTCTGGAAACCGTTTCCGATGAAAAATGTACGATAGTGTGGCTGTTAGTTCCGTGGGCACAGGATCTTTTACTGGAAATAGATAGCGGCAGGCTGAAACAAGAGAATTATAATCTGGAGCAATGGCGTCTGATGCATATTGGTGCCCAGCCGGTACCACAGAGTTTGATTCGGCGCTGGAAAGAATATTTTCCGGAGCATCAGTATGACACGAATTACGGTCTCAGTGAATCCATCGGACCGGGCTGCGTTCACCTCGGTGTGGAAAATATACATAAAGTAGGGGCCATTGGCATTCCGGGATATGGATGGGAAATCAAAATTATCGATGAGCAGGGTAATGAGGTGCCGCAGGGCAGTGTCGGTGAGCTGGCAGTAAAGGGTCCCGGCGTTATGAAATGTTATTATAATGATGAGGAAGCCACCGCAGAAGTGCTCCATGACGGCTGGCTGTATACCGGAGATATGGCAGAAATGGATGAGGATGGATTTGTCTATCTCGTTGACCGCAAAAAGGATGTTATTATCAGCGGCGGAGAAAATATTTATCCGGTTCAGATTGAAAACTTTTTAAGCCGCCATGAGTCGATTAAGGACGTAGCGGTAATAGGATTACAGGATGACAGACTGGGAGAGATTGCAGCGGCCATTATTGAGTTAAAGCCGGATATGGTTTGCAGCGAAGAGGACATTGAGAAATTCTGCAAAGCGCTGCCGCGTTATAAAAGACCACGCAAGATATTTTTTGCCGATGTACCTCGAAATCCTACCGGTAAAATAGAAAAACCAAAGCTGAGAAAAATGTATCAGAGTGAAAATCTGGTGGATGCCCAGAACAGGGGTTAATTATCGTCTTTGGCCATATGGAGAAATGGAAAGGGGAAAGCAGAGAAAACTTTTCCCTTTCTTTTTTCACTTTTTTTCTATTTGAGGTGTGTATAAGGTGAGAGGAGGAACAAAGGTGGAACGATTCAAATCAAAGGAACATGTGAATCAGGTCGTCAACCGCTATGGCGATGTGCTAATGAAAACCTGTTTTGCCTGTCTAGGTAACCGCTACGATGCAGAGGAGGTTGTTCAGGAAACCTTTCTTGCCTATATGGTATCCGAAAAGGATTTCCGGGATGATGAACACAGAAAGGCATGGCTGCTCCGGGTGGCAATCAATAAATCAAAAAATCTTTTGCGTAGCCGTCGCAGACACAGCTATGTGAATCTGGATGATATAAAGGAAGTCATTGCCGGAGAAGAAAAGCAGGAGATGTTGACGGAAATTATGAAGCTGCCACATAAGATTAAGACAGCCGTCCATTTGCATTACTATGAAGGTTATACATGCAGGGAAATAGGAGCTATTGTGGGAGCCACAGAGGCGACGGTAAAAAAACGCCTGCAAAGAGGCAGGGAATTATTAAGAGATATTTTAGGAGGCGAGTAGTATGAAAGAACAATACAGAGAATTATTGGATGATGTTCACTTGTCCGAAAAAGCAGTGAAAGAAATAGAGAAAAAGGGAGAGCAGCTTCGCCGTGAAAGAAAAAGAGTGTATGGTGGGAGCAAGGTGTTCAAGGCAGCAGCCTGTTTTCTTGTTATATTAGTATTGGGAAGTTCGGCAGCAGGAGCAGCCGTACATTATTCAAGAATGAATAGCAAAGATGATTCAAGAGTGAATGGCAGAGTGGAAAACGACATTGCCGACATTGTTATAAACACAACAGAGCCAAAGGCAAAGGAAGATACAACGAAGGACAACGGGAAGTCAGCCTTTTATGATGTAAAGCTGTCCTATGTTCCGGAGGGCTACCGGCAGGATAAAGAGGATTTGTTTCTCTACCGTCATACAAAGGAAAACAAATTTTTCAGTGTTATCCTATACCATTTGAAGACAAAATACCAGACAGTTCGTGCCGCAGAGAAATTGAAAAAATTTAAAAGCAGTCTGGGACAGGGATATTACGGTGGAAAAGAAAAGGGTGAAGGAAAGAGCTATTTTGCCATACTGGTATTCAAGGACTCTAATTATATGGTTTATATAGATGGTTCCAATATGCCGTTAAAGGAAGTTAAAAAAATTGCTCAGGGCTCATCTTTAGTTGAGGTGGCGAAAAAGAAGGACATTCAGGCAAGCTTTATTGAGTGGACAAAAGAAAGGCAGGAGGAAGTAAATAATTTTCGCAAGATTCAATTTCAATATTCCCATTGATTTTTGTCAAAGACTCCATTATAATAAGTCATTAGCAGAGAAATTGCCGAACAAACCGGGCAATTCGTCATAAAGCAAGGAGCAATGCTCCGGAATGGAGGAAATGATGAGTAAGAAACCAACTGTTTTAATGATTTTAGATGGATATGGCTTAAACGACAAGACAGAGGGGAATGCCATCGCCCAGGCAAAGACGCCGGTAATGGATAACCTTCTTGCTAAATACCCTCATACAAAAGGGGATGCCAGCGGTATGGCAGTGGGACTGCCGGACGGACAGATGGGCAACTCCGAGGTAGGGCATACCAATATGGGTGCCGGACGCATCGTATACCAGATGCTTGTGAAAATTACAAAGGATATAGAGGATGGCAAATTTTTTGAAAACGAAGCATTGGCAAAAGCGGTAGAGAACTGTAAGAAAAATGATTCGGCACTCCACCTGATGGGACTTCTCTCCCCGGGCGGTGTCCACAGCCATATGGAGCATTTATATGGTCTTTTAGAACTGGCAAAGAGAAATGGAATCGAAAAGGTATATGTACATGCTTATCTGGATGGTCGTGATGTACCGCCTTCCTCTGCTGCTGAATATATGGAAGAGGCAGTTGCCAAAATGAAAGAGATCGGTGTCGGATCTGTTGCCACCATTTCCGGACGTTTCTATGCGATGGACCGTGACAATGCCTGGGACCGTGAGGAAAAAGCATATGCAGCACTGGTTTACGGAGAAGGAGTGGAGGAGACGGACCCGGTACAGGCAATCCGCAATTCTTATGCCAATGATATAACCGATGAGTTCATGCTGCCGACAGTAGTGGATAAAAATGGCATGATTAAGGAAAATGACAGTGTCATTTTCTTTAATTTCCGCCCAGACCGTGCAAGACAGCTGACGAGAGTTTTTGTGGATCCGGATTTTGGAGGCTTTGAGAGAAAAAATGGTTATTTTCCGGTGACATTTGTCTGTATGGCACAGTATGACGCAGAGATGCCAAACGTCCTTGTTGCCTATCCGCCAGAGGAACTGACGATGACCTTTGGCGAATATCTGTCAAAGAATGGCAAGACACAGCTTCGCCTTGCGGAGACCCAGAAATATGCTCATGTAACGTTCTTCTTTAATGGCGGTGAAGAAAAGCAGTTTGATGGCGAGGATCGTATTCTGGTTGATTCTCCAAAAATCGCGACCTTTGATATGAAACCGGAGATGAGTGCCTATGAAGTGTGCGATAATCTGGTTGATGCCATTAAGTCCGATAAATACGATGTCATTATCATAAACTTTGCCAATCCGGATATGGTTGGTCATACAGGAATCTTGGAGGCTGCCATAAAAGCAATCGAAGCCGTTGACGAGTGCGTAGGCAGAGCAGTAGATGCTCTTCTTGAAGTGGACGGACAGATGTTTATCTGTGCCGATCATGGCAATGCAGAGAAGCTGATTGATGAGGATGGTTCTCCATTTACGGCACATACAACCAATCCGGTTCCATTTATCATTGTAAATTATGATGAGAACTATGGCCTTCGCGAGGGCGGCTGCCTGGCTGACATTGTCCCGACACTGATTGAGATGATGGACATGGAGCAGCCGGCGGAAATGACCGGAAAGTCATTATTGATTAAGCAGTAAAATAAATACCATCCAATCGAACTCGAAAGTGAGGTATGCCCAAAAGTCTGACTTTTGAGGCTTACCTCACCGGAAACGCTTCGCATTTGAGGTTCTCGCTGATTGGATGGTATTTTTTGTTGAGTTACAAGCTATGTTTTACAATGATATAATAGTATCTTACATGACATAGGAGTCATCCACCACACGGTTCTTCCCATTCTGTTTTCCTACATACATCCTGTCATCCGCAAGTTCAATCAGGTTGTTTAATTCCGTGTGTTCCATGCTGGTACTAATGCCAAAGGTCATCGTCACACGAAGGACTTGTTCCTTGTATACAAATTCCGTCTCTGCCACTTTTTTTCGTATTTTTTCTATCAGCGGTTTGCCTTTGGTGATGTCGCAATCCTCCAGTAGCACAATGAATTCCTCACCACCCCAGCGGGTGACAATGCTATTCTCCGGAGAATTTTTTTTCAAAATACCGGCGATGCTTTCTAATATATAATCTCCGCAATTATGCCCATAGGTATCATTAATTCCCTTAAAATTATCGATATCGCACATTGTCACTGAAAATGGCATTCCTTTTTCTCTTATCTTCTGAAACTGTTTCGTTAAATAGGAGCGCGTCCACAGATGGGTAAGGGTGTCATGGTCTGCCTGATTCTGAAGAGACCGCGTCTTTCTTACCAACCGTTTTTCCGTAGTTTCCGCGGAAACTTTCGATAATGCAGCGCCACTCACTACCACGATAAAACAACCTACATAATTGATCAGATAAAATATGTCCCGCATTTGGGAACTCATATGGAGTATCGGTGAGTAATATATGGTGAATATCTTCAGGCAGAAGAAAAGAACCGCCTCCATACCGGAAAATATATACATCACTTTTTTATTGTCAAAAGGGTTAAAGTAGACCAGAGAAGCCAACGCCAGTAAATAGGCGTGGAACCCGGCATTCCACCCAAGTAGTACGGTATTGGTAAGTATAAAGGTGATGATTTCTATATGTATCAGCACAGTGGTAATCCGGTAGATGTCCATGGTTACCAGCCGTAGCATAAAAACGTAAAAAGCACATACACACAGATGGTAGATGAAAAGTCCGGGAACGTGCAATATTATTACCAGACAGGAAAATAAAATATGGTACAGCAGACAGAGAAAGACGATGCCTTTGTATGCTGTCTTAATATATCGGTTCTTTGTATATGTAGCATTTGTCATATCCTCTACCTCCTGTCCACACAACATTTCAATTATATCATGTAATTCGGAATTTTACAATCCAACTTTTGCCAGTAGTGAATATGTTTTTGTGGCGGGGACCTAGTAAATAGTAAAAAGAAATTCCACCCCTCACTCGGTCAAAGTTTTGGGGTGGCTTTTATTTTTATTCCTTACTTTACCGTAGGAAGAGAAGAGAGGTTATTCCCCTCCGTATCATCGGGAATCGATTTTAAATATTCGGTATCCTTCCGATGGGCAATTCCTACTCCGCGTATTTTCCCGGCCTTGGCAAGCTTCACACCTTCCTGCCTTGAGACGATGCGGTTATCCGACAGCTGATAGCCGGAGATTCTTCCCCGGTGCTTTGTCAGTCCCGTAATGGTAAGGGCATCGCTGTCCGGCGTGGGGATATCGTCCAGTGCCAGCTTTGGTAGCTCTGTTCTCAATGCTTTTTTCTGTTCTTCCTGCATTTTTTCCTCCATTCCGAAGCGTCAAAAATTCCTGTGTTTTATGCTTCTAATAGTAGTATGGCAGAGTTTTTTTATTGTATTCTGGTTTCATTTATGTTATGGTATTAGCAACCTACGAGAAAGATGAGGCAAGTAAAAATTTATGTGTAAGGGAAATGAAGAAAAGGCGGCAATGAAGGTGTCCCGTAACAGTATATTGGTAAATATTTTGTTATCTCTTACCAAGCTGGCTGCGGGTATTTTCGGCAGATCCAGTGCTATGGTGTCCGATGCGGTACATTCCGCTTCTGATGTGTTCAGCACCGTTGTCGTCATAATCGGGGTAAAAATTTCCAACCGGGAATCGGATAAAAATCATCCTTATGGGCATGAGCGACTGGAGAGTGTGGCGGCATTACTCCTTGCGATTATCCTTGCTGTTACTGGACTTGGTATTGGTTATAGCGGTATTCAAGCTATCATTTCAGGAGCCGAGGGCGAGGACCCGGTAGTGCCTACCATACTGCCACTGATTGCCGCGATTGTTTCGATTGCAGTAAAAGAAGGGATGTACTGGTATACCATCCGCACGGCAAGGCGGATTCGTTCCGATGTTTTGAGAGCGGATGCCTGGCATCACCGCACCGATGCTATGTCATCGGTGGGAAGTTTTATCGGTATACTGGGAGCAAAAATGGGTTTTCCCATTTTGGATCCGGTTGCCAGTGTCGTTATTTGTGTTTTCATTTTAAAGGCGGCTTTCGATATTTTCCGGGATGCCGTGGGAAAAATGACAGATGAGGCCTGTGATGACAGGACCACTGAGGCGATTGTGGGCGTGGCAAAAAGACAGACCGGTGTTTTGCGTCTGGATGATATAAAGACCAGAGTTTTCGGTAATAAAATATATGTGGATATGGAGATCAGTGTGGACGGGGATATGACATTATGGCAGGCGCATCAGATTGCGGAAACGGTACACGATGAGATTGAGCGAAATTTTCTTCAGGTAAAGCACTGCATGGTGCATGTCAATCCCTATGAAGAGAATACGGAAATTTCATAGGATATTCACAAATATAGTGTAACATAAGTTACTATCTGTATCAGGGAATAGGAGAGGGTGTGATTTTTGATGAATTGGCTGCGAAGATTTATGTATGGCAGATATGGAACCGACCAGCTGTCCATGTTTTTGTTTGCCTTATTTATTATAATATTTGTGTTAGAAAATTTTTTTAGAAATACAGTAGTAGCACCGATGCTGATGGTAGTTAGCTATCTGGTTATTCTTTTGTATTTTTTTCGTTGCCTGTCGAGAAATATTTATAGAAGACAGGCGGAGAACCAAAAATTTTTGCGGATGTGGAATCCGGTAAAAAACTATTTTAAGTATTTGAAGATGAAATTTCAGGAGAGAAACGGTGTAAAAAAGTTATATCGGTGTCCCAAATGTCATCAGATTATCCGGGTGCCGAGAGGGCGGGGGAAGATTGCCATTACCTGCCCGAAATGCCGTTTTGAATTTATTAAGAAAACCTGACATGGGGGACCGGGAAAATGTTTGGTTATGTAACAGCAAATAAGCCGGAGATGAAAATACGGGAATTTGCCAGATATAAAGGATTCTACTGTGGGCTTTGCAGGCGGCTTCATAAGGCTCATGGAAGATTGGGACAGATGACCTTAACGTACGACATGACATTTTTGATTGTTTTACTGACCTCTCTGTATGAGTCTGCCACAGAGGAAATGAAAAAAAGATGTCTGATTCATCCGGCGAAAAAACAGTATATGCTTTGTAACGAAATTACAGAGTATGCTGCGGATATGAATATTTTACTGACCTGTGACCATTTAGAGGATGACTGGAAAGATGAGAGAAAAATAACCGGCTTTCTGGGAATGAAGGTTTTTGCCGGAAAGAAGAAAAAGATAGCAAAAAGGTATCCCAGACAGGCAGAGGTGATTGCGAAGTCCTTAGCGGAGCTTTCCCGACTGGAAGAGGAAAACTGTCAGGATATCGATGTGATAGCCAGACCCTTTGGAACTCTTATGGCAGAGTTGTTTGTCTGGCGGGAGGATGCGTTTCAGAATATTCTGCGTCAGATAGGATTTTATCTGGGAAAGTTTATCTATATTATGGATGCTTATATGGATGTGGCAGAGGATAGTAAAAAAGAATGTTATAATCCCTTTATGAAAACCTTTTCCCAGCCGGGATTTGAAGAGAGGGTGCATCAGATTTTAGATGGGACTCTCCGCATGGGAATCGCAGAGTTTGAGAAGCTGCCCTGTGAGCAGGATTTAGCGATTCTGCGAAATATTTTATATGAAGGGGTATGGACAAAATACGAAAGGAAACGAAATAAAAATGATGAGTGATCCATATCAGGTACTGGGAGTATCCCGAGATGCTTCCGACCGTGAGATAAAAAAAGCATACCGGACCATGAGCCGGAAGTATCATCCGGATTCCTATTCAGAGGATAGTGAAAAGCAGTGGGCGGAGGATAAATTCCGACAGGTTCAGGAGGCCTACAATCAGATTGTCGATGAACGCTCGGGAAAAAGCAGCCAAAGTTACGGTGGCTATGGTGGCCAGAGCTCCCAGAATTATTCCGAGGAGGATCAGCATCTGATGGCGGCGATGAATTATATCCGTGCCCGCCGCTATAATGAGGCGATTAATGTATTAAACTCCATTCCAAACAGAAGTGCCAGATGGTATTATTTCAGCTCCTACGCAAATCTAGGGCTGGGAAATAATGTCGTAGCCATGGATTATGCCAAACGGGCAGTGGAGATGGAACCGGGAAATCCGGAATTTGTACAGTATTATCAGCAATTACAGCGGGGAGGAACTGCCTCGCCCTTTGGCGGCAGTCCATTTGGAGGAAGCCCTTTTGGCGGTGGTTATGGCGGTTATGGAGGCTACGGCGGTCCGGGTATGGGTTCCTGTGGAACGGGAAATCTCTGTTGCGATTTATGGTGTGCAGATACGATGTGTGAATGTATGGGAGGAGATTTATGCGGATGCATGTAAATAAAACAAAAGCATTGGCAGTCCTGGGAGTGATGGCAGCACTGAGTACGGTACTAACCGTGCTTGGTACTGTCATTTCTGTCAATACGTTATTTTTTACGGCAGCTGCGGCCTTTCTTGTGGGAGTTGCCGTCTGTTTCTATGGTATGGGCTATGGTACTATATTTTTCTTTGTGTGTCTTTTGTTAGATTTCTTTATCAATCCGAATAAGCTTCATGTACTTTTATATCTGGGGCTGGCAGGCTACATACTTTTATCGGAGGGAAGTTTTTTGCTTCTTGACCGGATGACAGATGACAGGAAAAAGGCATGGCTGCACCGGGGGATCCGTTTTCTTATTTTTGCGGTAATCTATGTGCCATTTGTTTTCTTTTTTCCACAATTATTTCTGTCGGATTCGTTATTGGCAAAGAGATGGATTGTTATGGTAATGCTTCCGGCTGGGATTTTTGCATGGCTTGTATATGATCTGGCATATTTTATTGTCAAAAAAATTTCACATGAGAGGTTTGGCAAAATGCTTTCATAGCTGCCAGAATGTAGTTAAAAATAATTGATGATGTAGTATTGATTGCTACGATTGACAATTTGTAGGAAAAAGCATTATACTTTGAAACAGAGAATAATTTCGAAGGGGTATAAAAACATGGCAGTGAGAATTATTGGTACCGGAAGCTATCTTCCCCAAAAGGTAGCAGATAATCACTTTCTCTCTACAATTGTTGATACAGATGATGAATGGATTCGACAGCGTACCGGAATTAAAGAAAGACATTTGTCCAACGGAAAAGAAGGGACTACTTATATGGCGACTCATGCGGCAGAAGCGGCATTGGAAAATGCGGGCATTGGCGCAGATGAGTTGGATATGATTATTGTGGCGACGGTATCGGCAGATACCTATGTGCCGAGTACGTCCTGTTCTGTGCAGGGTGCCATTGGAGCCATTCGCGCCACCTGTTTTGATTTAAATGCTGCCTGTTCCGGATTTTTATTCTCGCTGAATACGGCATATGCCTATATTGAAATGGGAATGGCAAAAACGGTTCTGGTTATCGGCTCAGAAACTCTTTCCAGAGAAGTGGACTGGTCTGACAGAAATTCCTGTATTCTCTTTGGTGATGGTGCCGGGGCAGCCATTATCCGCGAAGAGGAAGGCGAGGGCGGTCTGATTGCCAGTGTTACCGGATCTGACGGAAGTCAGGGGGATGTTCTTACCTGTAGGGGACGAGGAATACAAAATCCGTTCCATAATTCAAGACGAAAGAAAGATTATCTGAAGATGGAAGGACAGGCGGTATTCCGTTTTGCGGTCTCGATGGTGCCACGCTGTGTAAAACAGATTTTAAAAAAGACAGAGTTAGATGCGGATGATATTAAGTTCTTTATTCTGCATCAGGCAAATGTGCGGATTTTAGAACTGATTGCCAAACGTCTGAAGGTGGATATGGATAAATTCCCGATGAATCTGGACCGGTATGGAAATACCTCTTCTGCCAGTATACCGATTCTTTTAGATGAATTGAACCGGAATCATCTTCTGGAAAGAGGCGATAAAGTGATTCTGTCCGGTTTTGGCGGCGGCTTAACCTGGGGAGCAATGTTACTGGAATGGTAGAAAAGGATGATAACGATGAAAAAGGTATTGCTTCAGGGGGCAATGGACATAGAGACAAATTACCTGACAGAACAGGTAACGAAAATGGAAAATTATCAGTGTCATCAGGAAAATGATATGGTCTTTCATATCGGAACCGATGGCAATAAAACCTATATTGTCAATCAGACGGGTATGGGTACGGTAAAGGCGGCTATGGCGACAGCCTATGCCTTGTCAGCGTTTCACCCGACCCTTGTAGTGAATCAGGGAACAGCGGGAGCCCAGTCAAAGGAACTGAGTACCGGCGATGTGGTGTTAGTGCAGGAGGCAGTGAATATCAATGCCCTGTCCATGCCAAAGAAAAAAATGGGCGAAGGAAGTGACCCCTTTTACTGGGAAGGATTTCATACGACTTACTATCAGGCAGATGAAATCCTGTTAGATTTGTATTCAAAGCCAGTCTATACAACGGGACGTATGGTACGGGGCAATGCGGCGACGGGAGATATATACAGCCGGGAGGATGACCGCATCGTCTGGCTCGCTGAAAAGTTTCGGACAATCTGTGAGGATATGGAAACGGCAGCAGTTTATGAGGTGTGTGAGAAATTTCAGACTCCCTGCATAGGACTTCGGATCATTTCCAACAATGAGCTTTTAGATGAGGAATTTAATACAGAGTCTGCGGAGCTTTTACAGCATTTCGTGTGGGAAGTGACCCATGACTATTTATAAATGGAATAATTTTTTCCCCCTTTGCATAAATATGTAGTGCAAAGGGGGATTTTTTTTGAAAAGGACAGGCAGAGTATTATTCATTTTTCTTATTATTCTGGGGTGCATGGCAGGTCTTTGGTTATTTCAGTCATGGAAGGATACAAAAAATCTGTCGGATAAGAAGACGATTCGAAATGGCTACATAACGGAAATTAGCGGTTCCTCCGTCAATGTGGTTTCGGATGGAAAACAACAGGTGTGGGAAAGTGCGTCAGCTATAACCGGTCAGGCTGTGACGGGAGTGGCGGATTTGTATCTTCAGGATAAAAAGATTGTGAGAGTAGTAAAAAAACCGGAAACCGTTCAGGGGAAGATATTAAAAATATCAGATGATGTTATTACTCTGGAGGGATATGGAAATGTAAAGCTGGATTCGGAATTTGTTGTTTACCGGGTGGCAAAAAACGGTACGGTCAGTGCGGGAAGCCGTACCGATATTGCGGTGGGAAATACGGATACGAGGTTTGTGGCAGCGGGAAGCCGTCTGTGTGCTGCCGTCATGCCGGAAACCCAGATGGAAACGATTCGGGTTCTTTTAAGCAATAATGATTTCTCCTCTTATCAGATGGAAAAAACAGTGTTGACAGCAACGACAGATTATACGGTAAAAATCGGAAAGGAAGTAAGTCAGTACAAAAAGGGACAAAAAGCAACCTTTGAGCCGGGCTCTCTGAGTGGACGAGCCCTGGTATCCACAGGTGGAAGGGGGAAAATCCGGATAGAGACACTGAAGAGACAGTATGGAGTGCCGGAATACCGTGGGACAATTGAAATTGAAAAAAACGGAAATTATCTGAATCTTGTCAATGAATTACCATTGGAAGAGTATTTGTACAGCGTCGTTCCCAGTGAAATGCCAACGGAATATGAACCGGAGGCATTAAAGGCGCAGGCGGTATGTGCCAGAAGCTATGCCGCTGAGCATATGCGGGGAAACCGTATGGCAAAATACGGTGCCCATGTAGATGACAGTGTATCCTATCAGGTCTATAATAATCTGAAAGAAGATGGCAGATCAATCGCTGCGGTGAATACCACAAAAAATCAAGTGGTAGCCTATCAGGGCAAGATAGCCACTACTTATTTTTATTCTGCCTCCTGCGGTTCGACAGCGGGGACAAAGGATGTGTGGTTTACGAAAAAAGAGGTTCCTTATCTACCGTCCTCCCTTCAGACCATTCCCCGCACAACAAGTAATCTAAAGACAGAGGAAGCATTTCAGGACTATATTAGGAAAACGCCGGATACGGTGGACAGTACCTCACCATGGTACCGATGGCAGACAGTAATTCCCCAAAAGGAAATCGAAAAAACAATTTCCGCTTCCATTCAGAGAAGATATCAGGCGAATCCTACCCAGATACAGGTAAAGGAAAAGGATGGAACCTATAAGAGCCGTCCGGTTACCGATATTGGACATGTAAAAAATATCGAAGTAAAAAGTCGGGGGGCGGGAGGCGTTGTGTCCATGATTGAAATTCAGGGGACAAAAGAAACACTTCATGTCTATACGGAATATAATATCCGGACGCTTCTGATAGGGAGAAGTACGGTTTTTACAAGGAAAGATAAAAAGAAAGTGACAGGACTCAATATTTTGCCCAGTGGTTTCTTTTACGTGAAAAAAAAAGGGAATTCCTATGCCCTTTATGGCGGCGGCTATGGACATGGTGTCGGTATGAGCCAGAACGGCGCGAATACACTGGCGACAAGAAAAAAGAATTATCAAGAAATTCTCACATTTTATTTTCCAGGTACGAGCGTACAATCCCGCGAATCTCTTTGAGAGAGGAAAGCAGATGCAGACGGCTATGTTGTCGCAGATATTGATTGAGCATGGCACCGAGAAAAATAATAATAACGCAAAAATAAATCCACAGCATCAGCAGTACCATATAGGTAAGACTTCCGTAAACAGAAGAAAAGCTGCTGTGATAGTCAATATAAAGAGAATAGAGATAAGAAAAAACAATCCACAAAAAGGCAGAAAAGACGGCACCCGGAAGCTCATTACGGAAGCTGGATT
The DNA here is from genome assembly GCA_022510615.1 of Lachnospiraceae bacterium. Taxonomy (GTDB): domain Bacteria; phylum Bacillota; class Clostridia; order Lachnospirales; family Lachnospiraceae; genus Eubacterium_F. The sequence continues at coordinate 2,210 of JAFLTC010000003.1, read as the reverse complement.
TCCGGTTTGGAATATATCGGTACATAAATAGAAAATAAATGACAAAGGCCAAAAACGCCACACTGGAGCGCAGAATAAATATGATCAATCTAAGGTTGGAAAGAAGCGGAAAAGACTGATTAATCATCTGCACAATCTGGTTACCGTAGACAAGTACAATCAGACTGGCAATAATCATAACGGTAAATGCGACAGTGTCCAGTAGCGACAAAAGCCGGCGAATAATGAGTCCCCTGCGACCTTGAACCTCATAAATACAATCCAATTCAAAGGCAATGCTGGAAAACCCTTTGGAGCCTGCCCAGAGAGTAGTTATGACCGTAACGGAAAGAATCGTACCGGAGGCAGCAGCATAGGACTCATTGAGCCACTGCATGACAACGTCACTTAAATTGCCGGGAATGGCAGATTCCACGACAGAATCAATCACCTCCCCACTGATGGGAGTGTACCTCAGCAAGGTAATCAGAAACATCATAAAAGGAAAGAGAGATACAATAACAAAAAACGCCACCTGTGCCGCGTGGATGGTAACACGGTGTTTATTAAATTTCGTAATAAACCAGATAAAAATATTGTCCATGGCAGTATCCTTCTTATAATTATTCTATGTATTAGTATATGAAAAATTTGATTTTCTAATTATTCTAAGTATGTTATTATTGTTATATCAGTTTATAAGATTTTCCCTGAAATTACAAGAGGCAATAGGTTGCTATGTCTTAAGTATTTAAGTATACTTTATAAAAGATTAATGGAGGATTGATAATATGAGAAAAAAATACTCCTTTCATGTCACTTTAAATTTAAATGCCCGGTTCCAACCGATGCATCGCCATGAACTGGAAGATGCACTGGAAGGGATATTATCCAAACTCAAGCTGGGATATATGGAGGGTGGCGGCACTATGCAGTTTCCTTCCGGTGAGATTAAGTCTTGTGATATCGAGTTGATGTTAAAAGATGATACGGAAAAAACTCTGAAAACATTAGAGTCTATTATTGAGACATTGGGTGTGGCGAAAGGTTCTAAACTTTTATTGTGGAATAAAAAAGGTAATGAGGTGCAGAGTGAGCGTCCGGTTGGTAATTTGGAGGGTATGGCGCTTTATTTAAACGGCACAGAACTGCCAAAGGAGATTTATCAAACCTGTGATATTAACTATGTAATTGAACAGGCAGAATCACGAATGGAAGGGATTGGTCGTTTGTATAGTTGGTGGGAAGGTGCTGAAAATACAGCTTTATATTTCTATGGTCAAAGCTATGAGAAGATGTTGGCAGCAGTAAGTGATTTCGTTAAGGAATATCCCCTGTGTCAGAAATGTGTGACAGAGCAAATTGCATAATGGAGGAAATGCCAGCACTCTTCTGAACGAAGTAAACCTAACAGGGTTTTCTTGGGGCTTATATTGACGGAAAGCAAGGTCATGTTGTAAATTCTGATATATCGTAAGGACACTTTTGTAAAAAAAGAGAATGAATAAAAAGGAGAGACAGTATGGATTATTCCCTTCAGCGGGGGGCTGAACTGATTATTGCCGAGTGCATGAAAATCAGCGGCACAAACCCTTATGAAATCTTTCACACCATTGCTCAAAAGGACTTTATAAGGATACACGGTCCTGAGCATCATGTTCTTGACGGTGCCTGTATCCTTACAGCGTTTCACAATGCAGGAGGAGACCTTGACCTCTACGCTGCTTTGCAGAAAATAATGCAGGAAGGACTAAGAATGCCCGGAGCAGCCTGCGGATTGTGGGGAGTGTGCGGTGCGGTCACGTCAATCGGTGCGGCTCTTGCCATCATCGACAGTACCGGTCCTCTCTCTACCGAGGACTGGGGAAGTCATATGGAATATACTTCCGCAGCTCTCGCGCGACTTGCCAAAACCGGTGGTCCCAGGTGCTGTAAGCGTGACGCTTTCTTATCTATGGAGCAGGCAGTCGAATATATAAAAGAACATTACGGCATAACACTCGGCATGCTACCCATCCAATGTGATTTTTCATCGAAAAATGATCAGTGTATCGGAAAGCGATGTCCATATAATACTTAAAAAGATTATAAGGGAGACGGGCGATAATAGGGCGAAATTGGATATGAGCGCTGTGGAAAATTGAAATTTAAGAGGTTTTATTATGGAAGTAAAATTTTACGAAGATGTAGAGGATGAACTGTTAAAATTTGCGGTGATCATATCAAGATCA
>JAFLTC010000029.1 GCA_022510615.1 Lachnospiraceae bacterium | reverse complement strand
GCAAAATAGCTAGGCGCTTGAAAGAGGCGATGCGGTGGCATCGTCGATTGAAAGCAACGACGCTATTTCGCTCTAGCCGGGGACGAAACAGGGTTCAGATAGGAGCCGTTATGCTAGGACAGCAAAAAAGCAGAATCAGCGTTTTTGAGTTGTTATCTCACAAATCGTTATAGATTTGTCTAGATAAATATATATTTGTGTCATTACACGGCCGGACACAGATTTTGACTATGCGCATGGTCTTACGCTATTATGCAATGCTGACGAAAAGGAGAAACCTAAGTAGTCAGCGTGGTAACTAAGACAATGAAATATTATGGAAATGAGGTAATTATGAAAAAAAGACGTAATCAGGTGATTGCAGGATGTATGGCTCTCGTTATGGGACTTACGACTGTGATTTCACCGGTGACCACTGCGCAGACAAATGCGGCAGAGACAACAGCCGGAAATACTTTACAGAATCCGGTCATAGAGGCGGATAAAGGTCAGGTTGTGTGGGATTGTATTTATTTTGGCAATTACTGGCAGAGTTCGTATGTGACCCAGCCGGATAACCGTCCTACAGAAGGTGAAGATGACGTGGTGCATACGGATACAGACGGGACAAAATATATAGTCCGTGAGGATAAGAACTGTTATCGGTATGATCCGATTAAATGGCGTGTGTTGTCAGTCAGTGAGGATGGTACAGAAGCTTTTTTAATCTCTGATAAAGGGCTTGATAAACAGCAGTTTCATTCTGATTATAGCGAAACGGTTACATGGGAAAATTCAGGTATTCGTACATGGTTGAATCAAGATTTTATGAATACGGCATTTACTCCTGAGGAGCAGGAGGCGATCATTGCTACTGAAGTAGAGAATAAAAAGTATCCGGGGGCAGAAGAAGATGTGATAAACGGAGATAATACAACAGATAAACTTTATCTGCCTTCCGTGGATGAGATTACCAGTCGTGCATATGGATTTACAGATAGCTTTGATAATACGGATACCAGAGTGTCACATATTAACCCGGATTTTGTAGAATCCGGAGGCAGCATCAAAGAGACATTTTACGGCTCTTTTGGTTTCTTTTTAAGAACATTGGGAAGAAAAAAAGGGTACGTAGGTGTTACGGGATGCGGAGTGGCGTCCGGAAATGTTCATGATGGTGATAAAGTTGATTCAGTAGAACTTGTTCGTCCGGTGATGCATCTTGATTTGACAAAGACAGCACTCTGGACATATGCCGGACAAGTGCAGCAGGATCTGACAGAGATTAAACCGGGTACTACACCTGTCGTACCGACTCCGTCGCCAACACCACAGCCGGGTGTTACAATGTCACCAACTCAGATATATCCGAAGAATCCGGTTATTCATGAGGAGGATTTGGGAAAAAATACATGGGACTGCATTTATTTGGGAAAATATTACAATACTAAATTTACCCCTTCTGTATTATCGAAGGCCGGAGAACATGACACTATGAAAAATGACGGAGAAGGCAATTCATACCTTACCCGTCATATGGAGGGATATTTTTATTATGAACCGATTAAGTGGCGTGTCCTTTCCATTAATGAGGATGGTACAGATGCTTTCCTGATGGCTGAACAGGCTTTGGATGTACAGGCGTTTTACAGTATCCGGGATGTAGAGATTACATGGGAAAAGAGTGATATCAGATCATGGCTTAATACGGAATTTATGGACAGGGCATTTACAGAGAAAGAAAAAGGAATCATTCGGGATACTGTGGTAAAGACTGAAGATAATAAGTGGTCCGGGGAACCCGGTGGAAATGATACAACAGATAAACTCTATCTGCTTTCCATTGAGGAGGCATTAGATCCGTCCTATGGATTCAGTACGGATGAAACCGAGGGAGATACGCGTAAGAATGTTGCTACAGATTATGCCGTTGCAGAAGAAAAATTAGATTGGATGTACAGAGATGCGAGTTTATATTGGCTGCGTTCACCCGGTGCAAGGGCAGGGTACCCTGCGGTAGTAGGACATTGGGGAGATGGCGAAGTTCTAAAAGAAGCAAGTGCCCCATCAGTAAACGGTATAGGTGTACGTCCGGTCCTGCATGTGGATTTATCCAATACATCTCTTTGGAGTTATGCCGGTCAGGTGACACCGAAAGGGGTAGTAGTTCCATCGAAAGATGATTCTTCAAAAGACGATTCTTCAAAAGATGATTCCTCGAAAGATGATTCGTCTAAAGATTCACAGAATACTACAAAACCTAAGACAACTCCGAAGCCGGTGAAAAAACCGGGTAAACCGACTATTAAGACATTGAAAAATAAATCCGGTAAAAAGGTGACACTGAAACTCAAGAAAAAGGTTTCCGGAGCTACCGGATATCAGGTGGCGTATGCTACAAAATCATCCATGAAGGGACAAAAGAAAAAGACCTTTAAGGGAACCAGCATAACCATCAAGAAACTGAAGAAAAAGAAAACCTATTATTTCCGTGTACGTGCCTATACAAAGAAAAACGGAAAAACAGTATACGGTGATTGGGGAAAGAAAAAGAAGATTAAGATTAAAAAATAAAAAAGGAGGTTTCTATGCGAAGAAATTGCTCTATTCTGGCATTTGTGATTGCCCTTTCTATTGTCGTGGGTTATGTATGCCCACAGACAGCAAAAACAGTATCCGCAGGAACTGCAAGTAAAAAAATAACGATTAAGGTAGATTCTGATTTTACATTAAAGCTTCCGGCAAACTGGAAGAATCAATATGTGAAAAAAAAGAGTAAAAGCAAAAAACATGGTTCTTATGTGGCGTTTTATGCGAAAAAATGTTATCAACAGAAAAAAGAGGGTTGGTTATTTTCGATTATGCGGTACAAAGATGACTCATATACCGATATGCCATCCTATGAATTAGTGGGTAAGTGGAGAGGTTACAATTATGTTGCCCTCTTTCCGACGGATGTGCAGACATATGGAGCAACGAAAGCAGCCAAAAAACAGTATACAAAGCTGAATGCCGGTTCTTTGAAGGCAGCAGGCTCCATTCAGCCGGTGAAAAAACAGAGAAAAGGAAAAAACATATATCGTGTTTCGGATTTTACCCTGAAATTGCCGGATAGTTGGAAAAACAATTATACTGTAAAAAAGAGCAAAAAAATAAAAAAAGGTTCTTATGTGGCATTTTATGCAAAAAAATGTTACAAGCAGAAAAAAGAAGGACATCTGTTTTCTATCGTAAGGTATAAGGATGACTCCTATACTGATATGCCATCCTATGAGTTGGTGGGTAAGTGGAAAGGATACAATTACGTTGCCCTCTTTCCGACAGATGTGCAGACATATGGAGCGTCGGAAGCTGCTAAAAAACAGTATAATAAATTGAATATATCTGTAGAAAAAATTATACATTCTATACGACCATAATCGGATTGATAGTAATATCTAAATAAAGCGATTCCTTCGTGGAGTATGGGATAAAAGGGATATATATATTAAAGATAAGAGATTGCCTACTGTTAAGGAGTAGGTAATCTCTTTTCTGATGGCTATGGGAGTGCGAGGTCGGGGGGCATTGTCTGTTTGACACGCATTCTTTTTGCGTGTATAATAGGATGAATATGTAAATTGGTATAGTAGGGTCAAAATTTAGGTAACAAGTTAATCCATTTGTACCAGAAAGACTATTATGTTTACGGCACAAAGACAAAAAATAAGTCCTTAACAGGAGCAGAATGGAGGAAACAATGGCAAAATATACCAAGCAGGATATACTGAATTTAATCGAGGAGGAGGATATCGAATTTATCCGCCTTCAATTTACGGATATTGCCGGAAATCTGAAAAATATGGCAACTACCGTAGATCAAATCGGTAAAATTTTAGACGGACGCTGCCGTTTTGATTGTGCAGCAGTAGATGGATTTCGTGGTGCAGATTATGAGGAACTGTTTCTGGTTCCGGATCTGGACACGTTTGTGATTTTTCCGTGGAGGCCGCAAAATGGCAAGGTGGCACGGTTTATCTGTAATATTGAGAAACCGGATGGTACGCCGTTTGATGGGGACAGTCGTTATATTTTAAAAAAGGTAATAAAAGAGGCAAAGGAAATGGGCTATAGTCTTGATGTTGGTATCAAGCATGAGTTCTTTCTGTTTGACTTAGATGATAATGGACAGCCGACCAATCATTCATCCGAGAGGGGCGGCTATTTTGATGTTGGTCCCACTGACGAGGGGGAAAATACCCGTCGGGATATGGTATTGTATCTGGCTGACATGGGCATTGAGGTAGAGAGTTCTTATCATCTGGATGAGGCATCGCAGCATGCCTTGGAGATTGCCTACCGGGATGCTTTGACTATGGCAGACAGCATTATGACAACCCGCCTGGTAGCCCGTACCGTGGCAAAGCGTCACGGTGTACATGCTACCTTTATGCCGAAACCCCGTAAGCACGTGAAAGGCTCCGGGGCACATTACACCTTCTCTTTGAGTAAGAACGGGAAAAATATTTTTTCCAGTTACAGCGATATTCACGGCATCAGCAAAGAAGGGTATCAGTTTATGGCAGGAATGCTCTCACATATGGCGGCTATGAGTCTGGTGACGAATCCTATCGTAAATTCATACAAGCGACTGATACCCGGATATCTGGCGCCTGTGGCGGTAGGGTGGTCCTTTACCAATGACAGTCCGCTGATACGTATGACATCCATTGGCGGGGACGGAGCACGCATTGTGCTTAGGAGTCCGGATGGTGCGGCAAATCCTTATCTGGTCATTGCGTCCTGTCTGGCAGCGGGACTTCAGGGAATACGTGATGGAATGGAGCCGCCAAAGTCTATGGAGGAGAGTGAGGGAGATAATCTTCAGGGGAATTTACCTCGTACATTGCATGAGGCAGTGAAATTGTTTCAGCAGGATGACTTTTTGCGCGATAAATTAGAATCCCATATTTCCAATCATCTGGTTCGCACCAAAGAAGAGGAGTGGAATGAGTACTGTCAGCAGGTAACACTTTGGGAGCAGGAAAAATACCTTTAATGTGATAGGAGCTTACAGTATGGCAGATATTATAATAGCTTTTCCAAAGCTGGATGATGCCAAAAATCTTAAGCGGCTTCTAACCCGAAATGGTCACGACGTTACTTTTGTTTGTGACAGCGGTGCACAGGTGGTCAGTGCGGTCAACCGTCTGGATGGCGGGATTGTAATCTGCGGATATCGGTTTTCGGATATGCACTATTCGGAGCTCCATGATTATCTGCCGAAAGGATTCCAGATGTTACTGCTTGCATCCCCTGTAAAACTGGCAGATTGTGATGTCAGGGATTTGATGGCATTACCCATGCCATTTAAGGTGCAGGATTTGCTTAACACCTTGGAAATTATGCTAATCCAGTACTACCGCTGGAAGAAAAAGCAAAAAAAGAAGCCGAAGGCTCGTTCGGAGGAGGACAAAAAGAAAATCCTCATGGCAAAGGAACTGCTCATGGAGCGGAACCATATGACGGAGGATGAGGCACATCGCTATATACAAAAAATCAGTATGGACAGCGGCACCAATTTGGTGGAGACTGCCGGGATGATACTAGAACTGAACGGAAAGGAATGGAATCTATGATGAAAAAGGCGTTTTTGATCTTAGAAGACGGAACTGTGTTTGAGGGAAAGAGCATGGGAGCCGACAAGGAGGTAATCAGTGAAATTGTATTCAATACTTCCATGACAGGCTATCTGGAGGTTCTGACAGATCCCAGTTATGCAGGGCAGGCAGTTACCATGACCTATCCCCTTATAGGTAATTATGGAATCTGTCATGCGGATATGGAGTCCCGCAAAGGTTGGCCGGACGGTTTTATTGTGAGAGAATTATCTCGCATGCCAAGTAATTTTCGTTCAGAAGATAGTATACAGCATTTTTTGGAGGAAAATGACATTCCGGGCATTTACGGAATTGATACCCGTGCCCTGACGAAGATTCTCAGGGAAAAGGGAACTATGAACGGTATGATTACCACAAACGAAAACTACAACGTGGGGGAAATCATTCCGAAGCTAAAAGAGTATCGGGTAACCGGTGTGGTGGCTGAGGTTTCCTGCGAAGAGAGGGAGGAGTACAAACCGGGAGATATCGGTTCTGAGTCGGTGCCGATTGAAAGGAAAGTGGCGGTCATAGATGTAGGGACCAAGAAAAATATTATCCGCTGTCTGTTAAACCGCAACTGTGAAGTAACGGTATATCCGCAAAACTTCCGGGCACAGGAAGTGATTGACGGGAAGCCGGATGGTATTATGATCACCAACGGACCGGGAGACCCGTCGGAATGTGTGGAAGTTATCGAGCAGATTCGTCTGTTGGCAAAGTCCGGCATACCGATTTTTGCAATCTGCCTGGGGCACCAACTTATGGCACTTGCCCATGGTGCGGGGACATTCAAAATGAAGTACGGACACCGCGGGGCAAACCATCCGGTGAAAAATCTGGAGACGGGAAAGGTTTACATATCTTCCCAAAATCATGGTTATGTGGTGGATGCGGATTCCATTGACGCAAACGTGGCAAAGCCATGGTTTATTAACGTGAATGACAAAACTGTGGAGGGATTGCTGTATTTGAATGAACCGATTAAGACAGTACAGTTTCATCCGGAGGCAAATGCGGGTCCAAAGGATTCGGAACTTTTATTTAATGAGTTTATGAAAATGATGGATTAGAACTATACTACGATAGAAATGAGGATTTCATATGCCAAAGTTAGAAGGAATCAAAAGGGTATTGGTAATCGGCTCAGGTCCGATTGTCATTGGACAGGCGGCAGAGTTTGACTATGCCGGAACTCAAGCGTGCCGTTCCTTGAAAGAGGAGGGAATGGAGGTTATTCTGGTTAATTCCAATCCGGCGACGATTATGACGGACAAGGAAATTGCAGATAAAGTTTATATTGAGCCATTGACGGTGGAAGTGTTGGAGCATATTATCGAGGTGGAAAAACCAGACAGTCTTTTGCCGAACATGGGTGGACAGGCAGGACTGAATTTGGGAATGGAGTTAGCGGAGTCCGGTTTTTTGGACACTCATGGCGTGAAACTTTTGGGAACTACTGCAGAAACTATCCGTAATGCGGAGGGGCGTCAGGAATTTAAAGATATGATGGAGCGCATTGGGGAGCCTTGTGCCGCATCGGAATTGGTGGAAAATATTGAGGACGGTATTACGTTTGCGGAATCCATCGGCTATCCTGTGGTACTTCGTCCGGCATATACTCTCGGCGGTTCCGGTGGTGGTATCGCCCACAATAGAGATGAGTTGGTAGAGATTCTTTCAAATGGGCTTCGTCTCTCTCGCGTGGGACAGGTGTTAGTAGAGCGTTGTATTGCCGGCTGGAAGGAAATCGAATACGAGGTAATGCGTGACAGTAATGGTACTTGTATTACCGTTTGTAATATGGAAAACTTAGATCCGGTCGGTGTACATACGGGAGACAGTATTGTAGTGGCGCCGTCTCAGACACTGTCGGATAAAGAGTATCAGATGCTTCGTACTTCGGCACTGCGCATCATTGACGAGCTGAAAATAACCGGTGGATGTAACGTGCAGTTTGCACTGCATCCTACATCGTTTGAATATATTGTTATTGAAGTAAATCCCCGTGTGAGCCGTTCCTCGGCACTGGCTTCCAAGGCAACGGGGTATCCTATTGCCAAGGTTTCTGCAAAGATAGCCTTGGGATACACGTTGGATGAGATTCCCAACGCTGTGACAGGTAAGACATATGCCAGCTTTGAGCCGGCGTTAGATTATGTGGTTGTCAAAATTCCAAGACTGCCTTTTGATAAATTTATTACGGCGAAGCGTACTCTCACTACTCAGATGAAGGCAACGGGTGAGGTGATGAGTATCTGTACCAGCTTTGAGGGCGGTCTGATGAAGGCGCTGCGCTCCCTGGCACAGCATGTAGACTGTCTGGAGACCGGGGATTACGATGAAATGTCGGATGAAGAAGTTATGGAGCAGTTACAGGTGGTGGATGACCGACGGATTTATCTCATCGCGGAAATCCTTCGCCGTGGCATTGCCGATTATAAACAGATTCATGAGGTGACAATGATTGATGAGTGGTTCATCGACAAACTTGCCATCCTCGTGGAGATGGAGAAACAGATTAAGTCCTGTGGCGGAAATCCGGATAAGGAGTTATTAAAAGAGGCAAAGCGCATGGAATTTCCGGATAATGTGATTGCCCGTTGGACCGGTAAGACCGAGGAGGAAATCAAAAGCTTACGCTATGAATACGGTATCACTGCTGCATTCAAGATGGTAGATACCTGTGCGGCTGAGTTTGCCTCTGAGACACCGTATTACTACAGTTGTTTCGACGGCACCAACGAGGTGGAGGATAAACACGACAGAAAGAAAATTATGGTTCTTGGTTCCGGTCCGATTCGTATCGGTCAGGGTATTGAATTTGATTATTGCTCTGTGCACAGCGTATGGGCGTTGGCGCAGGAAGGATATGAGACCATCATTGTTAATAACAACCCGGAGACGGTGAGCACGGACTTTGATATCGCAGATAAATTGTATTTTGAGCCGTTGACTCCCGAGGATGTGGAAAATATTGTTCGTCTGGAAAAACCGGATGGTGCGGTAGTACAGTTTGGCGGACAGACGGCGATTAATCTCACGGAAGCATTGATTAAGATGAATGTGAAAATCTTAGGTACCAGTGCGGAAAATGTAGATGCTGCCGAAGACAGAGAGCGGTTTGATGATATTTTGGAGGAATGCTGTATTCCTCGTGCTAAAGGGGATACTGTATTTACTACAGAGGAGGCGCTGAAGGTGGCAAACGAACTGGGTTATCCGGTTCTGATTCGCCCGTCTTATGTCCTGGGGGGACAGGGAATGCAGATTGCCGTCAATGACAAAGATATTGTAGAGTTTATGGCGGTGATTAACCGTTACCATCAGGAACACCCGATTTTGATTGACAAGTACCTGATGGGTAAAGAAATAGAGGTAGATGCTGTGTGTGATGGGGAGGACATTCTCATACCGGGAATCATGGAGCATATTGAGCGCGCGGGAATTCATTCCGGAGATAGTATTTCCGTGTATCCGGCACAGACCATATCTAAGAAAATACAGAAGGTGCTTGTGGATTATACCCGGAAGCTGGCGCGTTCCCTGCACGTTATCGGACTGATTAACATTCAGTTTATCGTGTATCAGGATGAAGTGTATGTCATCGAGGTGAACCCACGCTCCAGCCGTACCGTGCCATATATCAGCAAGGTGACAGGTATTCCTATCGTGGATTTGGCGTCCCGTGTCATACTGGGAGCAAAAATCCGTGATTTGGGTTACGAGCCGGGACTGGCACCAAAGGCGGCTTATCTGGCGATTAAGATGCCGGTATTTTCCTTTGAGAAGCTTCGCGGTGCGGAAATCAGTTTAGGACCGGAGATGAAGTCCACCGGAGAATGTCTCGGTATTGCCAAGACATTTAATGAAGCGTTATATAAGGCGTTTCTTGGTGCCGGTGTAGATTTGCCGAAGCATAAGAAAATGATTTTAAGTGTGAAGGATGCGGATAAATTGGAATCCGTAGATATTGCCCGCCGTTTTAAGGCACTGGGATACGATATTTATGCCACGAGAAATACAGCGAGGGTATTGAATGAAAATGGTGTAGACGTTACACCGGTAAACCGTATCAATGAGGAGTCGCCTACACTGATGGATTTGTTGTTAGAGCATCAGATTGATTTGGTCATTGATACACCGACCCATGGTGATAAATTAAAAGACGGATTTATTATTCGCCGCACTGCCATTGAGACCGGAGTGAATTGTCTGACTTCTCTGGACACAGCAGATGCCCTGCTCACCAGTCTGGAGAGTGGAGAAGATATACTGTCCATTGTGGATATTGCCACAATTGCGGAGGGCAGATAAGAATTGGAATTGGAGGAAAAGGTAAATTATGGAAAAGTATGGAGTAAACGAACTTCGTAAAATGTATTTGGACTTTTTTGAGAGAAAAGAGCATCTGGCGATGAAAAGTTTTTCGCTGGTGCCCCATAATGATAACAGTCTGCTTTTGATTAACGCGGGAATGGCACCGTTAAAGCCGTATTTTACCGGACAGGAGATTCCACCGAGAAAACGTGTGACCACCTGTCAGAAGTGTGTGCGCACGGGAGATATTGAGAACGTGGGAAAGACGGCAAGACATCTGACGTTTTTTGAGATGCTGGGAAACTTTTCCTTTGGGGATTATTTTAAGAGTGAGGCTCTGGCATGGTCCTGGGAGTTTTTGACCAAAGACTTAGGAATGGACCCGGAGCGTCTGTATCCGTCTATCTACGGGGAGGATGATGAAGCATACGATATCTGGACGAAAGAAATCGGTGTGCCGGGGGAGAAAATTACCCGTTTTTACCGGGACGAGAATGGAGAATGCGATAATTTTTGGGAGCATGGTGCCGGTCCTTGTGGTCCCTGTTCTGAGATTTATTATGACCGTGGTGAAAAATACGGATGTGGCAGACCGGATTGTAAGGTGGGTTGTGAGTGTGACCGCTTTATGGAAATCTGGAATAACGTGTTTACCCAGTTTGACGGAGACGGACACGGCAATTACGAGGAACTGGAAAATAAAAACATTGATACCGGAATGGGTCTGGAGCGTCTGGCGGTTGTGGTACAGGATGTGGATTCCGTGTACGACATTGATACTATGAAGGCAATCCGTGATAAAATCTGTGAGATGACGAACACCCGTTATCAGGAAGATGAGGAGAAGGATGTTTCCATCCGTTTGATTACAGACCATATACGTTCTGCGACTTTTTTAACTTCCGATGGTGTTATGCCAAGTAATGAGGGAAGGGGATATGTGCTTCGCCGTCTCATTCGTCGTGCGGCACTTCATGCCCGTAAATTGGGATATTTGTTAAAAGATAATCAAAAGCAGGGCTCTTTCCTTTCCCAGTTATCTAAGACAGTGATAGAGGAGTCTAAAGACGGTTACCCGGAGTTGAAAGAGAAAGAGGAGTTTATATTTAATGTCCTGAAAAAAGAGGAGGAGCAGTTTGATAAAACCATTGATCAGGGTCTCGTGATTCTGGGAGAATTTCAGGAGGAGATGAAAAAAGAGGGTAGGAAAGAGCTTGCCGGAGAGGAAGCTTTTAAGCTCTATGACACCTATGGTTTCCCGTTAGACCTGACCATGGAAATCATGGAGGAGCAGGGATGCACCGTGGATGAAAAAGGCTTCGCTGCTGCGATGGAGGAGCAGAAAAAGAAGGCAAGAAATGCCCGCAAGGAAACCAACTATATGGGTGCCGAGGAGACGGTATACCAGCAGATTGCTCCGGAGATTACCAGCCGGTTTGTGGGTTACGATAGATTAAAGCATACGGCGAAAGTTTTAGTGCTGACTACGGAGGAAGAAGTGGTACAGGCACTTACAGACGGTCAAAATGGTACAATGATTGTGGATGAGACACCTTTTTACGGAACCATGGGTGGACAGGTTGCCGACAAAGGTATCATTACCGTGGGTGACAGTGAGTTTGTGGTAAAGGATACCATCCATCTCCAGGGGGGAAGGATTGGTCATGTAGGTACTGTGACCAAGGGAATGTTTAAGACAGGAGACAGTGTAAAACTGTCCGTAGATCCGCAAAACCGTCAGAACACAGGTAAGAACCACAGTGCTACCCATCTGGTACAGAAGGCGCTCAGGATGGTATTGGGAACCCATGTGGAGCAAGCGGGCTCCTATGTGGATGCCGACAGACTCCGCTTTGACTTTTCGCATTTCTCGGCAATGACTGAGGAGGAGATTGCCAAAGTAGAGGCTATTGTCAATGAGCAGATTGCCAAGGATTTACAGGTTGTCACAGAGGAAATGACTCTGGATGAGGCGAAAAAGACAGGTGCTATGGCTCTGTTTGGTGAAAAATACGGTGAGAAGGTACGTGTGGTACAGATGAAAGATGGAGATGAAGATGCTTTCAGTGTGGAGCTTTGCGGTGGTACCCATGTGGCAAATACCGGTGTGATTTCCTGTTTCAAGATCATTTCTGAGAGTGGCGTTGCGGCGGGTGTGCGCCGTATTGAGGCACTTACCGGAGAAGGCTTATTAGAGTACTATGCAAAGCAGGAGGAGACTTTAAAGGAGGCATCTGCCATAGCAAAGGCGGAGCCTGCAAAGCTGGTACAGAAGATAAAATCCATGCAGGAGGAATTGAAGGCGCTGCATAGTGAAAATGAGAAGCTGAAGGCAAAGCTTGCCAATGATGCTGTAGGTGATGTAGATAGTAAAATCCAGACAGTAAAAGATATGAAAGTGCTGGCGATGGATGTCCCGGATGTGGATATGAACGGTCTGCGAAACTTAGGTGACCAGATGAAAGAGAAAATCGGTGAGGGTGTTGTGGTGCTGGCGTCAGCAAATGGAGGAAAAGTAACGCTTCTCGCCATGGCAACAGACGGAGCCATGAAAAAAGGTGCCCATGCAGGAAACTTAATTAAGGAAATTGCTTCTCTGGTAGGAGGAGGCGGTGGTGGTCGCCCCAATATGGCACAGGCGGGCGGCAAAAATCCCGACGGTATTCCGGCGGCACTGGAAAAAGTATCCGCGGTGGTGGAGAGCCAGTTACGATAACTGTCATATTTAGACAAGCAAAATCGTTACGACATTAGACAGCCGGAGTAATATGACTTGAAAATATCATATTTTCCCTGTATAATAGTTGCGTTACGCGCATTGATATGTAAACAGAAAAAACCAAAAAAGGAGGAAGATTTTTTATGAAAAAGTGTAGTAAATGGTTGTTGACTGCAGTATTTGCGCTGTGTCTGGGTCTTTTGCCACAGGTGCAGTCAGAGGCTGCTCAGGTGACCGGAGTGAAACAGACTGGAGCCAGTGAAAACCAAATAAAGGTACAGGTGGATTCAATGGCAGCGACTCAGGCTGGAAGAGTGTGTTACTTTTTGGAGCTAAGTGATAATCCGAATTCAAATTCTTGGACTATCAAGAACGTATCCACTAATCCCAACAGTATTACCGTTTCTGGATTAACAGCAGGAAAGTCTTATTATGCAAGGGTAGGTATATGTACTGATTACGCTTCGTCCAGTATCGGTTATACTCTTACTGGCAGGGTAGCAGGGTCAGAATCTACCCCTATTGAAGTAGTTACATCACCCTATGGTACTGTAAGTGCAACACAGTCAAATGCAACGACTAGCAGCATTACGATAAAGGCTGCTACTGTTCCGGGAGCTAATTATTATCGTGTATATTGGAATGACAAGACCCTGATAGGTCAGAACTCCAGCAATACGGTTACAGCTACAAATTTGAGTAAGGGTACCAGCTATTTTTGTTATCTCTATGCGTGCAGAAAGTCTGCTTCAGGCTTTGTGGCAGAGGGTAGTCGTTCTTATGGTACTTGTAAAACTCTTGCACCGGCTATCAGTAATAATAGTTTTGGTGTGCAATATGCATGGTCTACTATTAATAGCTATAAATTTTATATCTCCTCTGCCTATGCGAGAGATGGTTTGCACTTCCAATTCCTTACTCCTAAGGGAAAGGTAAAGAAAAATGTATATAAAGATAGTACCGATTCTGCGTATGTTGATAATTTTATCAATGGAGGCTTTTATAAGTATCGGGTACGTACTTATGTAAAGTGTGGAACTGCAAGGGTGTACAGTAAGTGGTCTGGATATAAGTATATTGCTACTACCAAGAAAATTAGCGGAAAATTAGTTAAAAAGTCCAAAACAGTAAAAGTAAGCTGGGCAAAAGTGACCAACGCATCAAAGTATGATGTTTCTATTTCCACAAAAGAAAATTCCGGTTTTAAAAAGGTGAGTACGGTAAGTGCGAAGAAGAGAAGTGTTGTAATCAAAAAGTGTGGCAAAAAGAAACTGAAGAAAAATGTAAAATATTGGGTTCGCATCGTGCCGAAGGCGAAAGTTGGTAAGAAAACGGTCAAAGGAACAAATTATATGACATATTATTTTACGATTTATTAATGTTTAATAAATGCTTGATAAAAAAGTGGTGTCTGTAAGAAAGATTTATGGACACCATTTTTTCTTACATGGAAAAATATAAAAATGGAAAAAGAAGAAAAAACCAGTTGACTATTTACCAATTTATGCTATAATTGTTTTTGTGCGTATGGGAGAACCAATTTCTTCCATGGTAAATAAATTACCCTATACAGTTGTGTATTGAAGCATAATCTACAACTGAGGGGAGGTTAGGTGTGAGACTATGTCAAATGTAATCGTAAAAGAAAACGAGACATTGGATAACGCTTTACGCCGTTTCAAGAGAAATTGCGCGAAAGCCGGAATCCAGCAGGAGATTCGTAAGAGAGAGCATTATGAGAAGCCTAGTGTTCGTCGTAAGAAGAAGTCCGAGGCAGCTCGTAAGCGCAAATACTAAGATTATGATAAATAATCAATAGGACGAAGATTCCAAAGGAATCACTGTGAAAGCAGTGGTTCCTTTTTTTATCGAATAGGAAATTCCTCCTATTCGCCACAGGCGGAGAGTTTCGCAAGCGAAACTCTTTCTTATGTATATTTTTCCAATTTCCGGGTAAAATGATAAAAAAAAAAAGCGACGCTTTGGAATGGAGGATGTTATGACATTAGCAGAAAGTAAAACCAAAGAAAATTTAATGCGCGCCTTTGCCGGAGAGAGTCAGGCACGGAATCGATATACATTTGCGGCAGAGCTTGCTGAAAAAAACGGGTTGTATGTTATTAAGAAATTATTTGATTTGACGGCAGAGCAGGAGACGCGTCACGCAGAGGTGTTTTATAAATACTTAAAGGATTTTGAAGGGCAGGAAATCTGCGTAGATGGAGATTACCCGGTGAATACTTCCGGTGATGTGGAGACACAGTTATTGAATGCGATGGAGAACGAGGCGAAGGAAGCGGATGATGTTTACCGCGCTTTCGGAGATGAGGCACTTCGTGAAGGATTCAATCAGATTTCCGGCAAATTTTATATGATTGCCGATGTAGAAAAAATGCATCAACAGCGTTTTGAGACTTTCTATAATCTGCTCAAGGAGGGAAAGTTGTTTGTATCCGATGTAAAAACAGGCTGGATGTGTTTAAACTGCGGTTATGTCCTGGAATCAACCAATGCACCGCAAAACTGTCCGGCGTGCGACGCGGATATGGGATACTTCATCCGTTTATCCATGTCTCCCTTTGAAGTAAACCACCTGGGAGAGGAAAAGGCAAGAGACTTGGGAAAATAATTATATTTATTAGACCTCGGTTTTGCACGGTCCGGAGCGGAGCGAAGACCTGAACCCGGGTTTCAAGGAACTCTCCCGCTTCCGCAGTTCAGTAAAAAAGGGTTAGCATATACATATGCTAACCCTTTTTTACTGAACTGCGGAAGAAGGGACTTGAACCCTCACGTCCTTGCGAACACTAGAACCTGAATCTAGCCTGTCTGCCAATTCCAGCACTTCCGCATAATGTACTTTCTTAACAAGCACAAGTAATATAATAACAGGTGAAAATGGGTTTGTCAATATTTTTTCCCTGTTGTTTGGCTTCGGAGGGGAAATAACAGGGTTCCGTTATGTTAAGATAGTAATTGACTTATATGGGATTTTTGATAAAATAGAAGATAGCTTTTTTTCGTTTTCTTTTTAGAAAACGTGGAAATACATAGAATACGATTGAGATGTAGGAAAGTGGCTTCCTGCATTTTGATTCAGAAATTACAATTTGGAGGATTTACCATGAATGCATCAAAAAAGCTTATGAATCAGGGGAAAAAGGAGGATGTCGGTGCGGCAAAGTCTGCATCTGCACCAACGTCTACATCAAAGATAGGTTCCGCCAGTGAGGGACCGAGCAGTAAAGCATATGTGCTGGGAGGTTTTTGCGTCCTGTTGATTTTGGTGCTGTGCATTGGCGTGGCAGCACAGCAGTTTAAGTCGACTACCGTATTAAAGATAGATGATACCAAACTGTCCATGGATGATATGATGTTCCCGATTTATGAGAGGGAGAGCCAGTATGCGCCATCCAATGAGGCTTATGAAATGTATTTGGGCACTTCCGTATGGGATGCAGGATACATGGGAGAAGATACTACTGTGGACGAGTCTCTGTCGAACGCAGAGGGATTGAAGCAGGAAATTATCAATTCCGAGACAGAGTATGAGGTATTGTACCGCGAGGCAGTAAAAGCGGACTATTCTCTGACCGACGATGAGAAGAAAGATGCAAAAGATCGGGCTAAAAAAGCCGTAAAGGGTCTCTCCTGGTCACAGAAGCTGCAGTTGTCCATTTCGGAAAAGAAGCTTACAAATCGTTTTGAAAAGCGTATTTTGGCTGACCGCTATAAAGAAGACCGCAAAAAGGAAACCGATGCCAAGGTAAATGAGGCAGATGTGAAAAAAGATATATCAAAAGAAAATCTTCGTGAATATGATGTACAGTATTATTACTTTGGAAAAACGGATACAGATATGACTACAGGGGAAGAAGTGACTTTGACGGATGAAGAGGTTAAAAAATATGCTTCTGAGCTGAAAAAACTGGCAAAGAAAGCAAAAAAGGCAGATGATTTTACGACCCTGCTGGGGGATACTAAGGAAACTGCTACAGGACAAATAGCCGGAACCGAGACAGAAGACGATGCAGAAAACAGTGCTATCACTTATGAGACAGCAGAGTTTACGGAAGAAGACGGATGGGGGGATTACCTTTCTGAGGATAATGTAAAGAAAATTAAAAAGATGAAAAATGGTGAGATATCCGATGTCATTGTCGATGATACGACAGGATATTACATGTTTGTCAAAATGGTGGACAATAATTCTACTGCAAGTTATGATGAAGCCTGTGAGGAAGCAATCACCGAAGCACAGCAGAATTCCTATAATGAGTGGCTGGAGGAGATTAAGAAGGGTTACACAATCAAGCAGTATGATGATGTATGGGGAGAGGTTACGATAGGTACAGTGACTACAGATATCGTAACAGTAGACGACTTAAATAAGATGGCGGAGGATGAAGCCGGGGAATCCAGCGAGTCTGAATAATGTGAGACCGGCGCTGGGGCGGCTATCAGACGTCTTTTAAGGAGAAATGGAGGCACACAATGGGAAGTGTGAAAAGAGTATATGTAGAGAAAAAGGCACCCTATGCAGTCCGTGCGAAGGAATTAAAGGAGGAGGTAATCCGCTATTTGGGCATTACTTCCCTGCGTGATGTGCGTGTTCTGGTTCGCTATGATGTGGAAAATATTTCCGAGTCAACATACAAACAGGCATTGGATACCGTGTTTTCGGAGCCGCCGGTAGACGATTACTATGAGGAGACTTTTGAAGCCGGAGAAAATGCATTGGTTTTTTCCGTGGAGTATCTGCCGGGACAGTTTGACCAGAGGGCAGATTCAGCGGAACAGTGTGTGAAACTTTTGGATGAAAAAGAGAATCCCATCATCCGTTCTGCAACTACTTATGTATTTACAGGCACCTTTAGTGCAGAAGAGACTGCACGATTAAAAGAGTACTGTATCAATCCGGTGGATTCCAGAGAGACTGATGAAAATAAGCCGGATACTTTAGTGCAACAGTTTGATGAACCGGCAGATGTTGCTGTATTTGACGGTTTTTGTACTATGCCTGAGAAAGACTTTAAGGAGTTGTATGACTCCTTAAATCTGGCAATGACTTTTCAGGATTTTCTACATATCCAAAACTACTTTACAAATGAGGAAAAGAGAGATCCGTCTGTAACGGAAATCCGCGTATTGGACACCTATTGGTCTGACCATTGCCGTCACACCACGTTCCTTACGGAATTAAAAAATATTTCTTTTGAGGACGGGTACTACCGCGCTCCGATTGAGGAAAGTTATAAAAACTATCAGGGAGTCAGGGAAGAGCTTTTTAAAAACAGGTCGGATAAGTATGTTTCCCTCATGGACATTGCTTTGATGGCAATGCGGAAGTTAAAGGAAGAGGGCAAATTGGATGATATGGAGGAATCCGATGAAATTAACGCATGCTCTATCGTTGTACCGATAGAGATTGATGGAAAAGAAGAAGAATGGTTAGTGTTTTTCAAAAACGAAACCCATAACCATCCTACAGAGATTGAGCCGTTCGGTGGTGCTGCCACTTGTCTTGGCGGTGCTATCCGTGACCCGTTATCCGGACGTGGATATGTGTATCAGGCGATGCGTGTGACGGGAGCGGCTGACCCTACGGTTTCTATGGATAAAACGTTATCCGGAAAACTGCCGCAGCGTAAAATTGTAACAGGAGCGGCACATGGGTATAGTTCCTATGGCAATCAGATTGGTCTGGCAACCGGTCTGGTAAATGAAGTCTATCATCCGAATTATGTGGCGAAGCGTATGGAGATTGGCGCTGTTATGGGTGCGGCTCCCAGACGCAATGTCATTCGTGAAAACAGTGACCCCGGCGACCGTATTATATTATTGGGCGGTCGTACCGGACGTGATGGGATTGGTGGTGCTACAGGGTCTTCCAAGGCGCATACGACCCAGTCTATTGATGTGTGCGGTGCGGAGGTACAAAAGGGAAACCCGCCTACCGAGCGTAAAATACAACGATTGTTCCGCAGGGAGGAAGTTAGTAGCATCATAAAGAAGTGTAATGATTTTGGTGCAGGCGGTGTTTCCGTGGCAATCGGAGAACTTGCCGATGGATTGCGTGTAGATTTGGACAAGGTGCCAAAGAAGTACGCAGGATTGGATGGTACTGAGCTGGCGATTTCCGAATCCCAGGAGCGTATGGCAGTGGTGGTTGCTCCGGAGGATGTAGATAAAATGCTGGCTTTTTCAGAGGAGGAGAATCTGGAAGCAGTGGTGGTAGCGGAAGTTACCGAAGAGCCGAGATTGGTCCTTTCATGGAGAGGCAAAGTCATTGTTGATATTTCCAGAGCATTTCTGGATACCAACGGTGCTCATCAGGAAGCAGATGCGGTTGTAACGATTCCGTCAAAAGAAGAAAATTATTTTTACAAGCAGACGCCTCATAGCGATATTCGCAGGGCATGGCTGGATACATTAAAAGATTTAAATGTTTGTTCCCAAAAGGGGCTGGTAGAGATGTTTGACAGCTCCATCGGCGCTGCCAGTGTATATATGCCCTATGGAGGCAAGTATCAGTTGACACCGACCCAGTCAATGGTGGCAAAGCTGCCGGTACTTTCCGGGAAGTGTGATACCGTAACTATGATGAGTTACGGTATGGACCCGTATTTGTCTTCCTGGAGTCCGTATCATGGCTCTGTGTATGCGGTGGTTTCCTCCGTGGCAAAGATCGTGGCAGCCGGAGGTGATTTCCGTAAGATTCGCCTGACATTTCAGGAATATTTCCGTCGTCTCGGCACGGATGCAAGACGTTGGGGTGAGCCGGTAGCGGCACTGTTAGGGGCATACGATGTACAGATGAAGTTAGGGCTTCCCTCCATTGGCGGTAAGGACAGTATGTCGGGAACGTTTAATGAGATTGACGTTCCTCCGACCCTTTGCTCCTTTGCGGTAGATGTGGCAAAGCTTCAGGATGTCATTACACCGGAACTGAAAAAGAACGGTAATGTTCTCGTGAAGTTTACATGCAAAAGAGATGAATATGATTTGCCGGATTATGAGCAGTTGATGGCAATGTATGATAAGATTACGGGAATGATTCACAGCGGTTTGCTGCAATCTGCATATGCAATAGGCTTTGGCGGAATCTGCGAGGCGGTGAGCAAGATGGCATTCGGCAATGGTCTCGGTGTGGTGATAGACGATGCACTATCCTTGGATGAACTGTTTGCGAAAAGTTACGGCTCCCTCATTGCGGAAGTACCGGCAGACCGTCTGAATGAAATTGATACAGAGTATGTCCGCATCGGTACTGTGACAGAGCAGCCGAACTTTGTGATAGGTAATACGAGAATTACCGAAAAAGAGGCACTGGAAGCATGGACTGGTACTTTGGAGAGCGTGTTTGCAACCCGTTCCGGTGTAAAACAGGAAGCCTTGTCGGATGATTTATTTGACGCCGGTAAAGTATATGTTGCAAAGAATAAGATTGCGGTACCTCAAGTGTTTATTCCGGTATTTCCGGGAACGAACTGTGAGTATGATACAGCAAAAGCTTTTGAGGAGGCGGGTGCTAAGGTCAAGACAGTTGTATTCCGGAACATGACGGAAAACCAGATTGTGGAGTCTGTCAATGCTTTTGAAGAAGCGATAAAAGAATCACAAATTTTAATGTTTTCCGGTGGTTTCAGTGCCGGTGATGAGCCGGAGGGATCGGCGAAGTTTATCGCATCTATTTTCCGCAACCCGAAGATTACAGAAGCGGTTCATGATTTGTTGCGGAAAAGGGACGGTTTGGCACTGGGAATCTGTAATGGTTTTCAGGCGTTGATAAAGCTGGGGCTGGTGCCTTACGGTGAGATTAAGCCACAGTCTGCCGATGCGCCTACTTTGACCACAAACAGTATTGGACGTCATATATCCAAGTCAGTATATACTAAAGTGGTGACCAATCAGTCTCCATGGCTGATGGAGGCAGAGCTTGGCGGAGTTTATGCCATTCCGGCATCCCATGGAGAGGGACGTTTTGTGGCACCGCAGACGGTCATTGATACCTTGTTCCGTAATGGACAGGTAGCAACCAGATATGTGGATTTATCCGGTAAACCCACCATGGATGAGGATTTCAATCCGAACGGCTCCTATGGGGCGATTGAAGGGATTACCAGTCCGGACGGCAGGGTGCTTGGTAAGATGGCTCATTCCGAGCGTATTGGCGAAGGTGTTGCCGTTAATATCTATGGCAATCAAAATCAGCACATTTTCCGTTCCGGGGTTAAGTATTTTCTGTAAAAAGTGTTGACATTTTAGAGAACATCATGTAGAATACTCACTGTGCTTGCGAAAAGCACAGTGACTTTGCACGAGTGGCTCAGTGGTGGAGTATCGCCTTGCCAAGGCGAGGGTCGCGGGTTCGAATCCCGTCTCGTGCTTTCTGTCATAACAGGACAGAGCATTAATTGGATATGGAAAACGAAATGCACGAGTGGCTCAGTGGTGGAGTATCGCCTTGCCAAGGCGAGGGTCGCGGGTTCGAATC
>JAFLTC010000028.1:18195-22136 GCA_022510615.1 Lachnospiraceae bacterium | reverse complement strand
GGATACGTGAGCGGCAGCTGTATTACCCTCCATGGTTTTCATTTTTCTAGCCATTTTTATCTATGTCCTCCTTAAATTTTTTTCATTTCTTTATTTTATCACTTCCGTATAAAATTGTAAAGGCTGAAAAAACAGGTTGACAAATAATAAGAATTGTGTATTATTGTATTATGTACTTAATACAGTAGTACACCAATTATTACAAAAGGAGGTATCTATGCTCTGGAATTTATCAGGAGACAGACCAATCTATTTACAACTGATGGAACAGCTCAAATATCAGATTCTGTCCGGTAAGTATCAGCTGGGTGACCACATCCCTTCTGTCCGGGATCTGGCGGCAGAAGCGGCCGTCAATCCGAATACGATGCAGAAAGCCCTGGCGGCGCTGGAACAGGAAGGACTGCTGGTAAACGGACGCACCACCGGGCGAACTGTTACTACCGATGAGTCGATGATTTTGAATATGCGCAGAGATTTGGCAGCGACTGTTTTATCTGATTTTCAGCATTCCCTGAACAGACTGGGTTTTTCAGAAGAAGAAATCCGGGAGTTTATTCGGAATGAGTATCAGCTGAATTGAGCCGTCAACATCAGTTTGTTTACAAATTAGCCAGCCTTATGGCAAAAGGAGGATATATGATTTTACTGGAAGCAAATAATCTGAGTAAGTCATTCGGTGCTTTCCGGGCACTGGATTCCATTAATCTTACCTTAGAATGCGGCAAGATTATCGGCCTACTCGGACCAAACGGAAGCGGGAAAACCACCCTGCTGAAAATTATCAACGGTCTGCTTGTACCCACAAGCGGCACGATTACCATTGGGGGAGAGACACCCGGCATTTTGACGAAACAGCATATTTCGTACCTGCCGGATACGACCTTCTTTCCGAAATGGATGAAAATAACGAACCTTTTTGACTACTTCGGTGATTTTTACGCCGATTTTGACCGGGCAAAGGCAAAGGAAATGCTACAGCGCCTTGACATCCACGAATCAATGAAATTGAAGCAAATGTCAAAGGGTACATTAGAAAAAACACAGTTGGTACTTACCATGAGCCGCCGGGCAAACCTTTACTGTCTGGACGAGCCAATCGGAGGAGTTGACCCTGCCACAAGGGATTACATTCTTCAGACTATTATTAATAATTACAGTGAAGATGCTTCGGTACTGATTTCCACCCATCTGATTGCAGATGTGGAAAGTGTTCTGGATGATGTGATTTTCCTTCAGAAGGGACAGATTCGCCTTCATTCCTCAGTGGATGATATCCGGGAAAAAGAAGGAGAATCCGTAGATTCACTGTTCAGGGAGGTGTTCAAATGTTAGGAAAAATGATAAAACATGAATTTACTGCCACTGGCAGAAATTTTCTTCCCATGTATCTGTTTATGATAGTTTTAACTCCGATTTTCAGCCTGATTATAAGAATCGGCGAAAGCGATGTGGGATTTTCACCTATTATCGGACTGTTTTCCGGCATAAGTATATTCGGTTTTGTTTGTATGATGATCGGCATTTTTATTGCCTCTTACATATTTGTTATCGTGCGTTTTTATCGGACGACGGCGACCTCAGAGGCTTATCTGACCTTTACCCTGCCGGTCAGCACACACCAGATTATCCTGTCTAAACTGCTGGCAGCCATTGTCTGGCAGATTGCCTCCGGCATTCTGGCAGTTTGCGCCATCCTGTGTATGACATTTATCACCGGAATTTGGACGCCGGCACAGTGTATGGATGCCTTTATCAGCTTTATGCAGCAGACTTTTTCACACTCAGCAGGAACGCCAAGCGTCAGATTCTTCGTTTTGCTCCTGCTTACACTCTTGACGGGAACTATTACCGGGACTCTGCAGATTTATTGCTCCATAATGATAGGACAACTGTTTCGTGACCACCGGGTTATCGGCGGTATCGCTGTCTATCTGGCACTCTACACATTTACGCAGATTGTCAGTACATTGGCCACTCTCCCGTTTGCTATTATCGGCATGGAGGACAGTGCATATGCGAATGATGTCTCGTATTTTACTACACTTTTTGTGCTCAGCATCGTGCTAAATCTGGTATTTGCCGCTGTTTACTATTTTGCCAGCTCTTTTATAATGAAAAAGCATCTAAATGTGCAGTAACTATTGCATGAATCGGTCTTAGAAAAAGAGATACCATCCCATCGAGTTCGAAAGGTTCTCGCTGATTGGATGGTATCTCTTTTTTAAGTCTAGTTTAGGCAACTTACTGTACATTTCGTGGATTGTTCTTGATGATATCCTATCTAAAGCAACTCCCGGCGCTTAATTACGGCTGAACTCACTGAGCTCCAATCCCTCATTTCGCTCCAACGCCGTCTGTATGCTCCATGGATGTGTAAACAATAAAAGAGGTCTGTCACGCAAATCCTTTACCTTTTTTGTATCAGAGGTTACGGAAAGAGACGCCACATCCACCTCCGGGTTCTCTATCCAACGCACATGCTCATAAGGAAGCTGTTCCATTTTTATTTCCACATTGTATTCGCTGTCCAGACGATACTGGAGCACCTCAAACTGGAGCACTCCTACAACTCCCACTATAATTTCCTCCATACCGGTATTAAATTCCTGGAAAATCTGAATGGCTCCCTCCTGGGCAATCTGGGAAATTCCTTTCATAAACTGTTTCCGCTTCATCGTATCCACCTGACGCACTCTGGCAAAATGCTCCGGTGCAAAGGTAGGAATTCCCTCAAACTTTACCGGATTTTTCCCTTTATATAACGTATCACCGATGGAAAAAATGCCTGGGTCAAATACGCCGATAATATCGCCGGCGTACGCTTCTTCCACATGCTTTCTCTCCTGTGCCATCATCTGCTGTGGCTGCGCCAGACGAATCTTCTTCCCCCCCTGTACATGCATGACTTCCATTCCCGCCTCAAACCGACCGGAACAAATACGCATAAAGGCAATACGGTCTCTGTGAGCTTTATTCATATTTGCCTGGATTTTAAATACAAAGGCAGAAAATTCTTCAGAGAATGGATCCACCGCTCCCCCCTCTGAATCTCTGGCCAACGGAGAGGTTGTCATGTCAAGAAAATGCTGTAGAAATGTTTCCACTCCAAAATTTGTCAACGCCGAGCCAAAAAATACAGGAGAAAGCTGTCCGGCACGAACCTTTTCTAAATCAAATTCATCACTGGCTCCATCTAACAACTCAATTTCATCTACTAAAATATCATGGTATTCTTTCGTTATCAGTTCATCCAGCCCGGCATCTCCCAGTTTCGCCTCCACCGTTTCTACCTTGTGACCGTTATCACCGGCGATAAAGCGAGATATGGTCTGGGTATTTCTGTCATATACTCCCTTAAAGTTCTTCCCGGAGCCAATCGGCCAGTTTATCGGACAGGTCCGGATTCCCAGTACGTTTTCTATCTGATCCATCAGCTCAAAGGGGTCCATAGCTTCCCGATCCATTTTATTGATGAAAGTGAAAATCGGAATCCCACGCATGACACATACTTTAAACAGCTTAATGGTCTGTGCCTCTACACCCTTGGAACCATCAATGACCATGACCGCCGAGTCTGCCGCCATCAAAGTACGGTAGGTATCCTCCGAAAAGTCCTGATGTCCCGGGGTATCGAGAATGTTAATACAAAACCCGTCATAGTTAAACTGCAGCACCGATGAGGTTACGGAAATACCTCTCTCCTTCTCGATTTCCATCCAGTCGGAAACCGCATGCTTCGCTGCCTTTCTGCCCTTTACAGAACCGGCAAGGTTAATGGCACCGCCGTATAAAAGAAATTTTTCCGTCAAGGTTGTTTTTCCGGCATCCGGGTGGGAAATTATCGCAAAGGTACGTCGTTTCTCTATTTCTTCTTTTAATGTATTGCTCATATTTACCTCCTTCCGAAGCGCAGCAGAGGAAGCACGCCTCTTCCATTC
>JAFLTC010000028.1:0-18096 GCA_022510615.1 Lachnospiraceae bacterium | reverse complement strand
CTTCGCGCTTTGCGCTCATCACTGCCCGCTCGGCTTTTTCGCCTCGCCTCTTCCATTCTTCGCGCTTTGCGCTCATCACTGCCCGCTCGGCTTTTTCGCCTCGCCTCTTCCATTCTTCGCGCTTTGCGCTCATCATGTGGGGCTTCGCCCCATGACAGGATAGAAAAACCATTTTCTTCCTGCAAGCAGGAAAAAATGGCTTTTCTATCCTGTCGCGCGGCTCGGCTTGTAACAAAAAAGTCCTGATATTATCAGGACTTAAAGAGCTGGGCTACTAGGATTCGAACCTAGAAATGCTGGAGTCAGAGTCCAGTGCCTTACCATTTGGCGATAGCCCAATACAACCACAAGCGATATTATACATGAATCATATTAAGAATGCAAGCATATTTTTCATTTTTTTACAACGATTTTCCAGAAAAAACTTTTGTATTTTTTCCGTCCTCTTTATGGTTCGATCCCTTTAGCACGATAATACCAATTTGAATCCCGTTTAGTCTTGCGCTATCAACAACGCTATTTTACCGCTATCACAATCCGAAATCCCTAACCTCAACTTGGCACCGTTATGCTGCACATAGAAAATATATAGTTAAGATTCTTCCCTTATATCATCATTCATTCTGACTGCTGTACTTTTATCTACTCTATACGTGTAGGTCTGCTCATTTGACGGAAAAATCATGCCCAGTTTGCGGGCTTTTTTGTAAACCGCATCATAGTCTACAATTAGGTTTTCATCATTTTCTCTCTGCATCAGACTATTTTCTCTTTCCAATTGCTCAATCTGTCCCTGCAAGGCATATACCTGTTTATTCAGAAAAACCTTCTTGTGCTGCAAATTTACAAAATAAAGACAACTGGTAAATGCCATCGCACCGGAAATAGCTACAATTAATATTTTTTTCAAAAAACGTTTTTTCATTTTTTCTTTCTCTACATCAACAACCTTAATCCTTTTTCCCGTGTTTACAATCTGAATCGCAGTATTCCCTATCGTATAATCTGTAGTAATCTTCACTGTCTTCTCCATTTTTATCCGGCGCTCTATGCCTGTATTTTCTATATTATCCTGTCTGATATCCGACAGGTACTATTTAGCTAGCCTTTATTCTTTTCCCTGCTCCATCCGTAACTATGCCCACCAGGACTACCGTCGGTAGCCTCCACAATCAGCATAGTAATAGCACCGGAGCGGCTCGTATAGTGTTCATCTGCGAAGTGGTCGATACGCTGAATCACTTCGTCCTCTAAGGTAATATTGACTCGTTTTTTCATCTCATCATCCATTCCTGGAATGTCACTCCAATGCTCACACATTCCGCATAATATACATCTATTATACACACTTTATGTGTATAAATCAACATTTTTTTACAAAAATGAGCAAAAAATAAAAAAGCCATGCAAAACACGTGATTTTGCATGGCTCTTTCCGCACCGGTTTTTCTTATTCTATCTCATTACTTTAATCAGCATTTTCTCCTGTTATTCCTGCCTGTTGACAGGAAAAACTTTGCGGATACTAACTGCCGAACGGATTGTATAGGTACTTTTACCACACTGGGTACAGGTACGGTCCTCCTTCTCCACACTTTCCTCCTCAAAGGTATGTCCGCAAAGCGGACATTTGTAAACATATCGCTGTCTGCTATCCATTTTGTCACTCCCTTGTTTCAACTTTTTATATTTTACCACACTGTTTTTTTTAATTCAATACACATTTTTTGCGAGGGCACCGTTATGCTAACTTTATAAAACATACTCCCAGTCTGTAATCAATCCGGTTGCTGACGCCGGTGAGGCATCAAAATCATAGTCGATTCCATCTATTGTAACTGTCGCATAATAGTGATTCAAATACCCGGCATAGGTCCAGTGGCCTTCCAATCCTAATTCCTCCGCAAACAGGCACATGATATCCGTTGCATCAAAACAATCAATATATTTCTTTTCCCAGTATGCTCCGACATTAACGGTAAGCGGTATGATACGCTCTCCGTTATTGGGAAGGTATTTAAAATTCCCTCTGATATAATATTGAAGCTGTTCCAGTTTTTTCACTTTCGTCATTGTGTCATCGGTCACTTCTGCCATGACTGATCTTGCCCACTCATGTTCCGCTTTGTCATAATCCTCTAAGTGAATCTTCATATCCGCAGCAGATACCCATTTCTCACCTACTTTTTCCTGTATCGTAAGATTCTTTTCTCCCGATGTATCCCAGCAGCACACATATAAGTAGCCGCCGTTTACAGCATTCTGGGTTCCAATATAATGTACGTCCTCGTATCCACGCCTGATATAATAACGAAAGTTCCCATTCTCGCTTTCTTCACCGGAGTCCAGCCTAATGGTAAGTAGATCCGGATTCTCTGTCTTTACATAAATAAGTACATATACATAATTATATAAAGTTGTATCCGCCGTATTCATAGTTTTTAATTCATATGTATATTTTGCCGTTTTCTCTTCCGGTTCAATCGGTTCCTCATTATCACCTCCACCGGAAATTTTTCCTGTCTTTATTGCTACGGCAGTGCTGTAAGCCGTATGACTTCCGTTGTAGTTTGCCCTTACCCGATAATAATAAGTAGTGTATTCTTTTACCGTCTTATCCGTAATACTCGTTTTGGAGGAGGTTTTTAAACTCTTCCACGCCCCCTTCCCGTTTTTTCTCTGAACCAGATAGGTTCGAGCTCCCGCAGCCTTGCTATATCGGAGCTTCACATAGCCTTCTTCTGTCAAAGAAACCTTTACACTGCCGGAAAAAGCCGTCTTCTTCGACACTACGGTAGTATTTGATTTCTTCGTGACCCTAACTTTGCACTTGAGGGGCTTTACTTTTTTCCCTTTTACTGTTACTTTCGCTGTTACCGTTGCGGTACCGATTTTCTTTCCTTTGATTGTCACTGCCTTTTTCTTTTTTTTAGAAAGGGTTATAATCTTTTTGCCTGCTTTATTAACCATCCATTTCGTTTTCTCTGGAGTGACATTTTTTATAGAAACCTTAGCACTGCTTCCCTTTTTCACGGAAACACTTTTCCTACTGAGGGCAGGGGTTTTCCTTTTGGCATCCGCTTGTATCGTCATCCCCAAAGCAAGAACTATAATTATGTTTACAAATAGTATTAGTTTTTTCATAGCAACCCTCCCTCTTTCATTTTGTTCAATTCCTCGTACAAACGGTGCACCGGCAGGCCAACGACATTAAAATAATCGCCCTCGATTCCCTCTATATACTTTCCGAAAATCCCCTGAATGCCATAACCGCCCGCCTTGTCGTAGGGCTCCTCAGTAGAAATATATGCCCGGATTTCTTCTCCCCCCATAACCGCCACATGCACCTTCGTTCCCACAGAAAAGGTTTTACTCTCCCGCTTTCCGTTTTCTTTCACAAGAATGGTAACCCCGGTGTATACCATATGACTTCTGCCCTGTAGGGACTGTATCATCTGAAAGGCTTCGTCTCTGTCCGCGGGTTTGCCAAGAATTTTTTCCTCTACGGATACCACTGTGTCTGCTCCGATAATAATTCCTTTATCGACTTTTCCTGCTACCGCCTCTGCCTTCTGCCGTGATAATTCCTCTGTCACTTCCGCAGGCTCACTGCTTGTGATAACCTCCTCCGTATCGGAAACAAGAATTTCAAAGGGCAGGTCCAGCATGGCGAAAAGTTCCCGTCGTCTTGGCGACTGGGATGCTAAGATGAATTTTGACATAGTTTTCTCCCTTTCTTCCTAAGCAATGAGCCGCAATTACGGGCATTCGCCCACACGGCTCACTTGTCTCTATAAGCAATGAGCCGCAATTACGGGCATTCGCCCGCGCGGCTCACTTGTCTCTATAAGCAATGAGCCGCAACTACGGGCATTCGCCCACACGGCTCACTTGTCTCTATAAGCAATGAGCCGCAATTCGAAAATCAAAGATTTTCTCATTACGGGCATTCGCCCTATATCAAGAAAGAAAACGGACTGCCTGAATGCAAGCATTCGCAGTCCATTTCCTTTCTCGCTACACGGCTCATTGCTTACGAATAGTATCGCACGCCGCTTACAAATATTTTCTGATCCTGATTGCCGTAAATGTTCAGGGCAACACCGTCTCCCCGGCGCTCGGAGTGAGCCATTTTACCGAGGACTCTTCCGTCCGGACTGGTAATACCCTCAATGGCATAATAAGAACCGTTCGGATTGAAATCCTCATCCATAGTAGGATTGCCATTGACATCCACATACTGGGTTGCCACCTGTCCGTTTTCAAACAATTTCTTTATCCATTCCTCGCTTGCCACAAAACGACCTTCGCCGTGGGAAGCCGGAATGGCATAAACACAGCCAAGCTCTGCTTCCTGCAGCCATGGAGATTTGTTCGTTACAATTTTTGTATATACGGATTTGGAAATATGGCGTCCGATGCTGTTGGTCGTCAGCGTCGGGGAATCCTCTTTCTGGGTTGTAATCTTTCCGTAAGGAACCAGTCCCAGTTTTACCAGAGCCTGGAAACCATTACAAATACCAAGAATCAGACCGTCCCTGTTATCTAACAACTGATGAACCGCTTCCTGAATCCGCTCATTACGAAATACTGAAGTGATGAACTTCGCCGAACCGTCCGGCTCATCGCCGGCACTGAATCCACCGGAGAACATCAGAATCTGGGATTCGTTAATTGCCTTTTCAAAAGCAGCCACACTATCGGTGATGTTTTGTTCGGTCATATTTTTAAATACTACACTTTCTGTCTCTGCCCCTGCTGCCTCAAAGGATTTAATGGTATCGTATTCACAGTTTGTTCCCGGAAATACCGGAATAAATACCTTTGGTTTTGCCACCTTGTGTTTGCACACATAAATATCTTTGGTGTCAAACAAACCGGTTTCTATTTTTTTATCCTCCACACCGGAACGGGTCGGGAATACCTTTTCCAATGTCCCCGTCCATGCTGCCAGGACCTCTTCCATGGAAATCCTTTCCTCGTCACAGACAAATTCCGGCTCAGCTAATACTTTGCCGACTTTGTCATAGGCAACACCAGCAGCGTCCAGTTTTGCCAGATTTTCCTCTGCTAACTCTGCCACGATTTCACCGTAGGCAGGAGTAAAGAAATATTCCTTTGGTTTATGCTTGCAGAATTTTGCACCCAGCTTATTACCAAATGCCATCTTGGCAACTGCATCTGCCACACCGTTTCCGTCTAACGCATAGGCAGACCGGATAACACCCTGACGCATCAGGGAGGTGATTTTTGCATACTGCTCCATAATATATGGGAAGTCAGGCAAATCGTATTCGTCCTTACGGATGGTAAACTTCACAAGACGACTGCCTGCCTCTTTCAGTTCATTTGTCACAACATCCGACAGCTTCGCCACATCTACGGCAAAGGAGCAAAGGGTCGGCGGTACATCGATATCATTAAAAGTACCGGACATACTATCCTTTCCCCCGATGGAAGGAAGCCCAAGCTTAATCTGGGCGTCATAAGCTCCCAGGAGAGCTGCCATTGGCTCACCCCAGCGTTTCTTATCCTCTGTCATCCGCTTGAAATATTCCTGGAAGGTAAAGCGGATTTTTGTATAATCACCACCGGCCGCCACGATTTTGGCAACGGAAGTCAGTACCGCATACTCAGCACCATGATACGGACTCCAACTCATCAAATACGGATCCATGCCATAACTCATCATCGTTACGGTATCGCATTTTCCTTCCAGCACCGGAAGCTTCGCCACCATCGTCTGTACCGGTGTCAGCTGGTATTTACCGCCATAAGGCATCGTAACAGTAGCTGCCCCGATGGAACTGTCAAACATCTCCACCAGTCCCTTTTTCGAGCAGGCATTCAGACTCTGTAATTTCTTTAGGAAGGAATCCTTAAAGTTTTCTACCTTCTCTACCTGATTCAGATAATTGTCCTTTTTATCCGGAATCGTTACTACTACATCGGTTTCCTGATGAGCTCCGTTGGTATCCAAAAAGGCGCGGGAAATATTGACAATTTCCTTTCCTCGCCATTTCAGTACAAGACGAGGAGACTCCGTCACTTCGGCAAC
Organism: Lachnospiraceae bacterium; assembly: GCA_022510615.1. GTDB lineage: Bacteria > Bacillota > Clostridia > Lachnospirales > Lachnospiraceae > Eubacterium_F. Next base: position 12,038 of record JAFLTC010000028.1, on the reverse strand, counting down.
ACATACTGCCTCTAAGTTTTCCTCCTGTGCAAAAGCAAGCATCTTGTCCACATCTTTCGGATCTACAACAATCGCCATACGCTCCTGAGATTCGGAAATCGCCAACTCCGTACCGTCCAGACCGGCATATTTTTTCGGAACTTTATCCAAATCCACCGTCAGACCGGCAGCCAGCTCTCCGATGGCAACCGATACACCACCGGCACCAAAGTCATTGCATTTTTTAATCAGGCGGCTGACCTCCTCACGACGGAACATTCTCTGAATCTTTCTCTCTGTCGGGGCATTTCCCTTCTGCACCTCTGCACCACAAGTATCAATAGAGGCGGTGTTGTGGGCTTTGGAAGAACCGGTGGCTCCACCGCAGCCGTCACGCCCGGTACGTCCCCCTAAGAGAATAATAATATCTCCCGGGTCGGAATTTTCACGAATTACATTTTTTCTCGGTGCTGCTCCCATAACCGCACCAATCTCCAGACGTTTCGCCACATAATTCGGATGATATATTTCATCCACCAGACCTGTGGCAAGACCAATCTGGTTTCCGTAGGAGCTGTATCCCTGTGCCGCACCGGTCACAATCTTTCTCTGTGCCAGCTTTCCTTCCAGCGTCTCCTTTAAAGACTTGGTCGGGTCTGCTGCTCCGGTCACACGCATTGCCTGGTATACATAGCCACGACCGGACAATGGGTCACGAATAGCACCGCCAAGACAGGTGGCAGCACCACCGAAAGGTTCAATCTCCGTCGGATGGTTATGGGTTTCATTTTTAAAGAATACAAGCCATTCCTCCGTCTGCGGTCCCTCGCCGTAATCAATTTCCACCGGCACTACAATGGAGCAGGCATTAATCTCATCGGATACTTCCATATCTTCTAATTTGCCCTCTGCCCGCAGCTTTTTCATAGCAAGAAGGGCAATGTCCATCAGGGAAACAAATTTATCCCCTCTTCCCTGATACATTTCATCGTGGGCCTGTTTGTAGGCCTCAAAGGTTTCCTTAATCGGTTTTGTATAATCCCCTTCCTCAAAGGAAACATTTTTTAACTCGGTCAAAAATGTCGTATGACGGCAGTGGTCGGACCAGTATGTATCCAGCACACGAATTTCCGTCATGGAAGGATCTCTTTTTTCCTCTCCCTTAAAATAATTCTGAATATGGAGAAAATCTTTAAATGTCATGGCAAGTCCCAGAGAATCATACAGCTTTTTCAATTCTCCCTCTGCCATATTCTGAAAGCCATCAAAGAAAATAACATCCGCCGGTTCATCAAAATTTGTCACAAGAGTTTCCGGAACCACTTCATCGGTCTCACGGGAATCCACCGGATTAATGCAATAGGACTTAATTCTCTCAAAATCCCCCTCCGATATTTCACCGGATAAAACGTATGTGGTGGCAGAGCGGATAATCGGCTCCTCTTTTTCATTCAGAAGCTTCACACACTGCTCTGCAGAGTCGGCACGCTGATCAAACTGCCCCGGAAGGTACTCCACGGAAAACACCCGGTCTGATGCCTCTTTATCAAAGCTATTCTCATACACATAGTCCACCGGCGGTTCAGAAAACACGGTCACTAACGCCTTTTTATAAACCTCTTCGGACAAGGCTTCCACATCGTAGCGAATCAGTACCCGCACATTGCTCAGGGCTTTGATGTCTAAATAATTCTTAAGTTCCTGCTTCAATTCCTTTGCATGTACTGCGTAAGGCTCTTTTTTTTCAACATAAATTCTCTTTACGTCTGCCATGATTTCCTCCTTTATTTATGCCGTATTCCTATTCATTGCCACTTGTCAATGCACCGAGTGTCACTCTTCCCCTCCAATAACTCTGAACCTCTGTTCTGTAATTTATTTTAATTTCATTTTTATACTTTGTATTAAACTGGCTTGTCTGCTCATCGGCAACAACCTGTTGACACTGGTTATCATAAGCCTCGGAATCATTATTGTTTACCATTTTAATCACATAATACGCATCCTTTGTCTCAAGCACATCGGATACTGCGTTATTTTTCATGGCCTTAATTTTTTTTCTCGTGGCATCGTCGGCAAAATCCTCATTGGTTTCCAAAAGGTCTAAGGTGCTATAGGAAATACCGGTGTTATCATCCGTATTGTTAGTGTCTGAATCCGTAATAATATCCTTGGTAAAATCCTTTGCCGAAGCTGCCTTTTTCTGTAATGCCTTCATATCACTTTTCGCTTTTTTCAGTGTCGCTGCATCCTTATCTACCTCTTTTCCATCCTTTTGCTCTGTCTTGGCAAAGGTATAGTATTGCAGGGTGTACTGACGGTAGTCTTTTTTACTCACCGTCTTTTTCAATGCCTCTTCGTCAATACCGAGGCTGCTTATTACGCTCTGTCTGTATTTATCTGCCAGAGCCTGCTTTTCCATTACGCCGGCAATGGTTTTCTCATCCAGACCGGCAATTCTCTTCTGGCTGTCGGAGAGATTGGAAACCGCTGTCGCCGCACTTTCTGATATTGTCTTTTTCTCCTCATCGGTCAGAGACATATCATTTTTTAACGCTTCCATGTAGAGGATTTCCCGCTGCTTCAATCCGTCCATAACTGCTTTTTTGGCAGCCTGGGCACCTGTTCTTCCGGCGCTGTCAACATCCTCGGCATCCCAATAACTGCTGGAATGATACATCTGGGCATAAAGGGATGCATAACTGTTATACTGGGTTTCTGTTGTATAGATGTCATACATCGCTTCCTTATAATAAACTTTATTTTCCACCGTAGCTCCTGAATTATCCAGTCCGGATACTCTCAGAATTTCACGGGGTCTGAACTGGATATAGCAAATTCCCAGTGAAAGCACTAACACTAGAGCAATACCGATAATTAACAGTATTTTATTTTTTCTGGAAACGTCCGCTTCCTTTTTTTTCTTTTTATCGACTCCTCCCAACCCCTGATTTTTCATGATTTTCTTCGCACGATTCATATTCCGCCTCCAAGTAAATATTATTGTTCAAAAATACGTTAGTATTCTATCACAAAATTGTTTTTCCCGCAATATCTAAACAACAAAAAAGGTGCCGCCAAGAAGCACACACCTTTCCTCACACGAGAACTTTTCTAACAAAATAAAAAATGCAGGAAAAGGGACTTGAACCCTCATGGTATTGCTACCACACGGACCTGAACCGTGCGCGTCTGCCAATTCCGCCATTCCTGCATGCAAATGATATATTATCATTTCATTCACCAAATGTCAATCCTTATTTTCTATTTTTGCATTATCTCTTTTCTCTCTTCTCTTTTTGTGATATAATGAAATCATGATATAATACAAAAAAATAAATCTGAGGTGATATTGTGATTATGAATCCCGGGATGCTGCTTTTCGGACTCATTGATGCCGGCGTAGCATTTTTCCTTGTATACAATTTAGCAAGGGCAAAATTTGGTGGAGAAAAAAGTACACTGGCAAGAATCATTGGTTCCGTTCTCGGCACCGTTGTTTTTATTGTTTATTTTGGTGTAATTGTATGGTTCAATACCGATCCCCATACAGTTTCTTCTGATGTAAAAACTGTCGTATATGCCGCTCCTTTTGTTTTAACCATACTCATGACGGCGCTGGTTTTATTATCCCAGCCTCCAAAGAAGAAGGAAACGGATGAAGAAGAGGAAGAAGAAGAAAAAGAGCCAGAGGAAGAAACTTCTGAACCAGAAACGGAGGAATAGAGGTTTCTTTCTCTGGCCGAGCTTCGGCATCAGATATATTGTCTCAATGCGCTTTTCTTAATTCTGCCGATGTTGCAGGCATAGATAATCGCTACTACTTTCTTCTTTTTATTAAAGTAAAAACGGATGCGGTATTTTCCATAGGTCATATCGGCATAAGTTTTTACTTTATTCTTTTTTAAGCCCTTCATTTTCGTAAACGGGTCTTTTTTCTTGCACTTATTCAGAGTAAATTCTCCATATGCGTTTTTTACCTTTGTGGTGCTGGCGCCAATCTTGATTCCGCGGTAGGTTTTCTTTTTCTTACTCTTTCCCTTCCACTGGCCGACCCATGCATAGCCATAATTGTAGCCCTTTCTTTTGCAGAAAGATACAAAGTTTTCACCATTAAATTTACTGAAATCTTTCTTCACCATTTTGGAAACAACTGTAATCGTACAGCGAAAAATTCCCGTTCCCACCCGGGCCTCAATCACTGCCGTTCCTTTACTTATCCCTTTTACCACTCCGGCATCACTGACAGTGGCAACTTTCGGATTCGTGCTTGTCCATGTGACCGGTATATCCGCCGCCGGCAGACCGGATAACTTCAGGGTAACCTTTTTCTTCGCCATAATAACTGTCTTTGTTTTATTTATTGTCACTTCGGTTATATCAATCGGAGTCGGTACCGGTGTAGGAGAAGAACTTACTGTCGGTTCTTCCGTCGCTATGGCAGAATCCGTTCCCTCTTCCTGGGCAATCGCCTTTCTGTTACCGGATATGCTCAGTCCAAATACCAGCAAAAGACATATCACTGCTGCAAAAATAAATTTTGTTACACCGTTTTGTTTCATTTCATATCTCTCCTTCCCGTATGCCTTCCGGCTACAATGATACGTTCATACCTATCTTATACTATTCTTTTTATTTTGTCCAGTTCTACATTTGTATAACGGTGGCAATTTCACGCCGTTATGCTAATTCTATGGCGCCGGTATAGAGCTGGTAATATCTTCCCCTTTTCTCTAACAGCTCTTTATGGGTTCCCCTCTCAATAATTTCTCCCTGCTCCAGTACCATAATACAGTCCGCATTCCGGACAGTGGAAAGCCGGTGGGCAATGACAAAGGTGGTACGGTTTTTCATCAGTCGCTCCATTCCGTGATCGATGTGCATCTCTGTACGGGTATCTACCGAGCTGGTAGCCTCATCCAGCACAAGAATCGGTGCAACGGAAATCGCCGCTCTGGCTATATTTAACAGCTGTCTCTGCCCCTGGCTCAGATTCGTACCATCACCCTCCAACACCGTATCGTAGCCATTTTCCAATCGCATAATAAAGGAATGGGCACTGGCCGTCTTAGCCGCCTGCTCCACTTCCTCATCCGTCGCATCCGGACGGCCATAACGGATATTTTCCCTCACCGTTCCACTGAACAGATGGGTATCCTGCAATACCATGGCAATATGGGAACGAAGGCTCTTTCTGTTATATTTCTTCAAATCAATGCCATCAATGGTAATAGTTCCCTCGGCGATGTCATAGAATCGGTTCAACAGATTGGTAATCGTCGTCTTTCCTGCTCCGGTGGATCCTACAAAGGCAACCTTCTGTCCGGCATGGGCATACAGGGTTATATCTTTTAAAATCATTTTGTCCGGATTATAACCGAAGTTCACATGCTCTAATACTACCTCCCCCTTTATATCACCCATCTCCACCGCATCTTCAGGATCCTTCTCTTCCGGCTCAGCATCCATGACAGTAAATACCCTCTCCGCACCGGCAAGGGCGGAAAAGATTACATTGACCTGCATGGATAGCTCGTTAATCGGGCGGCTGAACTGTCTGGAATAATTGACAAATACCGTGAGGCGTCCAATCGTCAGTCTTCCCAATAAACAAAAGATAGCTCCCACGGCAGCGGTAATACCGTAACAGACCTGACCGATATTTCCCATTACCGGTCCCATAATACCACCAAAAAACTGGGCTTTAATCTGCTTGCCTCTCAGGTCATTATTCAATTCGGTAAATTCTTCCACCGCCTTTTTCTCATGGCAGAATACCTTCACTACTTTCTGTCCGGTAACGGTTTCCTCTATGTATCCGTTTAATGCTCCCAGTGCACTCTGCTGCTGCCTGTAATATTTGGAGCTTCGTTTTGCAATACTGCCACCTGCCTTTAGCATGACCGGAACCATAACAATCGTAAGCAGGGCCAGCCACACATTCATATACAGCATAATGGCAACAGTTCCCACAATGCTGATGGTACCGGAAATCATCTGAATTACTGTATGATTCATCAGTTCCCCAATCATATCCACATCATTGGTAAAACGGCTCATGATATCTCCGGTGCTGTTTGTATCAAAATAGCGTACCGGAAGGGTCTGAATATGGTCGAACAAATCCTTGCGAATACGAACCAGTGCCCGCTGGGAAACACCAATCATAATTCTCTGCTGCAAATAGTTAGCAATTACCCCCAGTCCATACACGATAAGCATGGTAAGTACTCCACGCAGCAGGGTACTCGTGCCCTCTGCCAGCACTGCTGCCCGTTCCGCATTTCCTGCCTGCAGAGCTGCTTTTGCCGATTCTGTCAGCCGGTCAATAATCGGGGAAAGGAGATAGGAACCTGCCAGTGTCGCCCCGCTGAATACAAGAACACAGATAAGGGCAAGAAAAATAAGGAACTTATCCTTCCCCATATAGGATAACAGACGGCGTATGGTCGCCGCTGAATTTTTTGGTTTTCCGCCACGCATGGCAGCGGCACGACCGCGGGGTCCCGGCCCCATAGGTGGTCCTCCCTGAGGTTTTCTCTCTGTCTGACTCATCCTGCCACCTCCTCTTTATCCTTCTGGGAATAATATATTTCCTGATATGTTTCACAGGTTTCCAATAACTCCTTGTGAGTTCCCTGCCCCACGATTTCTCCTTCATTCATGACAAGAATGCGGTCCGCATCCTCCACGGAGGAGATTCTCTGGGCAATAATCAATTTGGTTGTCTCTTTTAGAGAGGTAGAAAAGCTTTTCCTTATTTCTGCCTCGGTAGCCGTATCCACGGCACTGGTACTATCATCTAAAATAAGAATCTTCGGTTTTTTAAGCAGGGCTCTGGCAATACACAGACGCTGTTTTTGTCCACCGGACACATTGACACCGCCCTGTCCCAGCTCCGTATCATACCCATCGGTAAACCCACGTACAAAGGTGTCTGCCTGGGCTGCCGCTGCCATCTCATATATTTCCTCCTCTGTGGCCGTCTCATCACCCCAGCGAAGATTATCCATAATGGTACCGGAAAATAATGTATTTTTCTGCAGCACCATTGCCACGCCATTGCGGAGATTTTCCAGGGAATATTCCTTCACATTCACATCATCCACAAGTACCTCGCCCTCGTCGCAGTCATACAGTCTCGGAATCAACTGAACAAGGGAAGACTTTCCCGAACCGGTGGAACCGATAATACCGATTACCTCGCCGGGATTTGCCGTAAAATTAATGTCCTGTAATACATTGTGTTTATGCTTTTTATAATAACGGAAGCCGACATGGCGAAATTCTATCTTTCCCGTTGTTACCTTTCTGTCCTTCTCTCCTGCCAAATCATCATTTAAGTCTATTTCGGAATTTAACACCTCGGTAATACGACGGGAGGATGCCAGTGCACGGGATCCCTGAATCATAATCATGGAAAGCATCATCAGCGACATAAGAATCTGGGTCACATAGGTGGTAAATGCCGTCAAATCTCCCACCGGCATGCTTCCTGCCAGTATCTGCTGCCCGCCAAACCAGACCACAGACATAACCGTAATATTCATGGTAAGGGTCATAATCGGCATCGTCATAATGACCACCTTCATGGCGCGGAGGGTTTTATCCCTCAAATCAAAATTTGCCCGGTCAAAGGTTGCCTTTTCAAATTCATCCCGGACAAAGGATTTTACCACACGTTGATTTGTGATATTCTCCTGGATTCTTGAATTGAGGGCATCAATTTTATTCTGCATCGTATCAAATCTCGGAAACGCCGTTTTCATCACTATGGTTAAGGAGACGACTAAAACCGGAATTACGACACAGAATACCATGGCCAGACTGGGATTCATAATAAATGCCATAATCAGTCCGCCAATGAGCATTCCCGGTGAACGAAGCAACATCCTCAGTCCCATGCTGAGTACATTTTGTATATTCGTTATATCATTGGTCAGTCTTGTTATCAAGGAGCCGGTGGAAAATTTTTCGATATTGGCAAAGGAAAATTTCTGCACCTTGTCAAACACATCCCGACGCAGGTCCGCCGCAAAATTAACAGATGCCTTTACCGCAAAGTAGGCTCCCAGCACACCGCCTAACATCATCAGAGCGGCTGTGACAATCATTGCCACTCCCATCAGAACAATAAAGCCGGTCCCTCTCGCCTCGATTCCCTCTTCGGCACCGCAACCGTAGTTGATAATAATCGACATCATTTTTGGCAGTGCCACTTCTCCTAATACTTCCACGATCATAAAAATCGGTCCCAGAATAAATGCCGATAAATATGGTTTTACATACTTTTTATACTGTTTCATCCTTACCTCCTGTTGTCGTATGTTCTCATGACATATCGTTCATATTCTCATAAACACGTTTCAGAAAGCCACATAGTTCCCTGCGCTCTTCCTCTGAAAAGCCCCTGTACATCCTCTCGTCCAGCTGATCGAAAAACTCTCTACTTTCCTCTACAATTTTTTCTCCTTTTTCCGTCAACTCCACAAAATTAGCACGGGTGTCCTCAGCACCTGCCTTCTTCGTAATCATGCCTTCCCTTTCCAATGTTTTTAAAGAAACGGCAATGGTAGCCGGTGATACCTCCAGCCTTCTCGCCAACTCCACCTGGGAGCGGAATCGGTTACAGGCCAATGTCATCAGCAGACGATGCTGGGCTCTGTGGATACCGGTTCCCTCCAGCTTTTTTTCCAACATGCGCCGGTGCATCTGGTTGGTCATAATCATCTGATAGGTTAGAGCCCCGGGACTGTATGGATTTTCATCCCTCTTTTTATTCACTGTTTCACACCTTCCTCAATCATTAGCTTTTTAATGATTAGCATGTTAATTATAACGTAAAAAAAATATATGTCAATAGAAGGATTCAATTTTTTATATTATATTCATATATTGTAATAACATGAGCATAGTAAGGATTTTGTATGGAATACGGAAAACTAAACGTAAATGTCACTTCCGATGACAATAACCGCCCGATTTCGGGAGCCACCGTACGCATTACGGCCGAAAGCACCCCGGAACAGACGATAGAGGAAAGCACCACCGATAGCCAGGGACAGCTGACGGACATTGAGCTGCCGGCACCGCCTTTAGAATACAGCATGAATCCAACAGCAGATAAGCCCTATTCGGAATATGCCATTTTTATCAGTGCTCCGGGATTTGAAACCATTGAGGTAAACGGAGCAGAAATTTTCTCCGGCGAGACGGCAATCCAAAATGCCAGTATGATTCCTGTGGACCGGTCAGAATCGGACAGCGCCGAGCTCTTTGTTATTCCGGACCATACCCTGTGGGGTGACTATCCGCCTAAAATACCGGAAAGTGAAATTAAGTCCATAGAGGAAACCGGGGAAATCGTTCTCAGTCGTGTTGTCATTCCGGAATATGTCGTAGTCCATGACGGTCCACCTTCCGATAATAGTGCCAAAAATTATTATGTGAAATACACGGACTACATCAAAAATGTGGCCTGCAGTGAAATTTATTCTACCTGGCCCACCTCCACCATTCAGGCCAATGTCCTCGCCATCCAGTCCTTTACCCTAAACCGGGTATTTACGGAGTGGTACCGAAACAAAGGTTATGACTTTACCATTACCTCCTCCACCGCCTATGACCACAAGTGGATTCCAAACCGGAATGTCTTCCAGAGTATTTCCAGGGTAGTGGATGAGATTTTCAATAATTTCCTCTCCCGGCCGAATGTGGAGCAGCCCATCTTAACACAGTACTGTGACGGAAAAAATGTCTCCTGTCCAAACTGGATGAGCCAGTGGGGTTCCAAATCCCTAGGAGACCAGGGGTATTCCGCCATTGAAATTCTCAGGAATTATTACGGGGATTCCATATATATAAACGAGACAGAGGAAATCTCCGGCATTCCTTCCTCCTGGCCCGGAACCAATCTGGTAGTCGGCTCCTCCGGCGACAAAGTCCGCCAGATGCAAAGACAATTAAACGTCATAGCCGGCGCTTACCCGCTGATCCCCACCATAGCCGTAGACGGTATTTTCGGTCCCCGGACAGAAGAGGCGGTAAAGACCTTCCAGAAAGTTTTTAATCTGACACAGGACGGTATTGTCGGCTTCAAAACCTGGTATAAGATTTCCCAAATCTATGTCGGCGTCAGCCGGATTGCCGAATTAGTTTAGAACTTTCCACAAAAAAATAACCGGTTCACAACACTTTCCACAGTTGTATGAATCGGTTATTTTTTATCTTCCATATAGCATAACGGCACCCTTATGCTAACTATTTCAGCATCTGATAATATAAGGTGATAGCAGATTTCGAACGCTCTAAAACTTTGAAAGCCTCTGCGCACACTGCTCCCTTATCCTTCTGTACCTCATTGCATGCAATCTCAAACTGCATTTCACTGTATTCTTTATTGTGGGAAAACACACTGTCAAACCGATTTGCCAGCCGACACAGCTGTGTATAAATCAGATTATTATCCCCCATGATTTTGTGAGGAAATCCTTTCCCGTCATATCGTTCATGGTGATGGATACACATATCTGCACAAACTTGTACAAAGAAACGGCAATGTCGGGAATAATTCAGACGCACCAAATCTGCCCCCAGTATCGTGTGACTCTGGTAGGCTTCCTTATCCGCATCCTCCTTTTTGGTTACCCGACCATCCCTGCCGGCTAAAACCATACTTCCGATATTATAAAAATATCCTGCCTTACTGATAATATCAATACGGGTTCCGTCCAGTTCGGCATTCCTTGACGAAGCAGAATACTCATTGAGCAATATTTTCAGCACAGCACTCACTCTCTCATAATGCCCGAGAGCTTTCCCACTGTGAAGGAGGTATTTATCATACAGCGCTTTTAGTTCCACTATGTACTTGGTGGTTTCCTCTATGTCGTGGTCGGTAAGCGTATAATCCGAAACAACACCCAGTTTTAATTTTACACGATCCAAAACACTGTCCTTATCAAATGGCTTCCGTATAAATTCCGTTACATTATAATGCACTGCCCTCTCTACATTATCCTTTGTGGCCTCTGCCGTAATGAGAAAAACAGGAATATCACTAATCTCTTTTTCCTTCATCAGCCGCAGTACGCCAAAGCCATCCAGCACAGGCATGGAAACATCTAAGAGAATAGCATCCAGAGAATCTCTTCCTCTCAATATTTCTTCCATGGCAGAATAACCATTTTCCGCTTCTTCTATTTCAAAATCCTCACCAAGTATATTTCTCAATACAACACGATCAATTTCCGAATCATCTACAATCAGTACTGTTTTATTCTTTTTCATCGAAACCTCCATAAATATGGTATATTTTATTTTGTATGCCGCTCAATACAGGAAAGTATATTCTGTTCTGTCGGCAAAACCCCTTCATATATCTTCTTAGCCTGTTCCATCTGCTCCTCCCTGAGCAGTCTCACAATTTCGGAATACGCCTCATACAGAGGGGTCAGGGAAAGATTTCCGGTGGTTCCTTTAATCGTATGAGTTTCATGAATCAACGCTTCATAATCTTCTTTCTCAAATCCATCCGCTACCGTGGAATCTTTCATAACATCCAGAAATTTTCCTAACATTCTCTCATACAACGAAACATTTCCCATCATACGTTCCAGACCTTCGTCTATATCCGCACCCAGCGTCTTCAGCTCTTCTAACAGTTCCACTTCTTTTCTCCTTTCGCACCATCGACTAACATATAGTTATAGTTTAAAATAAGGAAAGACTTTTGTCAAATCTTTTAACGCCAGCTGCTTGGGAACATGTACTCCTCTCTGTTTTTCAACGTATCAAATTCATATCCCTCGTCCCGAATATAGTCAATAATTCTTCCTAACACCGCTGCCGTATTTTTCGTAGTGGCAGAGTCATGTAAAAGAATAATCGGCTGTCTATAACGGGTCAGGTCTTTTACCACATTCTGGTAAATGGTTTCCTGAGACACATTGAGGCTTAAAGAGTCCTCACCGGATACATTCCAGTCAAAGCTTCGCACGCCACGACCCTTTAACTCTTCGATCAGGCTGTCTACGTAGTAACTTACACGGTTATTGTTG
>JAFLTC010000027.1 GCA_022510615.1 Lachnospiraceae bacterium | reverse complement strand
CATGGCTCATGGCAACCGCAAAAATTTCATCTGTATTCGCAAAAGCAATTACCATACGTTTCCAGAGCGGCATTGTCTCCGGCAGCTTTTGTGACAATGACAGGCTCATCAGCGCATAGCGCAGGTTAATGATCACCTGGGTCAAAATAAGTTCCAACAGGGTCCCTCCCGAAGCAATCACCGCTATCCCCGCAAACTGACCTGCACTGGTCACATTGGTAAGACTCATGAATGCCCCCTGAAAAATATTCAACCCCGATGCCAGCGCCATAATTCCGATACTGAAACTGACCGATAAATAACCAAGCGCAATTGGCACACCATCTTTTATTCCCTCTATAAAGTGTCCTTTCATTTATGTACTCCTTTGGTCTAACCAAAAATTTAAGCTGATGAATCTTTCGGGTCAAATTCTAGTACTTGGCATCGTATGCCTCCCTTGTAATTTTATCATCCAGCAGCATATCGGTCTATGAACCGAATTGTGTTTTCTTCTGACAGCATCTCTTCCCAGTATGCCGCTTTCTCTAAATCTTTTGGAATGTGTTCGGTTCCTGTTTTACACCAATTCACAAGGGGCAAAAGCATTTCCTCGAATTCTTCATCTGTCATTCTCTCCGTATAATATTCAATTAATCCCAATGCATCTTTTCTTGCCAATTCATGTCCTTGTTCTTCTGCTTTATTCCACCAATATAGTGCAACAACATCACTTTTCTCAATACCAACGCCCGCACAATATATAATACCTAATCCATTTTGTCCCTCCGCATAATGCCCGAATTCTGCAGAAGTCCTAAATAAAATTCTTGCCTTGATATGATCTTTTAGCGCATATAGACAATGTTTCCCCGCTGAACACAATAATTCGTTCGCCTGCTCTTCGTCGTTTTCATCTATCTGTGCCAAACGAACAAAGTCAACAGTTTTTTCATATACGTCTTCATATGAAAACGGCTTATCTAAGACTTCCAGTATATAATCAGAATATACTTTTTTAATACAGTTCTGTGCATCATCAATACCGTAAACATATGCCTGCTGAAACCATCTTGCTGCTAAAAAGTAATCTTTATTACAACCCTTCCCTGTTGCATAACAAATAGCTAAATTAAATTGAGCATCAGCAACATTTCCGCTCTCTGCCATCACCTTATAGAAACCAAATGCCTCTTCATAGCTGCCTTGCGCAAGCAGCTCATTTGCAATTGCCAACAGCCTCTTGCTATCAACTCCTTCCGTTTCTTTTCTACTAAATAATCCCATTTTATTTACCCTCCTAATTGTTTTTCTATTGTCTGCATATGTAATTTGTACTCTTCTTTACCAGGAAACTGTCTTGACAAATAACGCCAAAGATCCAGTGCATCATATAATAATTCTTTCCGTGATGCGTCCAGGGTTCCTATTTTCTCATATATTGTTGCACAGTTCTTGTACTGGCTGAATTTCAGTTTCTTATGCCTGCTAATAATTTCACGAAGCTGGTCTAATGCCTTGTCATATTTTTGCAATGCGGCATCTGTATTTTTTGAAGATAATTCTAAATCCCCATACAAAACATAAGTATCAACTACCTTAATATGATTGCTGTCATCTTTACATTCATCCGCCACCGATGTAATATAGGCCAATGCCTTGTCTATTGTTTGCCTGGCTTCTGCCAGCTCATTAACAGAAATATGTATTTTCGTCAAATACATATAATCTTCCCACAAAGATTGCCTGTTCATGATTACTGAATTGACAGCTTCGTTGCTTTGCCTTGCACCTATTGATTTGTAAAAATAGTGTTTGGAAGAATCATTACGCCCTTTTTTATAAAACAAAATACCATATGCTTCCATCCATTCACCAAAATTTAAGAAGTCATTTACATTTAATTTTTTACTTCGGTAGCTGCTGTTAACTATATCGTTTATTATCTCGTCAAATCCGAATAGCAACTTTTCCGCTTCCGCCAGCTGATCATTTTCTAAATAGACTTTTACTAAACGAAGAGACTCCAATAGCTCTATCCTCTGGAATTGAGGGTCCTTCGTTCTTTTTTGAAACTCTCGGGCAATTGAAACAATACGCTCTTTGGTGGAAATCACTTTCTTTTCCATCTCCAAATCCCTATAAATAGTATCTACATGACTCATTTGATTCAAGACAGTCACAATTATTTCACCATCATCTATATACGGTATAGTTTTCATAACATGTGCAAAATACTTTTCATACCAAAAGGTTGCAAGAATCTCGTCTGACTCAACTCCGTCACCATACTCGTACATACGTCCAAGTCGTTCCTCTGCAATTAAATAATTGCTGTCTGCAGCTTGACGTATCAATTCATACCCCCGCTCCTTATCTTTCTTTTTATGAATTCCTGTCAAATATGCCAGTCCCACATAATACAGATGCTGAGGAGAGTCATCATTCTTTAATACATCTTGCAATTCATCTTGAATTCTTTTATCTACAGCTTCTCTCGGTCTAGCGTTGACACTTTCAGGAATTCCGTCAAAACACTGGTTCAGTTCGTGATCCTTTACAGAAATAAAATGAACCGGAATAATGCTTTTTTCTTCTCGCTTGGCAAGGGGATATTCATTTTGCCGGACATAATTCCCTTTTTCCATCATATTGGGGGTTATGACCATTAAAAACAACTCACTGTTTTTTATTGCACTTTCTATTGCTTCATCAAAGTCCTCTCCAGGTACCAGATATTCATCATACCATATACCAACATCCCTCAACGTCTCGTTCTGATGCAGATCATCTATTAATTGGTTAACTTGTTCTCTATCTTTTTTTCTATAGCTTATGAAAATGGACGCGGTTAACTCTTCCCTGATTCTTTCCTGTTCGTCCGTTCCGATTATCATAGAATTCAAAAATTGATTTAATTTTTCATCGAATATTTGTTTTGAATTTTCATCATCGTGGACCTGATTCAAACTTTGAATATGCCCACAGGTTTCATCAAATATAACTTCTAACCCATCCTGTTCCATCAACGCTAAAACAGTTATATTGTTGTCAATCGCATACTTCAGTTCATCACAACGCGCACTGTTCTCATTAAGCAAAAACTCTCTTGTTATCGGGACAACAAAAAAGCGCATACTGTCCAAATACGGAACGATGTCTTGAAAGCCATAAGCACTATCCGGATCCTTATACCAAATCGCACAATCTGAATGTTTCAAAATATTATTTGAAATTTTTTCAAAATATACTTGAAAATCATCATCATAACAACAAAAATAGACATTTTGTTTTCGGCCAGGACTTACGTTTCCTCTTGTCTTATACTTCAATTCGGTGGTTTTTTTTCTCACTAAATGTTTCTTTCCTCCTACTTTAGAATTTTATTTATCCAGCATAATCTAACATTATTTTTCCTCTAATGATTTGTTTTTACGATAGCGACATTATACCACACTCTTTTGGTCTAATCAATGTACAGCATAGATAGCTTCCAACGTAATTTCAACCTCTATATGGTGTTACAACTTTAGTTTGGACAATAGACATACGCTCTCCACATGTCCCCCCTGAGGAAACATATCGCACGCCTGTACTTTCCTCACCTCATACCCCTGCTCCCCTAACAGCTTCACATCCCGCGCCAGGGTGGCGGGGTCACAGCTCACATACACAATTTTCTCCGGCTGCATTTTTACCATAGTATCAATCAGGGCAGCATCACAGCCCTTCCTCGGCGGATCCACCACGATCACATCCACACCCTGTTCGGCAGCCACATCCTCCGCCGCCCCGCAGACAAAAGTGACATTTTCGATTCCGTTTCTCGCCGCATTCTCACGGGCATTTTCCACCGCCTCCGGCACAATCTCCACACCGAAAACATGTCCGGCATGACGGGCTAAAAACAGCGAAATCGTACCGATACCACAGTACAAATCCCATACCTTTTCGTTTCCTTTTAAATCCGCAAAGGCTGCCACCGTATCATAAAGACGTTTCGTCTGGAGCGGATTTACCTGATAAAAAGACTGGGGCGAAATGCGGTAACGGATGTCGCCGATGGTATCCTCAATATAGGATTCTCCCCATAGCAGAATCATCTGAGAGCCAAGAATCACATTCGTTCGCTTTTCGTTTACATTCAAGGAAATGCCAGTCATCCCCTCAATCTCCCGAAGACGCTCCACCAGCTTGTCCGAGTGGGGAAGGGAAGTGCCGTTGATGACCAGGCACACCATAACCTCTCCGGTATGGTAGCCTCGCCGCACATAAATATGACGTACCAGACCCTTGTGGTTTTCTTCATCGTAAGGTGCAATCTTAAATTCCTGCATGAAAGCGAGAACACACTCTGCTGCCTCATTGATAACCGGGTGCTGGATGGCACAGGAGGATACCGGAATAATCGAATGGCTGCGCCCGGCAAAAAAACCGGTTACCGGTTTCCCCTCCTTATCCGCTCTCACCGGAAACTGTGCCTTGTTTCTGTAACGCCATGGCTGTCCTGCATCACCGGCAGTTTCCGTCATACCGAGAATTGGCAGCCACTCCACGGAGGACATGTCCACCCCGCCAATTCTTGTCAGACAGTCCCGCACTTTCTTTTCCTTATATTTAAGCTGACCTTCATAGGACAAATGCTGTAACGTACAACCGCCACAGGGACCCGCTGAAGGACATAAGGGCTCCACCCGGTCAGGGGAAGGGATGAGAATCTCGGATAACCTTGCATATCCGTAACCCTTCTTTTGTTTCATAATACGGGCTTTTATTTTCTCGCCGGGAAGTGCTCCCTTGACAAAAAGGGTATAGCCATGTAAATGACCGATACCCTCGCCGTTGTTTCCCAAATCATCAATATCTAAAATGACTTCTTCATTTTTCTGAAAGGTAATTTTTTGTTCCCGCAATTCCTTACGCATGTATATCCTCGCCCATCTATGTTTTCACTCATGTCCGTCTCTCTCATCGGATGTTTTTCTCAAGTTACTTTCAAACATCCGGTTATAGCCAAGCCAGCCGGTATTATCTCCTGCCTGATTGAATACTTCGGTCAACGTCTCCAGCTTCGCATCTGCATTATCTGCCATGTGAAGCGCCATTGCCTCCATAATGGCGGGCACTTTCGGTGAACCAAACTCCAACTTCCCGTGGTGGGAAAGAATGCAGTGAATCAGTTCATTTTTCAGCTTGGGCGGAAAGCCGGATATCGTTCCGATGGAATCCTCCAGACTGCGGGCACCGATATAAATATGTCCCAGCATCTGTCCGTCATCCGTATAGTCATTTGCAGGGAACCCGGATATTTCCCGAATTTTCCCGATGTCGTGGAACAGGGCAGCGGTAATGAGTAAATCTCTGTGAATCATCGGATAATGGTCCGCAAAATACTGGCAGAGATTCGTTACGCCTAACGTGTGCTCCAGCAGTCCTCCCATAAAGCTGTGATGCACACTTTTCGCCGCCGAATGTTTCTGGAAGGCAGAGATAAATTCTTTATCCTGAACAAAATACATTTCCAAAAGCTGTTTTAAATACGGGTTTCTCACACTTGCCACATATTTCATAATCTGCCCGTACATGTCCGGAATATCTTTCTCGCTGCATGGAACATAATCGGCCGGGTTATATTCTCCCTCGTCACTGAGACGGACACGGGAAATGTTCATCTGCAGATTTCCCTGAAAGCTTGTAACCGTTCCCTCACAATGAATATAGTCCATGGCCTCAAAGTCTGCAATGCCCATATTCAGCTCCCAGATTTTTGCATCTGCCGTTCCGGTTTTATCCTGCAAAATCAGGGAATAATAGGTTTTCCCTGCCTTTGTTTTTAAAATCTGTTTCTGCTTGCACAGATAGGTTCCGTAAAATTTTTGTCCCTCACGATAATCCCGTAAATAATTCATAGATAATTCTCCATTCTGTCAAATATACTACTTTTATTTTACCGTCATTTATTTGCAAAATCAAGGTGTTTCCCTATTTATTGCAAAATGAACCCTTTTATTGTAAAATGAAACAAAGTCTTTCTCCGGGAAAGCACTTGTAACGGAGGTTAGCACAATGAATAAGAAGGTTTTGAAAACATTAGAATATGATAAAATTATAGATATGCTTGTGGAGGAAGCGGATTCTCCGCTGGGAAAGGAAAGTGCCAGACATCTTCTGCCCTCCTCCAGACGGGACGAAATTATCGGTTGGCAGACGGAAACTTCCCACGCCCTTATGCGGGTATTTAAGCAGGGCAAGCTGTCCTTTCACGGGCTGCGGGATATCCGCCCCAGTCTCGTGCCATTGGAAAAGGGTGCTACCCTCGGTATGGGGGAACTGTTGGGAATCTGCCGCTGTCTGGAAATTGCCGGGACGGCAATCCGCTATGATGAAAAGGAAGAAGATTTACAGGATGCCCTTTCCGGTCGCTTTGCAAGCCTTGTGGATCTGCCGGATTTGCGCCGGGAAATTAACCGATGTATCCTCAGCCCGGAGGAAATGGCGGACGATGCCAGCCCGGAATTAAAACGCATCCGCCGCTCCGTAAAAAATACCAACGACCGGATTCGGGAACAACTCACCGCCACCATGAATGCCTCCGGCTCCATGCTGCGGGACAATCTTGTGACGATGCGAAACGGCCGCTACTGCCTGCCGGTGAAGCAGGAATACAAATCTACCTTTCCGGGTATGATTCACGACCAGAGTGCCACCGGCTCTACCTTTTTCATAGAGCCAATGGCCATTGTGAAGCTCAATAACGAGCTGGCGGAACTCGGTATGAAGGAGCAGGAGGAGATTGAAAAAATTTTAGCTTCTCTTAGTGCCCTTGCCGCTCCTTATACGGAAAATCTGGAGAGAAATGTATTACTATTGGCAGAGCTTGATTTCATTTTTGCCAAGGCACTTCTCTCGAAAAAGATGCAGGGGAGCGAGCCATTATTTGACCGGAATTATATTCACATCAAAAAGGGACGCCATCCTCTGATTCCGAAAGATTCTGTCGTACCCATTGATGTGACGTTGGGAAAAACCTATGATTTATTGGTAATTACCGGGCCAAACACCGGCGGTAAAACCGTCTCCCTAAAAACCGTAGGTCTCTTTACCCTTATGGGACAGGCAGGACTTCACATTCCCGCTTTTGACCACTCCCATCTGCGGGTGTATGAAGAGGTCTATGCCGACATCGGGGATGAGCAGAGTATCGAGCAGAGCCTCAGTACCTTCTCCTCCCATATGGTAAATACCGTTTATATTTTAAAACGTGCCAACAAAAAGACACTGGCTCTTTTTGATGAGCTGGGTGCCGGCACCGACCCTACCGAGGGAGCGGCACTGGCGATTGCCATACTGGATAATCTGCACAGCCGCCATGTCACGGCGATGGTTACGACACATTACAGTGAGCTAAAGGTCTATGCCCTTTCCACGGAGGGTGTGGAAAATGCTTCCTGTGAATTTGATGTGGAATCGTTACAGCCGACCTACCGACTGCTGGTTGGTATCCCCGGCAAAAGTAATGCCTTTGCCATTTCCGGAAAGCTGGGACTGCCGGAAGACATTATTGATGCCGCGAAAAATCTTGTGGACAGTGACGCCAAGAGCTTTGAGGATGTGGTTTCCGGCTTAGAGGACGCCCGCACCGCCGTGGAGCAGGAAAGAGAAAAAGCAGTGCGTCTTCGCCAGGAGGCAGAGCACTACAAGGAAAAACTAAAGGATAAAAACGAACGAATTGACAAAGCAAAAGATAAAATTCTGCGTCGTGCCAACGAAGAGGCAAACGAAATTTTACAGAAGGCAAAACATATGGCAGATGAGTCCATCCGCAAATACAATAAATGGATGAACGATGCCGGCATGACAAAGGAAATGGAACGGGAGCGTACCGCTCTTAGGGAAGAACTGGACAAAACCGGCAGCAAGCTGACGATGCAGACACCGAAAAAAACACCGGGAACGGCACCGGGCAAACTTTCTGTCGGCGATATCGTCATGGTTCATTCCATGGGCGTAAAGGGTACCGTCAGTACCCCGCCAAACAATAAGGGAAACTGCTATGTTCAGATGGGAAGCCTGCGCTCCGAAGTCAACATAAAGGATTTAGAACTTTTAGAGCAGGAGACGAAGGCAGCGAAAAAAGAGGCATCCATTACCCATGCACGGAATATGAAAATGGCAAAGGCTATGACCATTTCTCCGGAAATTAATCTCATCGGAAACACCGTGGATGAAGCACTTGCTCTGTTAGATAAATATCTGGATGATGCTTATCTTGCCAAGCTGCATCAGGTTACTGTCATTCACGGAATGGGTACCGGTGCTCTCCGAAATGCCGTACAGAATTATTGTAAAAAATGCAAGCATGTGAAGACCTACCGTATGGGCCAGTACGGCGAGGGCGGCTATGGGGTGACGGTAGTAGAATTTAAGTAATGTCCACAAATCTCAGAAAGGAAACGAATATGGAGAAAAAGAAAATATTAATTGTTGATGATGATTCCAATATTGCGGAGCTGATATCCCTCTATCTGACAAAGGAATGCTTCCAATGTGAAATCGCAGAGGACGGGGAAACCGCTCTGAAAAAGCATACGACCTTTAAGCCGGACTTAATCCTATTAGATATTATGCTGCCGGGTATTGACGGGTATGACGTGTGTCGGGAAATTCGCAAACAGTACGCCACTCCTATTATTATGTTATCTGCCAAGGGGGAGGTTTTTGATACGGTACTGGGACTGGAACTGGGAGCGGATGACTACATTATGAAACCCTTCGACACGAAGGAAATGGTGGCACGAGTAAGGGCGGTACTACGCCGTTACACACCGGCCCAATCCGCTCCGTCGGATTCCGTTTCCGTTTCGGAGGAAACCGGCGAAATTATCCGCTATACTGATTTGGTGATCAGCCTTTCGAATTATTCCGTCACCTATCTGGGAAATTCGGTGGACATGCCGCCAAAGGAGCTGGAGCTTCTCTATTTCCTCGCTACCCATCCCAATCAGGTATTTACCAGAGAGCAGCTGCTAGACCGCATCTGGGGCTATGAATATGTGGGGGAAACACGCACGGTGGATGTCCACATCAAACGTCTTCGGGAAAAAATCAAAGACCACCCGGAATGGGCGCTGGCTACCGTGTGGGGCATCGGCTATAAATTTGAAACCTTCCCGAAACAATAACCGCATATGCAAAAATATACTGCCAAAGGAGCTCTGTCATGAAAAAATATATGAAAACCACACTGGGAAGAAAGCTGGCTGCTTTTTATCTGATTTTATTTTTGTTTTCTTTTTATTTTATGCAGACACTGGGATACCAGTATATATATGACAAAGTAGTATCGGAAACCCAGAACAATCTCCACTCTGCCGGCACCACCCTGCTGGATACGCATATTTATCAGCAGGCCTACACCGAGGATTCCATCCGCACACTGAGGACTCATCTGAATATGGCTTCCGGAACAGCAGAATGCCGTATTATCATTATTTCCCGCACCGGAAAAATTCTTGTGGATACCAGTGAATCGGATTCCTCCTATAATGTCTATCAGGGGGATACTTCGTTTCTGCGGAGGAGCTATGTGGAGGATTTTTCCATGAACGGCTATTTAAAAGACCCCTCTCTCTGTATTTCCATACAGCTGGAGCATAATCCGTATCTGAATGGTTATTTGCTCCTAACCAAGAAGAATTCCTCGATTAAGACACGGGCCGATTATTATTTTAATATTGTGGCCACTCTGTTTTACCTGATTATGACGATGTTAGCCATTGCCTTTTTCTGTCTTTACTTTTTTAATTTCCGTCCGTTAAAAAAACTGCGCAACGGGGCGAAGGATTTTTCCATTGCCCATGATAATCCTCCTATTATTATCAAAAGCAATGACGAATATGGTGAGCTTGCCCAGACCTTAAATATTATCGGGGCAGAGCTGAGTAAATTTGAAGAATACCAGCGTAAATTTATTTCTAATATTTCCCACGACTTCCGCTCGCCTCTTACGAATATCCGGGGATATGTACAGGCCATGTCAGATGGTATCGTACCACCGGATGAACAGGAAAAGTATTTGAATATTATTTTATCGGAAACCGACCGCCTGACTACATTAACCACCAAGCTTTTGGATGCCAACCGCTTTGACCGCGATAATATTTTTCTGAACATTTCAGATTTTGATATTCAGGAAACTGTCCGCAGTACCGCAGACGCCCTTCAGGGAAGTGCAGATAAGAAACAGATTACCTTTGAACTGGTATTTGCACAACAAAAACCGCTGATGGTATCGGGAGACCCGGATAAAATACAACAGGTTCTTTACAACCTGATGGAGAATGCCATCAAATTCAGCTCCGAAAATTCCTCTATTTTAATTCGCACCCGCATGCGGGGTGATAAAATATTTGTTGCCGTCAAGGATACCGGTATCGGCATTCCTAAGGAAGAAACCAGTCTCATCTGGGACCGCTTTTATAAAACGGATATTTCCAGAGGAAAGGATAAACTTGGTACCGGACTTGGATTGTCGATTTGCAAGGAAATTATTAACGCCCACAAGCAAACAATCGACGTTGTCAGCACTGTGGGCGTAGGTTCTAAATTTGTATTCACCCTGCCAAAAGCATAACAGTATTAATCGGAGAATGAATCCGGACTTGCCGTAGCGGCAGGCTCTTTTGGGGCAATGCGAATCTCCGTAATATCCATGCCATTACCCTTTATTTTGCAGATTATATAATTCTTACTGTCTCCCATCCGGATGGATTTTGTATCTGCCTTTATCCTGCCGGTATCGTAGGATACTACGGCATCAATCCAGTCACTGGTAAATATCGGCTCTTCCACAACAGACTGAAATTCTTTCACGCCGGTTATCTCGATATCCGGTCCGTAAATCATAATCGGATAATTGATAAACGCAGCAAGCTCCTTAAAGCTGCCATCTGCCACAATATCCTGGATTTTCTGTGCCATCTCCCGAAGTGCCTTTGTTTTTACTGCCTCTTCCTCTGACTCCTCCTCCGGATCCTCTTCGGGATCTCCATCGTCCAGAGAAATACGAATCACACTTAAAAGTTCTCCCAACACTCCCTCTGTATCATCTCCTGTCCAGTCCTCAATCAACAGAGTAAAAGAAATATCCTGTTTTGTGAAAGAGAATAATTTTTCTCCGGTCTCCTTTTCCGAAACCGTTCCCCGGACACCATTGGCAGAAACAGTTCCTATTTCCTCATAGCCGTTCATCACACCCTTTGGACATCCATCCCAGCCGGCATACCCAATAATCCGGTGTTTTTCTAACTCTTCCCTCTCATTATAGTAAAAGGCAAAGGATTCAAAATCCCCAACCTTTTTGTAAGTTACCTTTTTCGCCGGTGGTTCTATGGTGACACGGAAACCGAGCTGGTTATATATTTTCTTCAGAATATTTTTCTTTTCCTTTGGACCGGTTGCCTTTTCATCGCCCGTCCAGCCAATGGCATTTGGATTCTTTTTCTCGTCATCTCCCTTATCTCCCTTTTGGGAATCATCCTTGGAATTTCCATCCCCGCTCTCTTTTTTCTTCGTGCCGGAAACCAGTTTCTTTGCCCGCTCTTTACTACATCCCTTGG
Source organism: Lachnospiraceae bacterium (assembly GCA_022510615.1). Lineage (GTDB taxonomy): Bacteria > Bacillota > Clostridia > Lachnospirales > Lachnospiraceae > Eubacterium_F. The sequence goes on along the minus strand of JAFLTC010000027.1, from coordinate 11,309 downwards.
ACAGCTTGACGGCAAAGGTACAAGACTCCTGCTGCCATGTCATACCATCACAGGAATCGACTCCGTACATTTTGACATCGGAATCTCCTACTTTTTCCACTGACAGTTCCGCTTCATGATCAAACTGGCTGGTAATATCCTGGGCATTTTCCTCTTCTTTGTACTCAAAAAGAATTCTGTCATTTTCCTCTTTATTACGATAGGTGATTTTTACATGCTTCTGGCTCTGGGCAACCTCCACCTTTTTTACCTTATACTGTTCCGAAACATCTCCTAACAGATAAGTTTTACAATCCGTTTTCGTTTCGATATCGTCAATGGAGTCCAGTTCCTCCCAGACAATCTCGGTTCCAAGCTGTCCAGGGGTTCCAGGGTCTGTTATATTGCCGGGACCATTGTCATTTCCGATAAACTGGCTTCGAATCAACGCCGCACTGACAAGCACAACCACTACCGCCGCGGCCACTGTACCAATACGAAAAAAGGAAAACCGTATTACTTTATCTGCCGGTTGTTCCTGTGCTTTTTTTACATTGGCAAGAATCCGCTCTTTATCACTATCACTGAGCGTTATTTTTTCCATAGCATCTTTATATTCTCTTTGCATAATCACGGTCTCCTTTCATCATATTTTCTAATTTTTCCCGCCCACGCTTTAGAAGCGAACGAACCGTCACTTCCTTTTTACTGAGAATTTCTGCAATTTCTTTTGTACTATATTCCTCATAGTAGTATAGATGAATGGCACTCCTATATTTTTCCGGCAGTGCCATCACCGCCTTTAAAACTTCACTCTCTCCCTCCGGCAGCAGTTCCTCTGCCGCCACATCATACCCTTCCGGCAGTGCTACCGTCTTTTTTTTCTCTGCGGATTTTAAATAATCCCGGCATAGATTTGCCGCCACCCGCAGAAGCCACGCTTTCATCTGTTCCTCATTTTCAAAAACGCCCCCGGACTGCATGAAACGAATTAATGTATCCTGAACGATATCTTCTGCATCCTCCCGCCGTTTTAAAAAGGAAAATGCCAGACGTAGAATATCATTACCATAGAGGTCCAGAGCCAGTTCCACCGCGTCCGATGGATTCGATGCCACATCTACCATAAACTTATCCTCTCATGAAAGTATCTTTTTTATTATCTCTGTATATATAACGACTGACCGGAGAGAAATGTTGCACAAAAATAAAAAAAGGTGCGAAAAATTTACGCACCGTTATGCTATCTTGTACCGTCCTTCCAGTGTGAATGATGCAAATGCCCTGTCTGGTTTAATTCACCAAATCCCTGCTGCCGGAGTGCCTCATACAGAACAACCGCGACAGAGTTTGACAGATTCAGGGACCGTATCTCTCCAAACATCGGAATCCGGACGGTGGTCTCCTCATTTTCCACGAGAATCTCTTCCGGGATCCCGGCACTCTCTTTGCCAAACATAATATAACAGTCCTCCTCATAGGAAACCTCGCTGTATACATGCTTCGCCTTTGTTGTTGCCATATAAATTTTCGCCCCCGGGTTTCTGGAAAGAAAATCCGAATAACTTTCATAAATTGTGTAATCCAGTTTATCCCAGTAATCCAGTCCGGCTCTTTTCACTTGCTTTTCGTTTATCTGAAAGCCCATCGGCTCAATCAAATGGAGCCTGGCTCCTGCGGCAACACAGGTTCTTCCGATATTCCCTGTATTGGCTGGTATCTCCGGCTCCAATAATACAATATTTAACATATTCTTAATCATCTTGTTTTATGGCAAGGAATAAATCAACTTTACCATCCGGTAATGTCAACGGTACACAGAGTGACTTGGCATAATTTGACGTAAAGCTTACCTCACCGTGGGACAAAGTCGGCGGTGTAATATCAATTCCGATTCCATTGGAAGAAAAAACGGTCGCCGCATTTCCCATTATCATATTGCCCAATTCGCTTAAGGCACTGGCAGCAAAATCATCTATCTGAGTCACTTCCATCATACACATCTTGGACGCAATGTTACAGGCATTTGCTTCCGTCATGGCAATCAGAACCTGACCACGCATTTCACCCGTTATACCAATAATAATGACCCAGCTGTCTGAGGCAAACTTCGCTTCCTTCAGCGTTGGCTTTTCAATTCCTATTTCCACAAAGCAGGTGTCCTGCAAAACCTTCTTTGCTGACATAAGAAACGGATTTATATGTTCTGCGTTTAACGTCGCCATTCGCTTTTCTCCCCTCTAAAAAACCTTAATATTCGTCACTTGTATCTATATAGTAACATATTTATGACACGATGTCTATAAATTTCTTCATCTTTCCCAGTGCAATTTTTAATTCTTCGATGGCATAGGCATAGGAAATTCGCAAAAACCCTTCGCCGCATTCTCCGAACGCAGACCCCGGTACAACTGCCACTTTCTCCTGTTTCAAAAGCTCTGTGGCAAATTCCTCCGAGCTCATACCAAACCGGCTGATATTGGGAAATACGTAAAAAGCTCCCATTGGTTCAAAGCAGGGAATTCCTATGCGGTTCAGTTCCTTTACCAGAAATCGACGGCGCTCATTATAACTCTCCCGCATCTTTGCCACATCTCCATCTCCGTTTTTCAATGCTTCGATGGCCGCATACTGGCTTGTGGTAGGTGCACACATAATCACATACTGATGAATTTTTATCATCTGTGTAATAATCTCTTTCGGTCCTGCCGCATAACCAAGCCGCCATCCTGTCATGGCATAGGATTTGGAAAAACCGTTTATGACGATCGTTCGTTCTGCCATCCCCGGCAGGGAGGCGATGGATACATGGTCTCCCTGATAAGTGAGCTCCGAGTAAATTTCATCAGAAACAACAAACAAATCCTTTTCTTTTATAATATCAGCAATAATCTGCAGTTCTTCTGCCGTCATGATAGCTCCCGTCGGATTGTTGGGAAAAGGCAGTACCACAACCTTGGTTTTATCAGTAATGGCGGACATCAGCTTCGCCCTTGTCAGCTTAAACTGGTCTTTTTCTTCCAGAGCAAGCCGAACCGGAATTCCCCCTGCCATTTTCACGCAAGGCAGATAGGAAACAAAACAGGGCTCCGGAATAATCACCTCATCACCCGGATCCAGCATGGCACGGAATGCAATGTCGATGGCCTCGCTCCCCCCTACCGTAACCAGCACTTCCTCTGCCCGATAGGAAAGAGAAAAACGCCGCTTTAAATATTGGCTGATTTCTTCCTTCAACTCCATAAGTCCGGCATTGGATGTATAGAAGGTACGCCCTTTTTCCAGAGAATAAATACCCTCCTCTCTGATATGCCACGGTGTATCGAAATCCGGCTCTCCCACACCGAGGGAAATGACATTTTCCATCGTGCTCGCCACATCGAAAAATTTCCGGATGCCGGAAGGCTCTAACTCACTCACTACTTTGGATAATGGATTTCTCATGGGGTAATCAACTGCCTTTCATCACCGGTTTTCTTCTCGAACAACGGAAGTCCGTGCTCTTTATATTTCTTCAGCACAAAATGGGTCGCCGTGCTCATAATGGATTCCATCGGCGCCAGTTTGGTGGCCACAAACCATGCTACCTCTTTCATACTCTTTCCATCTATAATCACGGTCAAATCAAACCCGCCGCTCATCAAATAGAGACTTTCCACTTCCTCGAACTGGTAAATCCGCTCTGCCACCTTGTCAAAGCCTCTTCCCCGTTCCGGCATTACCTTTACCTCAATCAGCGCCGTGACCCGCTCACAGTCTGTCTTATCCCAGTTAATCAGGGCGGGATAACCACAGATAATACCTTCCTTTTCCATGGCCTCTATCTCAGCCTGGATTTCCCCCGGCTCTGCTGCTAACATTGCCGCCAAATCCTCAGTAGATAATTTCCCATCCTTCGATATATGGTTTAAAATTTGTTCTCTCATAATTACCTCCACTATAATACCTGAAATAATTCGTCCTTCTTTGGCGGCTCCAGAAAACGTCTCTCCTCTCCATTCCGTATCACGCGGTCATTTCCTTCCGTGGCGTATCCCACCACCGCACTGTGTATACCGGCACGGGCCAGTTCCTCGACCAGCTGGTTTCCGTGACTGGTTCCTATCAGCATGGAACCGCTGGAAATGAGCATATAGGGATTGATGTCAAACACCTCGCACACCTCTATGGTTTCCTGACGAATCGGTATTTTTTTCAAGTCAATTTCCAGTCCCACACCGGAAGCTGCCGCCATTTCCCAGAGAGCCCCAAAAATTCCGCCCTCCGTCACATCATGCATCGCCGATACTCCTATGTCCGCTGCAATTTTCCCCTCCGGCACCACACTGAGCAACTTCGAAAAGCTCTTTGCCGTTTCGACCATTTCACGGGGAAGCTTCTCTGTCAACTCCCCTTCTTTTTCCTTTGCCAGAATCGATGTGCCCTCTAATCCAATCCACTTGGTTACAACGATATCCTGTCCGACCTTTAACCCGCCGGTAGTGATGATTTTATCCTTCGGGGCCTTTCCTACGCCGGTGACGGATAATAGGGTCTGGTTTACCGCCGCTGACACTTCAGTGTGTCCCCCGAGAATTTCTACCTGATAGGCCTCTGCCAGAGCTGTTATATCCTGCATAATTTTCTTTAGTTCTTTTTCCGTGGCACCCGGCGGAAAAATAATGGTCAACAGCATTCCGATTAACTCTGCACCGGAAGAAGCAATATCATTTGCCGTTATGTGAAATGCCAGACTGCCAATATCCTTAGCCGTGCCGGTAATAGGATCGGTGGAGAGTACAATGGCTTCCTCCCCTGCCGTAAGAACACTGCAGTCCTCTCCCACGCCGGGATGAATCAGCACCTCCGGGCGGTTTACCGTCAGCTTTTTAAACACCGAGCGCTTTAAGACATTTTCCGGCACCTTTCCGATTTCCATGTTAATTTCCGACCTTTCTTACTGTATTATCGTTACGCCCCCGGCTGTACCGTAGGTGCCGGTGATGGCGCCGGCGTAACCTGTTCTTTCTCCTTTTCCTTATCCTTTTTCTTTTTAGGTGTCGGCGTTGGTTTATCTTTCTTTTTATCCGGCTTCTTCGTCGGCTTCGGTGTCTCTTTCGCCGCTCCCTTGATGACATATTTCGGGGATGCCTGATATGTGCTGGAATTTATCTGCGTTTTCTTCGTCTCGCCATTTTCCGTTACAATCTTCCATAACACTGCCTTGTATCCGATATGTGCCTCCTGGGTAACCTCCGTATAAGAGGCAGGCTTCGTCTTGTCATAGGTAATTTTATCAGCCCCCGGCTCTATCTCTTCCGTGACCTCCGATTCAAAGGTCACCGTTCTGCTGCTCTCTCTCGTTTCCTCTCCGTAAATATTAAAATATACCGTTCCTGAATAAGTACCGCCCTCAATGTAAATTGGCACATTGGTATTATTGCGGAATTTGAAATCTTTATAATCTCCGGCTATCGCCGCATCCATGGAAGGTTTTACATAGGTTACCACCATGGAGTGAGGACTCCGCTCCACAATCTCAAGTTCGGCACGAAGCACCGCATTATATAAGGTAGTCGATACCTGGCAGACACCGCCGCCGATGGAATCCACAACCTGCCCGTTATTGTAGGACGGTGCATCGTAATAACCATTATCCACCGTCAACGGAGAAATCGCATCATGTACAGAAAAGGTCTCCCCCGGATAAATGACAGACGTGTTAATGAGACGTGCCGCATTGGCTACATTCTTAGAACGACTGATATTGCCGGCATTAAAGTTTGTGGAAAAGCTTCCCAGTTTATCCTTGCAGCGGGAGGCTAGCTCCTTTGTCACCATCGGCTCCTGTATCGTAACTGCCGCCTTTACCTGCACGACATCTGTGTCCGTCTGTTCCTGTATCGCCTTTTTGATATCTGCTGCCGTACTATCTGCATCTATCGTTACCCCTTCTTTGGCATCCGTATAGGTAAGAACCCCTTTTTTCATTTTGATTTTAGAATTTTTTGCACTGGTACATTCCTTTTTGCACTGGTTCTTTATAAACTGTTTCAGCTTCCTCTCCGAATAGGAAAACTCCAGATTGTAAACCTGATGCTCTGTCTTCAGTTCTTTAATTTTTGCGTAATTACCAAAAAGATTACTTTCCTTGCCCAACTTTAGCGCCTGCTCAATAGAATCGCTGGCATTGCAGGTATATTCTAAATCAGCCAGCGTGGTGCTGACAGTTTTTCCATTGACATCCACCGCTAATGTTCTTTCGGCACACTCTGCCGCATAGGCATTCACAGCGGTTTCTGCCTGTTCTCTTGTCATTCCACTGACATTTACCGATTCAATATAAACGCCTTCACAAATTTTATCATCATCCGGTTTTACCATCATATAGGCAGCATAGACATAAGCTCCGATGAGCAAAACCAAAATACCTATTACAATGAATGCCGGCCATATTTTTTGTTTTCTCATATTAACCTCCATTCCGAAAATTCCCAAATATTATATACTTGCACATTTTCACTTCCTGTATTAAACTGTATCTGTGGATTGTTTACATGGAAGCAAGCAGCCCAATTACCATGGCAAAAACTAATACTCCACAAATAATAGCTGCAATCAAACGTTGCTTTTTACGGTTAAACATAAAAATTCCCCCTTTCTGAAAGGATGTCATGTATGTATGCTGTAGTAATTGTTATTTGTACTCTCATTTTCATCGCCTGGCTTCTCTATGAACAGCGCAAAGCACAGCGCGCGGACCAAATCGCTTCCGAAGAATTCTGGGTCCGCGAAGAGGAGGCAAATCAGGCACGGAATAAGGATATTTCCCATCTGCCCCGCATAACAGTAAGGGAATCCGAAATTCCTACTGCCGACACCTCCGACGAGGCAATTAACTACTATATCGGACAAATAAAGCAAATCATCAAGGAACCCCTGATGGATTTATCCGAGTATTCTAATACAGATTTAAAATTAGCATATGGCGTCGGAAATTTCAAGACATTATCCGATTATGACGAAAATTTTAACAGTTTTTTAATGAACCTGTCAAATTTGGCTCGCTCCTATCAAGCAGCCGGTTTCCATGAAAAAGCCAGAGATACCTATCTCCTCGCCTTACAATATGGCTCTTTCAAACTTTCCGATTTTTCAGAGCTGGCGAAAGTATACCTTTCCATGGACCAGCCGGAAAATATCACCGGACTGATTTCCGAACTGGAAGCCGGAACTCATCCCCGCAAGGATACCGTTATCCAGGGGCTCTGTGATATTCTTGCTTCCTATCAGTAGGGCTTTTTGCACAAATCGTTGAGAAAGCAGTCCTGGCATCTTGGATTTCTCGCCGGGCAAAGTCCCCTTCCATGGGTAATAATTTGAATGTTATATAAAATCCAATGATCCTTTGGGAGCACTTCCATCAGCTCCTGCTCAATTTTCTCCGGATCATTTTCCTTTGTAAAGCCCAATTTCTGGCTGATTCGTTTTACATGGGTATCTACCACCACACTCGGTTCATGGTAAATATTTCCCCGGATTACATTAGCGGTTTTCCGCCCCACGCCGGCAAGACTTGTCAGCTCCTCTATACTTTCCGGCACTTTACCGCCGAAATCCGAAAGCAGTCGTCTCGTACAGGCAATGATATTTTTTGCCTTATTTTTATAAAAGCCTGTGGAATGAATATCCTGCTCAAGCTCCGCCAGATTCGCACCGGCAAAGGCTTCCAGTGTCGGATATTTGACAAATAAATCCTTTGTCACAAGATTTACTCTGGCATCGGTACACTGGGCGCTAAGCATGGTAGCAATTAAAAGCTGCCAGGGCGTTTCATAATTTAAGTAGCATTTGTATTCCGTCGTATAGTGCTCATCTAACCGCCGCAGAATCTCGGCAATGCGCTCCCTTTCTTTTTTACTGATTCTTTTCATCTATTCCTCCAGTTCCTTCAGGTGAATGACGGATGCTGAGTGATTCAGCGGATTTCTCTTTTTATAGTCAAACATCAGATAAAATGGTGATTTACTGTCTATCTGTCCGGTTTCCAAAAGTGTTTTTATATCCACGGTAAAACAGTCCACATATAAAAGATGGTACAGCTGTTTTGTCACGAAGCCTTCATAGTCTTTCAGAATGGTCGGATTTTCACATTGCCTGTCAAAGAAAGCACGAATTTTCAATTTCTCTTTTTCTGTTCTCGCCCGTACAAAGGAAGGGGGATTTTTTACATAATCCCGGCTGAACAAATCATAGGTCATCGTTTCCCGCAGCACTTCCCTTTCCCGGCTGTCTAATTTCTGCCGGCCGGCAAACTCCCATAAAATCTCATAGCGGGAAAGGCGGCTGTGTTTTCTGTCAAAGAGATGATGTTTTTCATAATACTCTCCCACCGCGAGGTATAAATCAAAGGCGGTTTCAAAAAAGCGTAACAGGTATGCCATAGTGGCCGCAAACTGGAAACTGTTGTAGTAAACCTCCACCATCTCCTCCACCTGCTTTAAGCGGAGAATCTCTTCGTAGCGAAGCCACTTTGTGGAAAATACTTCATAGGGTGGCTGGCTGCTGTACACCACACCGTACTCATTTCCTGTTTCCTTCATGTAGGAACCGTCTAGTACCTTTAGAAACCCAAGCTGAAGCTGGTCCGGCTTCATATCGTAGACATCATTAAAGGATTTACGGAAACTTTCAAAATCCTCAAAAGGAAGCCCTGCAATTAAATCCAGATGCTCATGGATATTATGTCCTGCATGAACTCTTTTTATATTATTATATAGTTTAGACAAATCCATGGTACGGCGAATCGCCCGGAGCGTTTCGGGGTTTGTGGATTGCACACCGATTTCAAACTGCACCAGCCCGGGGCGGAAGGTTTCAAACAGGGAAAAATCTTCCTCCCGCAGTAAATCACCGGCGATTTCAAAATGAAAATTTGTCACACCATTGTCATGCTCCCCGATATATTTCCACACGCCGTAGGCATGCTCGTGGTTGCAGTTAAAGGTGCGGTCTACAAATTTCACCTGCGGCACCTTGTGTTCCAGAAAAAAAGCTAACTCCTTTATCGTTTTTTCCATGCTTTTCATCCTCACGGTTTTTTCAATGGAGGAAAGGCAGTAGCTACAGGAAAAAGGACAGCCCCGGCTGCTCTCGTAGTAAAGAATGCGGTTTTCCATCCCTTCTATACTGCGGTAGGGAAAGACAAGCTCCTCCATATCCATGCCCTGTCTTGGCGACGTCCTCAAGATCTGATTTCCTTTCCGATATACCAGTCCGTCAATCTGTGCCAGAGAGCCCTTCCCGTCTATCAGCCACGTCATGTATTCCCGAAAGGTTTTCTCCCCCTCGCCTACCATGACAATGTCAATAAAAGGATAAGCTTCCAATACCTCCTCCGGATGATAGGACACCTCAGGTCCGCCTGACAGTATCGTACTGTCCGGCAGAATTTTTTTCACATCCTCCGCAATGGCCAACACATATTCGATATTCCAGAGATAGCAGGAAAAGCCAATCACATCCGGTCGTTTCTCAAAAATGCCCCGGAGAATTTCTTCTTTTCTGTGATTAATCGTATATTCACAGAGCTCCACAAAGGATTCATAACTGCCGGTATTTGCTTTTAACGAATAAACGGCCAGATTGGAATGAATATACTTTGCATTAATGGCAGTTAAAAGTACCTTCTTTGCCGGCATAGGCTTCTCCTTTCTTGGCATAATAGTATCAATTTAAAACAGAGTTCAAATTGGCACCATTATGCTGGACAAAAAAAAAGCGGGTGATGGGAATCGAACCCACGTATCTAGCTTGGAAGGCTAGTGTTCTACCATTGAACTACACCCGCATCATGTTACCTATTTACTTTTGTCCGTCCATAAAATAACTTTTCCGAACGAAACTCATTATACCAACATCGTTCGGAAAAGTCAAGGGATTTCTGCTTTATGTTTGCTCCTATTTGCATATGTTTTTTGTGAGTATCCTCCTCGCGCTATAACATAATCTATACTTTTTATAATTTAAATAGCTAACAGAATAAATGGTATCTATTTACGTATAAACGACAGTTGATTTCTCTGATGTCCTGTAATACGATTAATGTACTACAAGACATTTTTTTACTTGTGAAAATATTTGTTGCGTTTTTATTAAGGAGGGAGTATACTACTAGTGAAAGCAGATGTTATATTAAAGAAATACGGGGAGAATAAAAGCCGGTTTGCTGATTTATTTAATACTGTATTTTTTAAAGGCAATTCGGTTCTCCATGCAATGGATTTACAGGACATTCCGCTTCGAAGCTATCTCTAGATGGTCTATCTTACCAGAAGCAGTGCGATGCTATTATGAGAAAACACAGAAAGAACCGGGATTTGTTTGAACTATTCCGCATTTTATATGAGCAGTCCCACACGATAAAGGAACGACAGGAAAGGGCAATTCAATATGGCAACCGACATCAGGTAGATGGGGAGGTTATAGCGGCAGTGACCACCAGCTCCCGTCTGCCGGAACTGAAAAATACTAATAGTGAAAAGGGAGGAAATGATATGTGTGAGGTATTTGAATCTATTTTTAATGAAGGAAAAGAAGAAGGTATGCGCAAAGGCGTACAACAAGGCAAATTAGAGGGTAAACAAGAGGGGCTTCTGGAAGGCAGGCGAGAGGGGCTTTTAGAGGGCGAAGCAAAGCAGATTATTAAAATTTACCAGAAATATCAGGCAGACCCTAAAGACATTTTGGATGAATTAGTGTCTGAACTAAAAATTTCCTTTGAGCAGGCAAATCAATATATGGAAACTTTTGGCGTAAAAGGCTACTGTGTTTTACAGTAATGAAAACGTAGTTTAGGGTCATCACATAGTGAGTTAAAAAGGGCTACGCTTTGCGTAACCCTTTTTTAATTCCGGTAACCGGATATCGAAAGCGCGAAACTTCGTTTCGCACCCAAGTTGCCTCCGGCAACTTGCCTCGCTTTTCTCCTTCTTTACCAGCATTAAAAAAGACCGCGCTTTCGCGCAGCCTTTTTTAATGCTGGTAACCGGAATCGAACCGGTACGGGTGTCACCACCCACAGGATTTTAAGTCCTGGGCGTCTGCCAGTTCCGCCACACCAGCATTTTACTGTATACAACATGACTAATTATAGCAGAAAACCAAAAAAGTTCAAGTCCTTTTCCACATAACTTATGCCGGGAAACCGTAGCTAGTATAACGGCGCCGTCATGCTACCACAGGGAAACTGTTTTCCACAGCACGGCACCATCCGGCTTAATCGGCACGGTAATCGTCCCGTTTTCCACCCGGCGCATCTGGGAAGCCATGCTAAATCCATCCTGATTAGT
>JAFLTC010000026.1 GCA_022510615.1 Lachnospiraceae bacterium | reverse complement strand
CATTATCCCCTTGGAGTCACTAATGTAATGTAGCATGAAACAGGCTGCATCTGTATAATAATAGTATATGGCGACTTAGCCAAGTGGTAAGGCATGGGACTGCAACTCCCTGATCACCAGTTCAAATCTGGTAGTCGCCTCTCATAAAAAAACTCTGGATTATATATCCAGAGTTTTTTATATTTCGAAATCCTCTGACTTAAAATTACTGTAATATCGTCCCCTAACGGCTGTAAATTTCAATACGCAGTAATCCGGGTCAGTTACGCCCTCTTTATAATACATCGTGTCACCCTTTTTCCAGATGCGTTCCTTTGCCTCTGGTGTTTCCAATACTTCTACTGTACCAATCAGACTAACACCTCGAAAAAAGCGTCTGTCAACAAAATAAACGCTGGCCCTATTGTTTTCTCTGAAATACTTTACCTTATTGGAGGATGTGTTGGTTGAAAACCAGATAGTTTTTATTCCCTCCCTTTCTCTGGGTGCCAACATAGCTTTTGTAATGGGATATCCCTCATCATCCACATAAGAAATAAAACTTGTTTTTGCCTTATCAATCATTTTGCCAATGGTTTCTTCCGGATTTCTCATCATGCCATATCCTCCATAGTTTTAAATTACTGACTTTATTCTATTATAATTTGTATGTGTGACAAAGAAAACCTCAGGCATAACTGCCTGAGGTTTTTAATGCTAAATTTAACGCAATAATTAAACTGCGTAAATCTTACAATCCTTAACAGTAATTTCATCGCCAGGTTTGTATGGAGATGTGTCTTTCATGTTAGGAATGTACATCATGATTGGGTAATTGATACCTGTCTTCTGGTCCTTATCGCCATTCATAGCATTGCTAGGAATTGTGAAGTTGAAGGTCCACTTGTAGGTCTTACCCTTCTTGATCTTCTGTACTTTGTAAGTAGTATGTCTGTGCTGTTTGTCTTTCTTAACCTTAGAAGAAAGCTTCTTAGCAGATACGTGAAGTGCAAATGGATATGCACCGTCTGTACCACCCTTGGTGTAGTTGAAGCATACACCTAACTCTGGAAGGTCACGCTTACCGGAGTTTTTAACAGTGATAACAACTTTCAACTTACGTCCACGGTAGTCGGTACCAGCATTTGCTGGATCATAGAATGTCATACGGCACAGCCAGATACGGAAGTTGTTATACTTGAACTCGCTGTATTTACATACGCAAGGTGGAGCATAAGATTCTCCCGTAGATGGGTCAGAACCCGTCTCGTTCTTAAGGTTGTAAATGATACCTACTTTCTTTGTAACAGTAACTTTACAGGTGGCTTTTTTGCCGCCAGCAGTAGCAGTAATCGTAGCACTACCAGGCTTTATAGCTTTTACGGTAATAGATTTAGCAGACTTCTTGGAAACAGTAGCAACTGCCTTATTGCTGGTAGTCCATTTTGCCTTTTGATTCGCTTTCAGCTTTACAGATTTACTCTGCTGAACGCTAACTGTTTTCTTGTTAAGCTTAATCTTTTTTGCTGCGTCTGCTGCTGTACCATCGGATACGGTAGCTGTAGTAACAGCCATAGCTGCAACCAAAGCAACGGCTACAACCTTCTTTGAAACTTTTGCAAACATTTCAAATCCTCCTTTTAAATTTTTTAGCCTTGTATATAATATACAAAAACCTTTTGCTTTGCGTGAACATATTATAACATTTTACTATACGAAAATCAAGGGGGAAAAGAAAGAAATATGTAACTACTTTTTACCAAAAAAGTGACGATTTTTTGACTTATTTTCTGTCATCTCAGCGGCTGCCGCCTCCTGTCTTGCTTTCTGGTAACTGCGTATTGTTTCATCCAGGTGACGGAAACGTTTTTCATCCGCTTCTTCTTTTTCCCGGAACAAATAGTCCAGTTCTTTTGTTACACTGGTGGCGACATTTGAGGCAATGTCGGTTGTTAACTCATTTGAATTTTCTTGAATTGCTTCCGTTACAATCCGGCCAAGAATTTTTTTGAACTGCTGCATTTTAAAGTCCTCTGTGACGATTGCCTTTTCGGACGGATATTGCAGTATTTGATTATTGTGGGGCGCGGGTGTGGGAAGGGTGGAAACCGGGTTGCATTTGTTTTCAATTTCTTTGAGTGAAAGCCCCTCCTTTTTCCACTGTATAATCTGGCGTAGTAACGCCAGTTCTTTTTTTCCGTAAACGCGATGTCCCAACGGATTACGCGGAATAGCAAGCGATAATTCTTCTTCCCAATAGCGCAGGACATGAGGGTCTACATGAACCTCCTTTGCTGCCTCGGATATTGTGTAATGTGTCTTTTCCATACCATTACCTCCTGTATATTATTTTCTCAATTATAGCATGAGGAAAATGGCGAAAAAGGGAAGTGGACAACCTTTCGAAAAAATCGTATGACAAGGTTAGACAAAGAGATAGTAAAAAGAAAAAGAACCGCCACAACCAGACAAAAGCTGCTATGGCAGTTCTATTATTTTTCGGTAATTTCAAGATTGGCAAATTTGGTGAATTGACTCAGCCATTTTAGTTTGACTGTGCAGGTAGGACCGTTACGCTGCTTGCCGATAATTACCTCGGTGACACCTTTTTGTGTGGAGGTGTCCTTCTTATAATATTCATCACGATAGAGAAACATAACGACATCGGCGTCCTGCTCAATGGCTCCGGATTCTCTGAGATCAGAAAGAATCGGGCGTTTATCCTCACGCTTTTCCACCTCACGGCTGAGCTGTGAAAGAGCAATAACCGGGCAGTTAAGTTCTCTCGCCAATGCCTTTAGCGCACGGGAAATATCCGCTATTTCCTGTTGCCTGGAAATATTTTTCCCGCTACCACCACCAGACATCAGCTGCAAATAATCAATAATGATCAGCTCAAGTCCCCGCTCCATCTTCAGTTTACGGCATTTGCTTCTCAGCTCGTTCACTGAAATGCCCGGGGTGTCATCAATAACAAGGGAAGACTCTCCTAAAATAATGGAACTCTCCGTAATTTTTGCCCATTCATCGTCCTCCAGCGTACCGGTACGGATATGCTGGGAATCTACCTTGGAATTCATGGAAATCAGTCGTTTGGCAAGCTGTATCTTGGACATTTCCAGACTGAATATGGCGGTGGGAATATGATTTACCATCGCAACATATTCCGCAATGTTTAGGGCAAAAGCTGTTTTTCCCATGGACGGTCTGGCGGCAATCAGAACAAGATCAGAGGCTTGCAGTCCGGCAGTCCGGTAATCTAAATCACGAAAACCCGTGGAAATACCCGTAACAGAGCCGGTACTCTTAGCGGCAATCTGAATATTTTCCAATGTTTCCAGGGCTATTTCATTAATCGGAGTAAAATTTTCCGAGGCAGCACGGCGCTGAACAATCTCAAAGACACTGCGTTCTGTGTCCTCCATCAGTTCATTGATGTCCCGGGAGTCCTGATAGCACTGATTGGCAATATCCTCCGTAGTACGGATGAGTTCCCTGAGCTTGGCCTTTTGCTGCACAATCTCCGCATAATACCGCACGTTGGCGGAAGTGGGAACAGAAGAGATGATATTGCTGATAAATTCCACGCTGCTGATTTCTTCAGCCACTTTGTTTTCCCTTAATTTTTCTGTCAGGGTAACAAGGTCAGCCGGTTTGCCCTCGCGGTACAGGCTGACAATAGCGGCAAAGAGAACTTTAAAGCGGGGATTATAAAAATCATCCTCATTCAGTTTTTCTGAGGCGAGCATAACCGCATCCTGATCCAAAAGCATAGAGCCAATGACGGATTGTTCCGCCTCCTGATTATTAGGCATAATACGCTTAATTACCGTTTCCTCCATGGTATCTTATTTCCCTTTCACAATCACTTTCAATTCGGCAGTTACTTTTGGGTGGAGCTTAATAGGTACCATATAGGTGCCAATATTTTTAATAGGCTCTTTTAGCTGCATTTTCTTTTTGTCCAAATCATAGTCTAATTGTTCTTTGGCAGCCACTGCAATTTCCTTTGTGGAAACGGAGCCAAACACCTTTCCGTCCTGACCGGCTTTAATGGCAACCTCAATGGACTTTGTTCCTATTTCCTTAGCAAATATTTTGGCTGCTTCCAGTTTTTCGGCGGCCAGTTTGTCCTCGTTTTGCTGACGAAGCTTTAAGTCATTAAGATTTTTCGGTGTTGCTTCTATGCCGAGATTTTTCTTAAAAATAAAATTTCTGGCATAACCGTCACTGACATTGACTATTTCATCTTTTTTTCCAACGGATTTCACATCCTGTAACAAAATTACTTTCATTCTATGTCACCTTCTTCTTTCATTTTAGTCAAAATTTCCTTAATCTTCTCAGCGGCTTCCTCCAATGTACAGTCGGTAAGCTGGGCACCGGCGCTGGTAATATGTCCACCGCCGCCAAGCTTCTCCATAACGACCTGAACATTCAATTCATCAATAGAGCGGGCACTGATATATATCTTTCCCTCATATTCTGTCAGAACAAAGGTAGCCTTCATACAGTTGATGTCTAACAGGTCATCGGCAATTTTCGCCCCGACAATTGTTGGGGAGATGCAGTTGTCCGCATTACACGGAGCAATGGCAAAAGCATCCATAAAAATTTCTGTATTCTGAATGGCCTCTGCCCGGACCTTGTATTCTGAAATGTCAGAGCGGAACATTTTACGGATTCGGATAATGTCCGCACCGGAACGGCGTAAAAAGGCAACTGCCTCAAAAGTACGGACTCCCGGTTTGTTCATAAAGTTATTCGTATCTACCATAATGCCGGCATACAAAGCATCCGCCTCTACCGCCTTCAGGCGTATTTCTTCGCCGGCGTATTGTAATATTTCCGCCACCATTTCACAGGCTGAGGAGGCAAAAGGCTCTACATAGGACAGGGTAGGATTATCAAAGGATTCCTCTGTCTGGCGGTGATGATCAATTACCACAAGAGAAGAAATCAGAGAAATCAGTTCCGGTGCATCGGTGTAGGAAGGACGGTTCACATCCACAACCACTAAAAGTACGCCGGCACCATTGCCGATAAATTCCTTTGCTTCTTCACTGTCGACAAATAAATCTTCCGGATAGTCCTTGTTGTTTTCAAATAGCTTTAACAGTGGTGCTAAAGAGGAAGTAACCTGGTTTACAACAATTTTTGTCGGTTTCCCTAAGGACTGGGCAATACGGTAAATACCAATGGCACTTCCGATGGCGTCCACATCCGGGAGAGTATGTCCCATGATAATAATTTTGTCAGCGGACTCCATGGAGTCTCTCAAAGCCTGTGCTTTGACACGGGCCTTTACTCTCGTATTTCTTTCCTGCTGTACCCGCTTTCCGCCATAATATAAAATATTGTCCTTTGTTTTTACTA
Organism: Lachnospiraceae bacterium; assembly: GCA_022510615.1. Classification (GTDB taxonomy): domain Bacteria; phylum Bacillota; class Clostridia; order Lachnospirales; family Lachnospiraceae; genus Eubacterium_F. The sequence continues at coordinate 19,782 of JAFLTC010000026.1, read as the reverse complement.
CCACCTGGTCACCGCCGCGGGCAAGGGCAAGGTCCATAGCGCTCTGGGAGTATTCCTGACGCTTGCGGAAGGTATCTGCCTGAATACCGATACCCATACTGATGGTAATGGAAATATCGTCCCCGGCGTTGACAGTCCGGATATCCTCTAAAAGAGAAAACTTGTCTGCCTGAAGCCAGGATAAATATTTATGCTGGAACAGAAAAATATACTTGTCCTTTTCCAGCTTGCGTGTGATAGCATCAATACGCAGCATATATTTGTTAATTTTACGGTCAATCAACGCCGTCAGAAGAGAACGGCGGACATCGTCTACCGTACCGAGGGATTCTTCGTAATTGTCAATATACAAAAGTCCTACATCCAGACGCTGGTCATAATTTTCCCGGATGTAGTGTACAATTTCTGTCTCATCATAGACAAAGACAACGTACAGCATATCGCCGATGCCGATTTCGCCGGCATTTTTCTGTATTTTCGCCGGCACCTTTTCCAAATCCACGCGCTGGATTACCGCTTTGTAAAAGACTTCCTCATTGTGGAAATGAATTTCCCCGTTCGTATCTGTCGAGTCCGGCAGAGCGTTTGAGGTAAGGGCGGGAATGGCGTCAAAAATCAAATATTTCTTTTTTAAGTCATGAGAAAAGGATTGATGAAAATGCTTATTTTCCCATATACACTTTCCGTCCGGGTCTAAAATGGCAAGGGGAATATCCAGATTAGAAGCTACCCTGTCTACGGTTGCGTCAAATCGCATGGAATATTCAATTAAATCATGCAGCAGGGAAGCCCGTTTAAAATAATATAACAAAACTGCTATGATTAAATATATGAGTACATAGACAGTCATAATGGCGCCTGCCACAATGTGGACAAAATATATGTGGACATTCATAACAATTAAAAGAATACCAAGTAGTAACGGCCATCTGAGATATGACCGCAATGTCCCTTTAATCTCATTGCTATTCAATAGTTAGCACCTCCTCAGTTGCTAAAATAAGACAAGTTGTTCCTGTCAAGGGTATAATAACCGAGAATATTATTATAACATGTCTTTGCGGGGATGACAAATGTAAAATGTGATTTGAATTTATGTGGGAAATCGTGTATGATAGAAATATAGGATATGACGGAGGAATTGGAGGAGTGATGGGATGAGGTGTAAAAAATGTGGTACCGAGTTGAAAAACGATGATGCGTTCTGCTATCGCTGCGGTCAGAGAACCTCTATTTTTCAACGCATGTTTTCCAACAAAACCTTTGTAGGTAGTTTGGTTGCCATCTTGATTGTCATCGTGGCAGCGGTTATCTTCTTTTTAATCTGGACGGGAAAGATAAAATTTCCTGATTTTAGGGCGGGATTGTCGACAGAAGAAAATAGTGTTTCGGATGGTTCGGTTTCGGTAACTCCGGCAGCAGTGTCTGAGCCGGATTTGGAGGCGACAGAGGCACCGGAGCCTACGGCGACACCCGGGGTGTTTACTCCTGTGGACGTGACAGCGGAAATGAAGCCAGAGTTAAAGACAATGATGAAGCGTCTCAGACCGTTTTTGGCATTTAGCTCCAAGTATTATGAAAATAATGCCAATAGTTTTAAATGGAATAACCGCTTTGCAACCGTGCTGGCTTTATATAATCTTCATTATGTAGATGAAACAGTAAAATATGGAGATGCCTATTCGAATATTAAGACGAAAGTAAAAAAAGAAATGAAGAAACTCTTCGGCGGCTATGTGAAATATGATTTAACTTATAGTGACAAATATCCGGATTATGTGTATCGGCAGTTAAATGATACGATAGTCTATAATGCCAGTCGGATTACGGGTCAAACTTACAGTATGCCGATGGACAAGATTATCGAATATGAAGAGGGGAGATATCGGGTTATTGTAAGTGCCTGTCTGGTATCCCAGAATAATCCGGAAGATAAAGGCTATGTGCAAAAGTATACGCTGTTTTTAGAAAAGGAAGAAGATAGCGGGTACGGGTATTATGTCAGTAGGATTAAGCGGTATCAGAAAAAGGATTCAAAGGTATAATAAATAGTGTTAAAACAGAAAGAAAGAGGGCTGTCTGCCGGCGGATAAAACCGCCGGGGACAACCCTCCTTTTAGGTTCATATGCAAATTAATCCAATGTGTATGGCATCAGGGCAACGTGACGGGCACGTTTGATTGCTACGGTTAAAGCTCTCTGATGCTTTGCGCATGTGCCGGTAATTCTTCTAGGAAGAATCTTACCTCTCTCAGACATATATCTCTTTAATTTGTTTGTGTCTTTGAAATCGATATAATCATGTTCCTTATCAGAACAGAATGCACATACTTTTTTTCTTCTACGAGGTCCTCTTCTTCTCATCGGAGAATCGCCTCTGTCTTTATTATAAGCCATCTTATTTTACCTCCTTATAAAATCCATTCCTTCTACGCGGGATTTAGTTAAACGGTAAACCTTCCTCAATACCATCCGGAATGTTCATAAAGTCATCATTTGCTGCGGCGTTTGGCTCCGGGGCATTGCCCTCAAAGCTGCTACCACGGTTTGCGGCAGCATTAGCATCTGCTGTACTCTTTCTCTCAGCAAATTCAATTTCCTCAGCAATAATCTGAACACTATAAACCTTCTCACCATTTTTATTGGTGTAGTTATCATTCTGCACACGTCCGGTCAATAACATTCGGGAACCCTGTTTGAAATATTTTTCAACAAATTCCGCCTGTCTGCCGAATGCCGTACAGTTGAAAAAGTCGGTATCGGTATCTCCCTGACGGGAAAAACGACGGTTTACGGCAATACTAAATCTGGCAATCGCCATAGAGTTTTCGCTCTGAGTATAACGAATCTCAGGGTCGCGGGTTAAGTTACCCATTAAAATTACTTTATTCATGGAAGACTCCCTCCTTGTCTTATGCTTCTTGTTTTACGCATAAGTATCTGAGCACGTTGTCCATAATGCGAAGTCTCTGTTCCAATTCGCCCGGCGTACTTGGCTCGGAATCGAATTGAATAAAGTAATAAAAGCCTTCACCCATCTTCTGAATTTCATAAGCAAGTTTTTTCTTGCCCCATTCATCGACGTTTGTAATTGTTCCGCCCAAAGCAGTGATATACTCTTTTGCTTTTTCGACGGTGGCATTTCTTACTTCGTCTTCAACTTTTGCACTAACAACTAAAGCTAATTCATACTTATTCATAGTTGCCTGCACCTCCTTTTGGTCTCTGGCTCTTCTTTAAAAGATTGGTAATCATATGGAAGAACAAGGAAAATGATTTTTACATCACGGAATTAAATTATATCACGGGGGATTGGAAATTGCAAGGGGAAATAATATGTTTCTCAAAAATGATTTACACGTGTTAATCATTTGCTGTTTTCTGCCGATATATCTGTCAAAGCGAACAAAAAACCAATATTTTGAAAGGAGAAGAACTATGTCAATCACAATATCAGCGGCATCGGGCTCGCTCGCGGTACAAGGCGGAAAGCAGACTTCATCGGCAAAACCGACGTGGAATCCGAATAAAGTATACAAATATCTGGAGGATATGAATCAGGGCTTTCAGAATTACAAACAACAGGCGGTTTCTTATTATCGTTCTAGGATTTCGCAGCAGGAAGGCGACGGAACCATGAGCGTGGAAGACTTGAAAAAAGAAATTGAAGAATGGTTCCCGGAGTACACCCTGACAGATTCTGAGCCGTCCAAAGTCGTTACAGGGAAATTTTATCTTTACATAGATCAATCCCAGCTGAAGAAAATGGCGTCTGACCCAGAGTACCGGGCGAAGGTGTACGGCTTGATGGACAGTGAACTTCAAGGGAAGAAAGGCTATACACTGCAGTACAGCGACGGTAGAAATGTTACCTCCCACCTTACAGGGAGTATCTTTTCCCTGTGTGAGGCAAATCGAAAATTTGCCGGTGCGGATGGAATTCCTTACCGTGGCAGCTGTACCTCGGATCATCCGTTTTCTTCGTCTAACTCTCACGCACAGGTTCGCAGCATGAGTTTTCTCTATGACAACATTGATCCGGCGAAATCAGCAGCGAAGGATAGAAAGGCAGCAGCGGTGAAAGCGGCAGAAAAGGCAGCGAAGAAGCGGTCTGAGCAAAAGCAGGCAGCCAAGAAAACGGCGGCAAAAAAAGCTAGTGAGAAAACGGCGGCGAAAAAGGCAGCAGCCAGGAAAGCAGAAAAAAAAGAACTGGCACAGAAGCAGGATGCTTTAAGAGCGGAGAAACGGGATGAGGCAAAGGAAGCGGCTGAGGAACTGCTGGAGCAGCAGATGGAAGTAGGTGCGGGAACTTTCTTTGATACCACAACGTAACTTTCTTTAAAAGATAATTACTTACAAACGCCCACCGGGAGAGGTATTCCATCTCAATCCCTCTCCCGATGGGCATTTATTGTTATACTTTTAAAGAAATCCCTTAAAATTTTTCTCTACCAGCTTTCTCGGCACCATAACCTGTCTGCCGCAGTTCTGGCATTTTAACCGGAAGTCCATCCCTACCCGGAGAATTTCCCAGCGGTTTTCTCCGCAGGGATGTGGCTTTTTCATTTTAATCGTCTGTCCAACGCTGAAATCCATGAAAGCGCCTCCTGTTACATAAAATACTTCAGTATCATTACGACCCAGAACCCAAGTCCAAAGAGCAAGAGGCAGAATTGAAAAATACTGTCAGCTCGGTCAATATTGTGCTGCATACTTGCCTTACGTTCCCGGTCATAGTCTGTCGTACCATTGATGATTCCTTTGATACGCTCTTTAAAACTATAATTATCTGACATAAAAACCTCCTTATTGCGATGCTATAACCTCATCTAACACGACATTGTCTGTCATGGTAACGGTGTAGGAATCCTTCGTAAAGGTTACCTTGAGAGAAAATCCGGCAGCAACTGTTTTTTCTTCGCCTTCTTTTGGAGATGCGGGGTTTGTTTCAACCACTTCCGGATTTCCGATATAAGCCGTGTAGGAGCCGTCTGCCTCATTAAAAGCATCTACCTTAATGCATTTGTCCTCGGACTGCAGATAATCATGATATTTCTTGGCATCCGAAATTCCCTTATCATCTGCCACGTCCGTATATTGATAGGAGGCAGAGCAGCTTTTGTCCGTTGTGCTGACATTAACATCGCTGAGAGAGCAGTCAGTGCCGCATACCGTCGTTATGGAATCCACGGAAAGCTCCTGGATGGAATATTTTTCCGGTTTCTGATAACGGCATCCGGTTAAGGAAAGAACCGTTATCAGAGTGAAAAGAATCAGTAATTGATTTTTCATTGTTAGCCTTTCAATGTATCGTACAGTGCTTTTACTGTAGGATAAATTTCTTTAAATTTCGCATATTTGTCATCGTATTTCTTTGCCAGCGCAGGATCCGGTTTTACGGTTCCTACTACCTTGACAATCTTATCGGCAGCCTCCTGTACCGAAGCATATTCACCACATGCTACGGCTGCCAGCATAGCACCGCCGAGTCCCGGTCCTTCCTCGCTTTCGATAATGTTTACGTTAATGTTCAGAACATTTGCCATGATCTTTCTCCAGAGTGGACTCTTGGCACCGCCGCCACAAATTTTTGTTTCTGTAATATTGATACCAAGGTCTTTGGCAATTTCATAGCAGTCACGCATGGCAAAGGCAACACCTTCTAAAACTGCCTGTGTCAAATCCGCTCTGGTGGTGTCCATGGACATACCGATGAACAGGGCACGGGCATCCGGATTGTTGTGTGGGGAACGCTCGCCCATCAGATATGGCAGATAGAATACATTGTTTTCACCCAGTTTATCATCCGTAATCGGCTCCTGCTCTTTGCCGTAATCCTTTGTTCCGATAATTTCATCCATCCACCATTTGTTACAGGAGGCAGCACTGAGCATACATCCCATGAGGTGGTAGTTTCCGTCTGCATGGTCAAAAGAGTGCAAAGCGTTAAAACGGTCTACACCAAACTCTTTGCTGGAAATAAAAATAGTTCCCGAGGTTCCCAGAGAAATATTGCATCCACCATCGCCAACAGTTCCGGTTCCGACAGCTGCGGCAGCGTTATCACCGGCGCCGGCAGCAATTTTACAATTGGTAGTCAGTCCCAAAGTGGCAGCCACCTCCGGTGTCAGTGTGCCGGTTACCTCATAGCTCTCGAAGAGCTTTGGAAGCTGTTCTTCTTTTACATCACAAATTTCCATCATTTCCTTGGACCAGCATTTATTTTTTACATCCAGAAGAAGCATTCCGGAAGCATCGGAGTAGTCACAGCTGTGAACGCCGGTCATTTTGTAGGCAATGTAATCCTTTGGCAGCATAATTTTTGCAATTTTTGCGAAATTCTCCGGTTCATTTTCCTTTACCCAGAGAATTTTCGGTGCGGTAAAGCCGGCAAAGGCAATATTAGCCGTGTACTGGGATAATTTATCCTTGCCGATTTCATTGTTCAGGTAATTTACCTCTTTTGTTGTTCTTCCGTCATTCCACAAAATGGCAGGACGGATTACGTTGTCATCTTTGTCCAGAATGACAAGACCGTGCATCTGTCCGCCGAAGCTAATGCCGGCCACCTGAGAAGAATCATACCCATCAACAAGTTTTTTTATACCATCTACGACAGCATCCCACCAGTCCTCCGGTTTTTGCTCAGACCAGCCAGGCTGTGGGAAAGATAACGGATATTCATTGGAAACGATATTACAGATGTTTCCGTTTCCCTCCATGAGCAGTAATTTCACTGCGGATGTTCCTAAATCAACGCCAATATAATACATAATGTACCTCCTGATAGTTTTTAGAAAAGCGACCCGCAAGCGAGCCGCCAATAAGTGAACGCTCCGGAAGTCTGGCATTTACTGCCAGCTCCCGTGAACGTATATGTTTGTTTTTTACTTAAATGGATTCTCTGTCTTATAAAGCATTCCCTTTGGCTGATTGAAACCAATTTCCTCAACCGGAACACCAATGTACTTAAATACTTCATACAGAGTCTTTCCGTAGTGACCGAATGCCACCGCACCGTGATGAGGATAGTTGCCCTCAATCAGTACGTGACGGTAGAAACGTCCCATTTCCGGAATTGCAAAAATACCGATAGAACCAAAGGAACGTGTAGCAACCGGAAGAACTTCACCGTTAGCGATGTAAGCACGAATCTTAGCATCGGATGTACTCTGCAGACGGAAGAAAGTAATATCGCCAGGAACGATATCTCCCTCTAAAGTTCCGTTTGTAACCTCTACCGGAAGGCTTCTTGCCATAATCATCTGATACTTCATCTCACAGAAAGAAAGCTTGCTGGAAGCGGTATTTCCGCAGTGGAAGCCCATGAATACATCTGTGGAGGTGTAATCAAATTTACCTTTGATATCCTCCTCGTAAATATCGTAAGGAACGGAGTTGTTAATATCCAACAGGGTAACAGCATCCTGGCTGATTACCGTTCCAATGAACTCACTTAAGCATCCGTAAATATCTACCTCGCAGGATACCGGAATACCGCGGGCGGTCAGACGGCTGTTTACATAGCAAGGAACAAAGCCAAACTGTGTCTGGAATGCAGGCCAGCATTTTCCGGCAAGGGCAACATATTTTCTGTAGCCTTTATGCTCCTCAATCCAGTCTAACAGTGTCAGCTCGTACTGAGCCAGTTTCTCGAGGATTTCCGGCTTTTTATTTCCGGCACCCAGTTCTTTTTCCATATCGGCAACCACTTCCGGAATTCTCTTATCACCGGCGTGGTTATTAAATGCTTCAAACAAATCCAGCTCGGAGTTTTCTTCGATTTCCACATTCAGGTTGTAAAGCTGCTTAATCGGAGCGTTACAAGCAAGGAAGTTCAGTGGACGAGGACCAAAGCTGATAATCTTTAAGTCATTCAGAGCCACGATGGTACGTGCAATCGGAATGAATTCGTGAATCATATCGGCGCATTCCTCAGCGGTACCAACCGGATACTCTGGTATGTATGCTTTTACATTTCTTAATTTCAGGTTGTAGCTGGCGTTCAGCATACCGCAGTAAGCATCGCCACGCCCCTGAATCAGACCGCCGTCTTTGGAAGTTTCTTCGGCAGCAGCACAGAACATAACCGGTCCGTCAAAGTGTTTCGCAAGAAGTGTCTCGGCGATTTCAGGACCAAAGTTACCAAGATATACAACGAGGGAATCACATCCGTTTTTCTTGACATCTTCAAGAGCCTGCACCATATGGATTTCGCTCTCTACGATACAGATTGGACACTCGTAAATGTCAGCTGCGTCGTATTTTTTCTGGTAAGCCTCAACCAAAGCTTTTCTTCTGTTGACGGACAGTGACTCCGGGAAACAGTCACGGCTTACGGCAACAATTCCGATTTTTGTTTTTGGCATGTTGTTTGTCATCATGTTTTATAAACCATCCTTTCATAATTAAATTTTCATAGTTCTCCGCACTAGTATATTTATTTTAATATATTAGTAGGGAAAATGCAACTGGTTTATACTTGAGTTTCCGCATTTTTTATTGTACCGTGTAAAAAGCCCTCATCACAGTATGTGATGAGGGAATAGGCACAAAAAAGCATCTAAAAATATATTTTCAATGTGCTTTTCTGTGCCTATTGACATTACCGCTTTTAGCGGTAAGTCCTTTTTACACGAAAGTTGCAGATTGGAATTTAAAATGCGGAAACTCAAGTATATGATTTAGGTTGCCATGAAATGAAAAATAGGGTAAAATAATGAAGAATCCAATAGGGAATTCACAAAAGGAAGGAGTTTTAACATGAAAAGAGTAGCTTTTTTGACCAGTGGTGGGGACTGTCAGGCACTCAATGCCACTATGCGTGGTGTGGCAAAGACCCTTTATAATGCGGATCCGGATATCGAGATATACGGTATTCTGGAAGGCTATAAAGGACTTATGTACGAGAAATATATTAAGATGAAGCCGTCAGATTTTTCCGGTATTCTGACGGAGGGTGGAACGATTCTAGGCTCCTCCCGCCAACCTTTTAAAAATATGAGGAAACCGGATGCCAATGGTATGGACAAGGTTCTTGCCATGGTAAACACCTATAAAAAAATGAAGTTAGACTGCTTGGTGATTCTGGGCGGAAACGGGACCCAGAAGTCAGCCAATATGCTGAGAGAGGAAGGACTTAATGTGGTCAGCCTTCCGAAGACCATTGACAATGATATCTGGGGGTCGGACATGACCTTTGGTTTCCAGAGCGCGGTAGATATTGCCACCACGGCGATTGACTGTATTCACACGACGGCGTATTCCCATGGGCGTGTATTTATTGTGGAGGTCATGGGACATAAGGTGGGATGGCTGACACTGCATGCCGGTATTGCCGGGGGGGCAGATGTTATACTTCTGCCGGAAATTCCGTATGATATTGATGCGGTTATTCATGCGATTCAGAGGCGGACCGAGGCGGGGAAACGTTTTTCCATTCTTGCAGTGGCAGAGGGAGCGATTTCCAAAGAGGATGCTAAGCTGACGAAAAAAGAGCTGAAGGCGAAGCTGAAAAACAATCCGTATCCAAGCGTTTCTTATAAAATCGGTGCGGAAATTGAAGAGCGTACCGGACAGGAAATCCGTATTACCGTGCCTGGACACACCCAGCGTGGCGGAAGCCCCTGTGCCTATGACCGGGTGATTGCCAGTCGTCTGGGGGCGGCGGCAGCGCGGTTGATTCTGAAAGAAAAGTATGGTTATATGGTAGGCTTTAAAAATAATGAAATTGTGCCGGTTCCTCTGGGGGAAGTGGCAGGAAAACTAAAAATGGTGGATCCGGATTCTTCTATTATAAAGGAAGCAAAGAGTCTGGGTATCAGTTTTGGAGATGAGAGGTAATTATGTCTTATCAGGCGTTGTATCGGAAGTACCGTCCCAGAGATTTTTCCAGTGTCAGAGGACAGGAGCATATTGTGACGACGTTGGCGAATCAGATACGGGCGGACCGTGTGGGGCATGCCTATCTGTTCTGTGGCACAAGGGGAACGGGAAAGACCACGGTGGCGAAAATTTTTGCCAAGGCGGTAAACTGTGAACACCCGACGGAGCATGGTCCCTGTGGAGAGTGTGCCATGTGCCGCGCCATTGAAAACCAGACTTCCATGAATGTGGTGGAGATTGATGCGGCATCCAATAACCGGGTGGACGACATCCGTCAGGTCATTGATGAGGTGCAGTATTCGCCGGCAGAGGGAAAATATAAGGTTTATATTATCGATGAGGTTCATATGCTTTCCACCAGTGCCTTTAATGCTCTGTTAAAGACGCTGGAAGAACCGCCGTCCTATCTGATTTTTATTCTGGCGACCACAGAGGCGCACAAAATCCCTCTGACGATTTTGTCCCGGTGCCAGCGGTATGATTTTAAAAGAATCGGTGTGGAAACGATAGCCGGACGGTTAAAAGAGCTTTTAGATACTGAGGGGGTGGAGGCAGAGGAGCGTGCCCTGACTTATATTGCGAAACAGGCAGACGGTGCACTCCGGGATGGTCTCAGCCTTTTGGAGCAGTGTATTTCCTTTTACTTTGGACAGACACTGACCTATGAAAATGTCCTGAAGGTATTGGGAGCAGTAGACCAGAGAGTTTACAGTGAATTAATGGAAGCTCTGGTCCGGGGAAGTGTGGAGCAGGTCATAGAGGTAATCGGCCGGGTGATTGAGCAGGGAAAGGATTTGACCCAGTTTACCAATGAATTTGTCTGGTATCTGCGAAACCTTCTTGTAGTAAAGACGGCAAAAGAAGCCGGGCAGCTGATTGATATGTCAGAGGAAAATAGACAGGAGTTAAATCAGTATGCAGATGAAATAGAGACAGAAATGCTATTTCGTTATATTCGCATTTTGTCAGATTTGGCAAATGAGATGAAATATGGTAATAATAAACGCGTCCTGTTAGAGGTGGCGCTGATTAAGCTTTGCCGCCCGCAGATGGAAAAAGATTATGAATCGCTGTTAAACCGGGTGCATAATCTGGAGGCGGTTCAGGAAGAACTGAAGGAGGGGATTGCTTCCGGGGTCCTTCAAACACCGGTGCCGGGACAGGCATTGCAGGCAGCAGGAGAAGCTGTGCCGAAAAAAGAAATCCGTCCGGAGGCAGTGCCGGAGGATGTAAAGGGCGTGGTGGCAAACTGGAAACAGGTGTTACGACAATTAAGTCCGGTGTCCCAGAGTATGCTTCAGGATGTTGTGTTGTCTGTGTCGGATAGCGGAAAACTGATTTTAGCTTTTTCTCAATCCACGACGGCAGAATATTTTAAAAAGGAAGAAAAGCAGCAGGAGTTAATCGAGGCAGCAGGGAATTTGACGGGAAAAGAAATACAGTTAGATATCCGTTATGTAGAAAGCAGACAGGAATTTAACGCATTACCGGAGCTTCGGAATATAATAAAAAATGTAGAGATTGAAATGATGGATTAGTCATATAAAATGATGTGGAAAGAAAGGATGGTATAACATGGCAAGACGTGGCGGAGGATTTCCGGGTGGAGGAATGCCGGGAAACATGAATAATCTGATGAAGCAGGCACAGAAGATGCAGCGTCAGATGGAACAGACCCAGAAAGAAATGGAGGAAAAGGTGTACGAGGCTTCCGCCGGAGGCGGTGCCGTGACCGTACAGGTTTCCGGAAAAAAAGAGGTTCTTTCGGTAAAGCTGTCGGAAGAGGTAGTGGATCCGGATGACATTGAAATGTTAGAGGATTTAATTGTGGCGGCGACAAACGAGGCTCTCAGACAGCTGGAGGAAGACAGTGCAAAATCTATGGAGGCACTGACGGGAGGGCTTAATCTGGGCGGAGGCTTTCCATTCTGATGAATTATTACAGTGAATCGATAAATAATCTGATTGAAGAACTGGCAAGTCTGCCGAATATCGGTCCGAAGTCTGCCCAGAGGCTGGCATTTCATATTTTGAACCTGCCGGAGAAACGGGTGGAACATCTGGCGGAGAGTATTTTGAGGGCGAAGCAAAAAATTTGTTTTTGCAAGAAATGTTTTAATCTGACAGACAAGGATCTTTGCCCTGTATGTGGGAATCCGAAACGGGATTTTTCCACTATCATGGTAGTGGAGGAGCCCAGTGATCTGGCTGCCTATGAAAAGACAGGGCAGTACCGGGGAGTATACCATGTTCTGCATGGTGCGGTAAATCCCATGGTGGGCGTGCAGCCGGAAAATTTAAAATTAAAGGAGCTGATGCAGCGTCTCCAGAAAGAGGATGTGAACGAAGTTATCGTAGCAACAAACTCAACAGTGGAGGGCGAAGCGACAGCTCTCTGGATTAGTAAATATGTGAAACAGGCGGGAATCCGTGTAACGAGAATTGCCAGTGGTGTTCCGGTGGGAGGAGCACTGGAATTTATCGACGAAATGACATTATTCCGCGCGCTGGAGGGCAGGACGGAACTTTGATTCCCACAGACAGCGGTAGATGCCTAAGGAAATGAAATCCGCTAACTGCATCACGAGATTCAAATGTGTGGTCTGTAAAAGCATCTGCCCGCCAAAACCGGACAGGTTGACGATGCCGGTAATAAAAATGTCGCCCACCGAGGGGAGATTTTTATCGACACCGATGCCGGGGCACAGAGATCCCTCGCCCAATGTGACATAACCGACATGGGCGGCAGTTCCTAAAGAGGCGTCAATGGCGATGACCAGCGCATCGGGATGATATAACTGAATAAAAGTGACCATGGTTTCCAGATTTTTGGCATGGATCGGTTTTTCCAATGTGCCATAAACATGGAAACCTTTTTGTCTGAAGCGCCGTTCGTGAATCCGGAGCTTGTGCCCGATGATAGGTCCCAGACAGTCTCCGGTGGCACGGTCGGAACCGATGCAAATGAGAACGATTTCTTTATTTTCATAATTACATTTTTCTAATAAATTTCGGAAAGAGGTAGTAAAGTCATAAAGGGACTTTGTTTCACCCGGATTAAAATACTGAATCATAATTTATCTGCCTTTCTGTTATCGATATTGAGTGCTATAAAAAGTATTCTCATATTTTCATTTTTTAACCCGAAAAACAAAACAGATTTTCCATAAAAAATATGTTTTCTGCATAAGAATCGACAAAATCAGCAAGGACCCTATGTTATAGTAAGGGGCAAAGCAGTGAAGAAGGCATCGGAATCCGGTGCAGAATGGAGGATAATTATGCAGTGGACGAAACCAAAAAGTGTCAGACAGATAGGCGATGTGCCTGGGCGTGGAAAAATTTATATGGAGGACTATGTCGTACGGTTTGCCAAACAGCTGGCAGAGGGTGGACAGGGAATGGAAAAGGCAGCAGTTCTTTTGGGAAATACCTTTTTGTATAACCAGGAAAAGATATATCAGGTATCGGGAATTGTAGAAATTCCAAACTTTGCTTCCCGGACAAGCCCTGCCCTTTCCCAGGATATATGGAACCGTATTTACACAGAGATTAAAGAAAATTTTACGGATTTGGAAATTATCGGCTGGTTCTATTCCTGCCGGGGCTTTTCCGTAAAGGATGCTTCCCGTTTGCTGGAAATTCACAAACAAAATTTCCAGCACCGGGACAAAGTATTATATTTATATGAAGAAACAGAAAAAGAGGATAGTTTTTTTCTGTACCGGACCGGACAATTTGAGAAACAGAGGGGCTACTATATTTATTATGAAAAAAATCCGGAAATGCTTCATTATATGGAAAAGGAAGCAAATCGGCATGTACATATTGTAGAGCAGGAGGATGACCGGGTTATCCGGAACATCCGGGGAATTATGGAGGAAAAGGAAAAGAGCAGACAGAAACACAAACGGAAGGAAAACCGGATCGGGTATAGTCTGGGAGTAATGGTGGGGTTAATTGCGATTTTGATTGGGGCAGCAGCATTGAAAAATCAGAATACGTTAAATCAGGTGAAAGAACAGCTTCAGTCATTGCAGGAGTTAGCCATGGGGGGGCCGGCAAACAGTAATACAACAATGGTGGAAACGATGGGAAGCAATCTGGTCCGGGTAACGGCACCGCCAGAGTCTTCCGCTGCGGCCACCGGTGTACCTGCTTCCTTTTCTGCTACGTCGGCCTCTGCTGCCCCTGTCGCTCCCGCCGCTTCCGGTGCAGGGGCAGTTCCGGCGAGCCAAAGTCCGGTTGCCAAATAAAAGAGCAGTGTGTTATACTAAAGAAAGTTTATGGCTGAAACCAAAGAGGAGGGAAAACGGTGGCAGATTTAGTTTCGATCGGCAGAGGAAGAAAGAGCGATGATTCCGACAGAAAAAAAACGAATAAAATGATAGGTATCGTGGCCCTGTTTATTGTCCTTGGCGTGGGAGCACTGGTACTTCTCTCCTATTATTTCAATAATCGGTGTTTTTACGGTTATGAGGTGGAGTCTGCGGTAAAACGCAGCGACAGCAATAATGTAAATTATATGTATTATAAGAAGGAAATGCTCAAATACAGCCGAAGCGGTATCAGCGGGCTGGATACTAAGGGGAAAAGTCTGTGGAATGGCGGCTATGAGATGAAACAGCCACAGTTGGATATCTGTGGGGATTATATTGTGACAGCAGATGTCATGGGGAAACAGTTTTATGTGTACAATGGAAAGGACGAGGGAACAAGCATGGAAACGACACTGCCCATTGTCCGTGCTAAGGTGGCGGGACAGGGTGTGGTGGCTGCCCTTTTACAGGACAGCGATTCCAATGTACTAAGTATTTATAATCCTTACGGTAGTACAGAAAACCTTTTAGTGGAGATTCCGACAAATGTCAGTGAGGAAGGGTATCCTCTGGACTTTGACATATCGCCGGACGGAAAAAGTGTGGTCACTTCCCATATGACCATTTCCGGCAATACGGTGGAAAATAAGGTCAGCTTTTATAACTTTACCGAGGTAGGTCAGGATAAAAATACACTGGTGGGCGGAAAGTCCTTTGGTGAAAGTATGATTTCCGCGGTGGAGTTTGTAGGGGATGACGAGGTGGCGGTCTTTTATGAAACCGGCTTTCGTCTGTTTACCCGGATGAAGCAGCCGGAGCTTTTAGCAGAAAAGGACTTTGGTAAAGAAGAGGAAATCCGGAGCATGGCCTACAGTGATAAATATATTGGAGTGGTGACAGAGACGGCCGGTGATAATAAGAAACAGAAATTGTATTTGTATAACCTGAAAGGAAAAGAGGAACTTAAGCGGGATATTTCCTATGATTATGCCGAAATGAAAATTTATGGGGAAGAAATTGTTTTTTATTCCAATTATAACTGTTATATCATGAGAACAAACGGAAGGGAAAAATTTAATTGTGAGTTTGAGGAAGAGATAGATGCCATTTTTCCGACGGAAAATGAAAACCTTTACACGCTCATTGATGCGTCTGAGATAAAAACGATAAAGCTGTCGGTCAGCTGATGAAACAACGGCTGCGGAAAGGAAGGTACGGGAATGGAAGCGAGGATAGCGGAATGTGTTGCTCTGGGTCTGGTGCTTTTAAGTGTGTTTGACGGGGCGACAAAGGGACTGGTGTTAAAGGTGTATTCCATGGTACGGTTTGTGCTGATGATTGTTGTGACAATGGTTTTAGTGCCGCTTCTTATGCCACTTATTCCCTCTGATGTGGTGGCAAAGGAGGGCATTGCTTTTTTAGCGGCACTGGTTATTGCGGGAGTGGGACTTTCGGTGGTGGCAAACCTGTTAAAAATCATCGATTATATTCCGGTGGTCAATAAAATCAATAAGTTTGGCGGCGCCCTGCTCGGACTTGTCTGCGGTCTTTTGCTTGTCTGGGTCGTGCTGTTAGCTGTCGGTGCCTTTCAGGAGATGCAGTGGTGCCGGAACGTGGCGGAGTATGTAAAACAGAGTCCGGTTTTAATGTTTATACAGACGTATAATCCACTGCCTATCATTTTGAAAAATTTTAATTTTCCAATTATATGAAATAAAGCTTGACAAAGGAAAAATCGCACGATATAATGATTTAGCATGCGTTCGTGCGCGTTATCGCGTGGAAAACGGATGTATAAATTTAAAAACAGGAGGTGAAAATTAATGCCAACTTTTAACCAATTAGTAAAGCAGGGAAGAAAATCGGTTGCGAAGAAATCTAATTCTCCAGCACTGCAGTCCTCTTACAACTCTTTGAAGAAAAAGTCTGTAAATACCAGCTCTCCACAGAAGCGTGGTGTTTGCACAGTTGTTCGTACTGCTACACCGAAGAAGCCTAACTCAGCACTTCGTAAGATTGCCAGAGTTCGTCTTTCCAACGGTATCGAGGTAACAAGTTATATTCCGGGCGAAGGTCATAACCTTCAGGAGCATAGCGTTGTTATGATTCGTGGTGGACGTGTTAAGGACCTTCCTGGTACCAGATACCACATTATCCGTGGTACATTGGATACAGCCGGTGTTGCGAACAGAAAGCAGGCCCGTTCCAAGTATGGTGCTAAGAGACCGAAAGCAAGCAAGTAATTATTATTTGCTGGAAAATTGAACATGAATTTTCGGTAATTGCTGAAATTACTAATTCCAAAAGTACCGGATTAATTTTTGCATCTTATCTATATATTATGTAATGAGAGTAAGCAAGATTTAAGCTGGTGCGGACACAAGTCGTGAGTACCTGTGAATTAATATTTATTAAGGAGGGAAGTAACGTGCCACGTAAAGGACATATTCAGAAAAGAGATGTATTGGCAGATCCAGTTTACAAAAATAAGATTGTTACAAAACTGATTAACAATATTATGCTGGATGGTAAAAAGGGCGTTGCTCAGAAAATTGTTTACGGAGCCTTTGAAGAGGTTGCTGAGAAAACCGGCAAAGATGCTCTGGAAGTATTTGATGAAGCAATGAACAATGTTATGCCTGAGCTTGAGGTTAAGGCAAGACGTATCGGTGGTTCCACTTATCAGGTTCCTATCGAGGTTCGTCCTGACCGCAGACAGGCGCTGGCTCTTCGCTGGTTGACTACCTACTCCCGTGCGAGAGGGGAAAAGACCATGAAGGAGAGACTTGCCAATGAGATTATGGATGCAGCCAACAATACCGGCTCATCTGTAAAGAAGAAAGAAGATATGCACAAGATGGCTGAGGCAAATAAAGCCTTTGCTCATTATCGCTGGTAGAAGAGAGAAGTTTACTGCCGCAAAGGCTTCGCATTTGCTCACTATCGTTGGTAGAAGTGAGGGCGTAATGCTTTTGTGCATTTGATTTTGGAAAAAGGAGGAACTAGCTTTGGCTGGAAGAGAATATCCATTAGAGCGTACCAGAAATATTGGTATTATGGCTCATATCGATGCCGGTAAGACAACACTGACAGAGCGTATTTTGTATTATACCGGTGTCAATTATAAAATCGGTGAGACTCATGATGGTGCTTCTACCATGGACTGGATGGAGCAGGAGCAGGAGCGTGGTATTACCATTACATCTGCTGCTACTACCTGTCACTGGACGCTGGAAGACCATCACAAAGCGAAACCGGGTGCGTTAGAACACCGTATCAATATTATTGATACCCCGGGACACGTTGACTTTACTGTAGAGGTAGAGCGTTCCCTGCGTGTACTGGATGGTGCAGTAGGTGTCTTTGATGCGAAAGCAGGTGTTGAGCCACAGTCTGAGAACGTATGGCGTCAGGCCGACACATATAACGTACCACGTATGGCATTCATCAATAAGATGGATAAGATGGGTGCAGATTTTTACTATTCCGTTCAGACGATTATTGACCGTCTCGGAAAAAATGCAATTCCTGTTCAGATTCCAATCGGAAAAGAGGACGATTTTGTTGGTCTGATTGATTTGTTTGAAATGGAAGCATACTATTATAAAGATGATAAAGGCGAAGATATTGAGATTACAGAGATTCCTGATGACATGAAGGATCTTGCCGCAGAGTGGCATGAAAACCTTGTAGAGAAAATCTGCGATTTGGATGATGATCTGATGATGCAGTATCTGGAAGGTGAAGAGCCATCTGTTGATGATCTCAAGAAAGCACTTCGTAAAGGAACCATCGCTTGTGAGGCAGTTCCGGTATACTGTGGTTCTGCTTACAAAAACAAAGGTGTTCAGAAAATGTTAGACGGTGTTATCGAGTATATGCCGGCACCAACAGACATTCCGGACATCGCAGGTGTAGATGATGAGGGAAATGATGTTACCCGTCGTTCTTCAGATGACGAACCATTTTCTGCGCTGGCATTTAAAATTATGTCCGACCCGTTCGTAGGAAAGCTTGCGTTCTTCCGCGTGTATTCCGGTACATTGAACTCCGGTTCTTATGTACTGAATGCAACAAAAGGAAAGAAAGAGCGTGTAGGACGTATTCTGCAGATGCACGCCAACAAGCGTAGCGAGCTGGATAAGGTATATTCCGGAGATATTGCTGCCGCCGTTGGTTTTAAATTAACAACAACAGGTGATACAATCTGTGATGAGAAGAGCCCGGTAATTCTTGAGTCTATGGAATTCCCTGAGCCGGTTATCGAGCTGGCAATTGAGCCGAAGACGAAGAACGACCAGGGTAAAATGGGTGAGGCCCTTTCCAAACTGGCTGAGGAAGACCCTACCTTCCGTGCTCACACGGATCAGGAGACAGGCCAGACAATTATTGCCGGAATGGGCGAGCTTCATTTGGAGGTTATCGTAGACCGTCTGCTCCGTGAGTTCAACGTAGAGGCAAATGTAGGTGCTCCTCAGGTTGCTTACAAAGAGACATTTACGAAGGAAGTTGAAGTTGACAGTAAGTATGCGAAGCAGTCCGGTGGTCGTGGTCAGTATGGTCACTGCCGTGTACGCTTCACACCGATTGACCCGAACGGCGAGACCACCTATGAGTTTGAGTCCACCGTAGTCGGTGGTGCGATTCCGAAGGAATACATCCCGGCAGTAGATGAAGGTATTCAGGAGGCGGCTCAGTCCGGTATCCTGGCAGGCTTCCCGGTACTCGGTGTTCATGCAAACTGCTACGACGGTACCTACCACGAAGTGGACTCCAGTGAAATGGCATTCCACATTGCCGGTTCCATGGCCTTCAAGGAAGCGATGCAGAAGGGCGATGCCGTACTGCTTGAGCCGATTATGAAGGTCGAGGTAACCATGCCGGAGGAATACATGGGTGATGTAATCGGAAGTCTGAATGCGAAGCGCGGACAGATTGAAGGTATGGATGATATTGGCGGTGGTAAAATCGTCAGAGCCTTTGTTCCGCTGGCAGAGATGTTTGGTTATTCCACTGAACTTCGTTCTACCACACAGGGACGTGGTAACTACTCCATGTTCTTTGAGAGATATGAAAAATGCCCGAAGAATGTTCAGGACAAAGTGCTTGATCAGAAAAACGGCAAATAGATTTGCCCAAAGATAAAAAGGGGGCTTGCATTTTTGCCAGGTTTCCCCTATAATGGTGCTATATTGGCAAAAGTTTCTAAATAAAAATTATATTAAAAATGTTAGGAGGACATTTAGAAATGGCTAAGGAAAAGTATGTAAGAAGCAAACCGCATTGTAACATTGGTACCATCGGACACGTAGACCATGGTAAGACCACTTTGACAGCTGCGATTACAAAAGTGCTTGCAGAGCAGGGTCTTTCAGAAATCCGTTCATTCGACTCCATCGACAACGCTCCGGAAGAGAAAGAACGTGGTATCACAATCAACACTGCACACGTTGAATATCAGACTGCCAACCGCCACTACGCACACGTAGACTGCCCGGGACACGCCGACTATGTAAAGAACATGGTAACAGGTGCTGCCCAGATGGACGGTGCTATCATCGTAGTAGCCGCTACTGAC